>DASYAX010000306.1:0-33925 GCA_036501045.1 Bryobacteraceae bacterium
GTTGTCTCCCACGGATTGGTTTTGCTCGCGGGATTCTTTGCTCCCTACGACCCCGCTACCCCGGACCGCGAGTTGCCTTTCGCCCCGCCCACGCGCATCCATTTCATCGACGATCAGAAGAAGCTGCATTTTCGTCCGTTCATCTATCGATGGAGAGCGTATCCGGAAAACGGTCAAGGCTACTACGAAGACCGCCGCGTGGTGTATCCAGTGCGATTCTTCGTCCCCGGACCGCGCCTTTTCGGGACCGATCGGCCGGCTAAGATCTTCCTAATGGGGAGTGACGCTTATGGGCGCGATCAATTTTCGCGCTTTCTTTACGGCGGGCAAATCTCTTTGTTCGCCGGCCTGCTCGCCACCACGGTTTCGCTGAGCATGGCAATGGCGCTCGGAGGTCTGGCGGGCTTTTATGGCGGCTGGCTCGACGATCTGATCATGCGAACCGCTGAGATTTTCCTCGCGCTTCCGTGGCTTTATCTGTTATTCGCGGTGCGCGCCTTTCTGCCGCTACAAATTCCTCCCAACGGAATTTTTCTGCTGCTGATTATCGTGGTGGGAATGGCCGGCTGGGCCCGTCCGGCGCGCTTGATCCGCGGAGTGGTGCTCAGCGCCAAGGAACGCGATTACGTTCTGGCCGCCAAAGGCTTCGGAGCAAGTGACGTTTATTTGTTGCGCCGGCACATATTGCCCCAAGCCGCTGGCGTCGTGCTCGCGCAGGCAGCGGTTTTCATTCCGAAATACGTGCTCGCCGAGGTGGTCCTGTCTTTATTCGGTCTAGGCGTAAGCGAACCCACGCCAAGCTGGGGAAATTTGCTCGCCAATCTTCGTCAATACAGCGTCTTGGAATCGTACTGGTGGATGTTCCTGCCGCTTTTAGGATTGGTGCCGGTCTTCTTGGCGTACCATAGTATTTTCTCGTACTATGGGTACTACAAATTGGCTCCCGGTACCACATCGGCTCGAATGAGCGGTAAGCAGTCTTGACGGTTGAATCGGGATCCGAAAGCTGACCGATGATGAACGCGAAATGGCTCGCAGAAGCCTGCTTGGCTGCGGTAGTGCTGAGCGCACATCCGGCAAACTTCGCCGCGGGCCAAGAAATCGGTCCGTACGGGGGCAGGCTTGTGATCTCGCAGCGTGCCGAGCCGAAAACGCTCAATCCGCTGATCGCGATAGATGCCAGTTCCCGGCAGATTATCGGGCTGATCAATACGGATCTGATTCACATCAACCGGCATTCCCTCAAAACGGAAGCGGCGCTGGCAAGCTCTTGGACCGTTTCGCCTGACGGCCTGGATTACACGCTGCATCTCCGCCGCGGGTTGGAGTTTTCCGACGGGCAACCGTTTGACGCCGATGACGTTCTCTTTACGTTTGAGGTCTATCTGGACGAGCACGTTCATGCACCGCAGCGAGATCTATTGATGATCGCGGGGAAACCAATCCGCGTTAAAAAGGTCGATGCTTACACAGTGCATTTCGAGCTTCAGCAACCATACGCCGCGGCCGAGCGCCTCTTCGACAGCATTGCCGTCCTGCCCCGCCATCTCTTGCAACGCGCCTATGAAGAAGGCCGGTTGAACCAAGTGTGGAACTTAACAACGCCTTCAAAACAAATTGCGGGTTTGGGCCCTTTTCAATTGAAAGAATACGTTCCGGGACAGCACCTCACGCTGGTGCGTAATCCGCATTACTGGAAGCTAGATGCAGAAGGGCGCCAGCTCCCGTACTTAGACGAGATTTTTTCCGTTTTTACCGGAAATGCCGACGCCGAGGCGATGCGGTTTCAAGCCGGTGAAATCGATGTCGTCAGCCGGCTGAGCGCCGCGAACTTTTCCGTCTTAGAAAAACATCAGCAGTCCGGCAGGTTTCGTCTTTGCGATGCCGGCGCCAGCCTGGAATACAACTTTCTGTTTTTTAATCTCAATGACCTCCGTTCGAAGGGCCTTCCTGCCGTTGAAGCCAAGCAGGTATGGTTCCGGCAACTCGCCTTTCGCAAGGCGGTCTCGGCCGCCATCGATCGGGACGCAATTGTTCGCCTGGCCTATGATGGCCGGGCCTATCCATTGTCGGCTCACGTAACGCCTGGTGACAAGCTATGGCTGAATCGAAGTATCCCCCGGCCGGAGCGGTCGATCCCGCAAGCCAGGCACATCTTGCAGAAGGCCGGTTTTTCGTGGAGACGCGATGGCCGTCTGCTGGACGACCGGCATGAGCCGGTTACCTTTTCCCTCATTTTTAATGCGGCGAATCCGGAGCTCACGGAAGTAGCGACGCTGCTTCAGGAAGATTTGGCGGAGATCGGCATAGACCTTAGGGTTGTGCCGCTCGAGCAGCGGGCGATTTTGAATCGCGTCTTCACAACCTATGAGTATGAAGCTGCCATCCTGTCACTTGCGAGCGGCGATGCGGATCCGAATTCGGAGATTAACGTCTGGACTTCGCAGGGCGGCGCTCATCTGTGGGACCTGTCGCCGAGAGGAGCGCAGCCGCCCTGGCAGCAGGAAATCGATCGTCTTATGCAGCAACAGATGGTAACGCCGGAATTTGAAAAGCGAAAACGTATGTATGACCGGGTTCAAGAGCTGGTTTGGGAGAACCTGCCTGTGATCTGTTTGGTTAGTCCCGATCTTCTTGTGGGCGCAACCGAACGGCTCGGAAATTTCCAGCCCGCGATTCTCAGCGATCATACGCTTTGGAATGTGGAAGAGCTCTTTCTCCGCCATTAACCGCGAACATGCTGACTTCCCGGCAGGATCATCTTCTAGTGCAAGACTGTCTTCACGGAAACGAAGAAGCCTGGTCGGCGTTGGTTGACAAATATAAAAACCTGATCTTCTCAATCCCGATCAAGCGTGGCCTTTCTCCCGACGATGCGGCCGATATTTTCCAGTCCGTGTGCCTCACGCTCGTTTCGGAATTGCCCCGCTTGCGCGAGCCGCGCGCGCTGCCCGCATGGCTGATCCAAACCACGGTTCGCAAATGTTTTCACTGGAAAAACCAGGGCCGGCGATATGTCGACGTGGAGTTACAGCAGGAAAGACTGCCGGACCCCTCGCTAAAAATGGTGGAAGAGCTCTTGGAAGAGCTCGAGCGCGAGCAGATGGTCCGAATTGCCGTTGCGGGGCTTTCCCCAGACTGCCGGCGTCTGGTGGAATTGCTTTTCTATCGTGTGCCACGGCCGAGTTATGACGATCTTGCGGCTGCCCTGAAGATGCCTAAGGGGTCTATCGGCCCCACGCGGATGCGTTGCCTTGAAAATTTACGGCTGCTGCTCGAGAAAAGCGGCTTCTAGCGAAACCTTTCTGGCGAAACCATGGACGAACAAATTCAAGCGCTCTGTGCTGAGCTCGGCGGCCTTCCGGATGAGGAAAGCCGCGGCGCTTTTCTGAACCGCTCACCGGAGTTGCTGCAGAGCGCGGTGGTTGCCTATCTGGCCGACGCAGTCCGGCAGAAAGTGAGAGTTGACTTGGCTGAAGCTTTCCGGCTTGCCAGCGGGGCCGTCGCCATCGCCGGTAGATTGCAAGACGAAGAAGCTATGGCCCTCAGTCTAAGAGCCAAGGCGAACACGCTCTGGTTCATGGGCGAATGTAAACCGGCGGTCGATCTTTTCCGGGAAGCTGCAACGTTGTTTGAACGCGCCGGAAACATGAACGAGGTGGGACGTACGCTGAGCACCTCCATCCAGTCCCTGGCTCTGTTGGGCGAATACGAAGCAGCGTTCTCGGCGGCGGCGCGGGCGCGGGATATTTTCGCCGGCCTCGGCGAGACGCTACGCATCGCGCGGCTCGAAATCAACGTCGCCAACATCTATCACCGGCAGAACCATTTTGCGCAAGCTCTTGCCGCTTACCGGCGGGCGTACGAGCAGCTTCTTCCGCACAACGACAAAGAAGCCGCCGGTGTGGCGCTGCACAACATGGCAGTCTGTCTGATTGCCTTGGATGATTTTCATGGCGCGTTGGAAACGTACCGGCAAATGCGCGATTTCTGCCGGCAGCAAGACATGCCGCTGTTGGTGGCGCAGGCCGACTACAACATCGCCTATCTTTTCTATCTTCGCGGGGACTATACCCAGGCGCTGGAGTTGTTAAGGGCTTCGCGCGATAGCTGTTCCAAGAATGGCGACAAATACCACCTGGGCTTGTGCGATTTGGACCAGTCGGAAATTTATCTGGAATTGGGGCTGGTTGCCGAAGCGGCCGAAATGGCGGAGAAGAGCTTCGCGCAGTTTGAAGAACTGGGAATCAACTACGAAGCGGCTAGGTCGCTTGCGAATTCGGCCGTCGCTGCCGGTCTCGAAGGAGATGCTGCCCGTTCTTTGGGGCTCTTCGCTCGAGCCAAGCAGATGATGCTGCTCGAAAAAAATCAGGTCTGGCCTTCGCTCCTCGACTTGTATCAAGCTTTGGTGCTGTTCAACGAGGGAGATTTCAGCGAGGCGCACCGGCTTTGTACGGCAGCGCTAGAGTTTTTCGGCTCCGCGCAAATACCCAGCAAACATGTTCTATCGCTCCTGTTGTTGGCGCGCGTGTGTCTGAAGACCGGTGAAGTGGAAGCCGCCTCCCATCACTGCGGCGAGGCGCTGCGCCGCGTTTCGGGCATCGACGCGCCGATTCTCGCTTATCAAGCGGAATTTCTGATGGGGCAGGTTTACGAGGCCTTGAGAAAGCCCGAAGAGGCCTATCATTCCTATCGGAAATCACGATCGGTGTTGGATGATTTGCGGGGCGGTCTGCAGACCGAGGAGCTGAAGATCGCATTCATGAAGGACAAGACGGAGGTTTATGGCCGGCTGGTACAGCTCTGCTTGGA
Organism: Bryobacteraceae bacterium; assembly: GCA_036501045.1. Classification (GTDB taxonomy): domain Bacteria; phylum Acidobacteriota; class Terriglobia; order Bryobacterales; family Bryobacteraceae; genus Bog-105. Next base: position 4,813 of record DASYAX010000306.1, read on the forward strand.
CCGCGATTCCGGGCAGGCCTCCAGGGAAGAAGCGTTCTCCTATGTGGAAGAGGCGAAATCCCGGATTCTGAGAGATCTTCTCTTCGGGCGTTTACACCCCCCGGTCGCGCCGGATTCCGCTGAGAGCGAGACAGGGCGGCGCATTTCCGAGCTACGAAAAGAGCTGAACTGGTGTTATCGCCGTCTAGAGCGGGAACAGCTTTCTCAGGATGGAATCGCTCCCGAGCTGGTCGAATCCATGCGGTCGCGAGCGCGGGCGTATGAGCACGAGCTGCTTCGCCTGATCCGCGAAGCGCCAGCTTCCGATCCGGCCAGTGGGAACTTTCGCGGCTCACAGAGCAACTCGCTCGAGCAGATCCGGGCTTCGCTCGGCGCGGAGACCTCGTTGGTCGAATATTTCTGCGCCGGTGACCGCGTGTTCGCGGCGGTATTGACGCCCCACACTCTGGACTTTGTTCCGGTGACGACCGTTTCCGGCATTACCCCGCGGCTGCGAATGCTGCAGTTCCAAATGTCGAAATTTCGCCTCGGCCTCGACTATATTGCGAGATTCAGCGAAGTTCTGATGCGCGCGACGCAGGATCATCTTCAGGCCATTCACGAAGAGGTGTTTGCGCCGCTCCGCCCGCTGCTGAAGACCAGGCAGTTGGTGATTGTGCCCTACGGGCTCCTGCATTCCTTGCCTTTTCACGCGCTCTTCGACGGTCAACAATCGCTAATCGACGCGTTCACCATTTCCTACGCTCCCAGCGCCTCGATCCACGCTCTCTGCCAGCAGCAAGTGGAGACACATGCCGGGCCGTCGTTGGTCCTGGGTGTCGAGGATGCCAAGACTCCTTTTGTCCGGCAAGAAGTTGAGGCGGTCGGCTCGGTTGTACGGGAAGCGAAAATCCTTCTGGGGCCTGACGCCAGCGAACGGGCATTACGAAAAGACGGTGGGCGAAGCCAGTTAATCCACATCGCAAGCCACGGCTACTTCAGACAAGACAGTCCCATGTTCTCGGCCATTCGTCTAGCCGATTCGTATCTCAGCCTCTACGATCTCTATCACATGGATTTACCCGTCGACCTATTGACGCTCAGCGGCTGTGTCACCGGTCTTAGCGTTATCGCGGAAGGGGATGAGTTAATCGGGCTATCACGCGGCTTGCTTTATGCGGGCGCGCGGTCTTTGCTACTTTCGCTGTGGGACGTGGACGATCATAGTACGGCGGAGTTTATGAAGCTGTTTTATTCCCATCTGCTTCACCAGCCTAGCAAGGCGGAGGCCCTCCGCAGCGCCATGCTGGATTTGCGAAAGAACTATCCGCATCCTTATTACTGGGCACCCTTCCGATTGATGGGAAAATCTTTCGACTAATTTGTATTTTTGCGGCCAGGACTTGCTCCTTTGCAATGACTGACCGTCTTACGTCTGCGAAAGGAAGAGGAATGGTCCATTTTTCGGCGGCGCAATGGTTTGAATTCGCGCACGGCGCCCCGCCATCGGAGCAACAAGCTGCGATGCGGCGCCACCTGGAGGAAGGCTGCGATGAGTGTCAAAAGCTTTCCGCAATGTGGAAGGAAGTCTTAGAGCTCAGCGGCCGGGAGTCAGGTTATCAGCCCCCGTCCGGCGCGGTCCGGTCCGTCAAAGCCATGTTTGTGCCCGAGCGAAGATGGAAGTGGCTCCCTGAAATTGCGGAACTCGCTCAGTTGCTCTTCGACAGTGTCCGTGAGCCTTCTCTGGCAGCCGTGCGCGGCTCACACGCGTCCAGCCGGCAATTTCTGCAGGAAGCCCGGCCCTTCATGATCGATCTGCGAATGGAGTGCGAGCCGGCACGAAAAAGGGTGCATCTCATCGGACAAGTTGTCAATTCCAAGGAGCCAAATAAGAACGTCGCCGATGTGGAAGTCTTTCTGTTGAAAGGCGAGCATCTGGCTGCGCGAACCATGGCTAATATTTCTGGCGAGTTCGACTTGGAGTTCGTGGATGAGGAAGATCTCCAGCTCTTCATCGACATTCGCGGTCAGAAAGTGATCGAGATACGCCTCCCGGCCGCGCCGCGAAAGAACCATGAATTAGCGGGGGGAACGGAATAAGGACATCGATTATCGTAGACTTCCTCGGTTCGTACGGGTAGATACGAACCTCCAGGGCTGACAATACGTGACGCGTGAGGGCCAGCGTGAACAAGAAAAGCGACAAATCGGCGAACGATCTTTTGTTGGACCTGGTTACCAGCGACATTAACCTGGCGCGAGCGTTTGCCGCTATCGCACGGTCCGCCTACGGACTCGGGAAAACCAATGAAGCCGAATTCGCACGCTCAAGGGTTCTGAAGTTCTACGGTGAAGCCATGCGGTTGGTTCTACAGATGGGCAGCTCAGATAGGGAATCATTCTCGCCGGATCTCGAAAACCTCCGCACTGACATTAATTGGCTTTCGATGCACAGAGATTCATCCGGCAATTCCGCTCCGACGGTTGAGGGCCCGGCAGCGCCCCACACGCTAAAAATCTTCACGGAAAAAGGATGAGCCCACAATCTGCTGGGAGCCGGCCTGATCGGGCAACGCGCCGGAAGCGACAGTAGCTGGAAAGGTCCAGTTCACATTTGAAAATTGGGGCTGGATGCAAACGTCCTTGCAAATACCGGCCTGGTATTTACGCCGCCAGGCGCCTGGGCTCTCACCGGCGATTTCGTGAAAAACGCGCGTGAAGTGATGGATGGTCTTGAAACCAACCAACTCGGCGATCTCTTTTAAGCCGTAATCGGAATACTGAATAAGCTCTTTTGCCTTCTTCACGCGATATTGAAGCAGGTAGCGCATCGGAGGCACGCCGAGACAATCCTCGAAATGCTGGCGGACGTGGCGGGCCGACCGTTGCACGATACCGGAAATTCGCGGCAGGTCCAGTTCTTCCGCATAGTGGCCTTTGATGAATTCAAGGACCTTCCTCACAACCGTATCGCCAGGCAGTTCCTCTTCTGCCATTTCGGGCGCCGCCGTATCTGCCTGGTGCCGATCCTGCCGCAGATAGTGAATCAATATCTGCATGAGAAGGAGGTTGCACGATTCCCGATAAAGGTAGCTTACCGTCTCCCCTTCCCAGCGGATGTGTTCGAACAGACCGGCCATGCTCGCGTCTTTCGCGGCGATCACTTCCTTAGCATCGAGAAGACATTGCCGAAGATAAGTGTCATTTACCCGGAATTTGAGATCCAACGTCTTCACTTCCGAAGACGGAGCAAGACCGTGGTTTCGCTGAGGCTTGATCAGAAACAAGTCGCCCTGGTCGATCGAATACTCCCAGTCCTCCAGAGACAGAAGGCCCGACCCCGAAAGAATATAGATGATCTGAAAGTAATCGTGCTTGTGCCGTACAAGCGTCCAGTGCTGTTTATAGTCGTAGCGTGCGGTCCAGCGCACTTCCACAGACGAAGTCAACATAGACTACCCCTTCCCGATGGACTTCCGTAGAAGACAACAGTTTCGCACTTTCGCGCAAAGACTTCCTTTGAAAGTTGGCATAAACTAGCGAGGGCGCTGCTATGACGAGAAAAATGCCGCGGGTGGGGATGATCCGCATGAGCACTCATTTCCACAAGATCGCCTGCCTGGCTTTCCTGCTGGCGTTTGCGGGCTCCGTCCGGCAGGTCAAAGCGGCCGATTTCATTGACTGGCAAGGCCTTCATAATCCGGTTCTCGCTTATCCAAACTGGTCGATCAAAGATTCCGCCATGGATCGGCATGTGCTCGCCGGACGTCCAGCAACTCATCAAACTGCACCCCGTGCAAATCGCCGAGTTCTACACGTGGTCGAGCGCTGCCGGCAATAGACGGACCGGAGACGGTTGAGCGCGCGCACTGTTCTGCACATCCATCGTTTGCTGCGAAAGGCCCTTGCAGCAAGCCGTCATCTGGCAATTCCGCCCCACGAATCCGGCAGACGCGGTCGAGGCGCCGCGTCCGGAAGAGAAGGAAATGCAGCCGATTGATGAAGATCGAGCGGTCTTGCTCATCGAATCGGCCGAGAACATACAGAGATGTATATTCCGATTCTGACCGGACTGTGCACGGGTCTACGACGTGGGCGAACTTCTCGCGATCCGCTGGGCCGATCTCGACCTGGACAACGAACGCTTGACAATCAATCAGTCTTTGAGTCAAACGCGTGAGGGCGGCTGGTTCTTTAAGAGTCCGAAGAACAAATCCTCGCGACGGACCATCACGCTGCCTACTGCGCTTGTAGATGCGCTCCGAGAACACCGAGAACGCCAACAGCGGATCAGAGATCTTTTCGGCCCGGACTATCCGAGTATGATCTTGTCATTCCGCTGCCTGACGGCACACCGTGGCCGCCGGATCGCTTTACTGATGCGTACGTCGCGTTTGCACGGCGGGTCGGCGCAGAAGGCATTCGATTTCACGACCTACGGCACACACATGCTTCTGAACTGCTGAGCGCGGGAACTCCGGTCAAGACCGTGTCGAAGCGCCTGGGACACGCCAACGCAACAGTAACGATGAACATCTACGCCCACCTACTGAGCGGAGATGATGAACGCGCCGCAAAACTTGTCCAAAAGACACTCGGAAAGCGTCTGACTAAAAAGGGAGCGAAGAACCAAAAATGACTCGCGCATTTGCACGGCTCTAAATCGGCTAAGTCCTTTGTTTTCTGGCGGTGAGGGTGGGATTCGAACCCACGGAACCCGCAAAGGTTCAACGGTTTTCGAGACCGCCCGATTCAACCGCTCTCGCACCTCACCGTTTCCTCTAATCTACCAATTTCCGTTCAGACTTTCCCGGGCAACCGGAATCCGCCTAAAGCTAGTCAATATGGAGGCGACCAATCCTTCGCAGTAGCGCTACGCTGCGAAGAGTTGAAACCAGCGGCGCAGAGCCGCATACGAAAGGAATTGGTCGCATGTCTAAGATACGTTTTATTGGATTGGATGTCCACGCGGGTACGATTGCGGGGGCAGTAGCAAGCCGAATGGCGAATTCCGCTCGCTGGGCGTTAATCCCCAACCACCTGGAATCGATTCGCAAGCTGGTGACAAGACTTGGCCCGGTTCAGCATCTGAAAGCCTGCTATGAAGCCGGTCCGACCGGGTATGTTTTGTATTGGCAGTTGACGCAACTGGGCGTGAGCTGCGAAATAATTGCGCCTTCGCTGGTGCCTGCCAAGGCCGGCGATCGCGTCAGGACCGACCGACGCGATGCCGAGAAGCTGGCACGGTGCTGTTGCAATGGCGACCTGACGGCGGTTTGCGTTCCCGATGCGGCCCACGAGACGCTGCGCGATCTGGTGCGAGCGCGCGAAGACGCCAGGCAGGACCAGCATCGCGCTCGTCAAGGGCTGGGAAAGTTTTTGCTGCGGCACGGAGCCCAGGCGCCTGCCGACATCAAAAAGAAGTGGACCACCAAGTACCTGACTTGGCTGAACACGCATGTGCGTTTCGAGCACCCGGCGCTCCAGGCCACGCTGCTGGACTATGTGCATGAAGTGCATCATGCCGGCGAACGGATCGCCCGGCTGGAGAAGGCGATCGACCAAGCCATTGCCACCGCACCCGAAGCGATTCGTTCCGTGATTGCCAACCCTGCAAGCTTTGCGTCCTGGGTCGGAGGCTTTCTGCTGAAACGACAACAGGGTCTCGATCAGGAAATCAAAGATATTGCCTGAAGGCGCAGTGGCGTTTGTGTACACGCTACAAGAAACTGGCGGCTAGCGGCAAGAACAAACCGCAGATTGTGACTGCCGTTGCGCGTGAGTTGCTCGGCTTCGCCTGGGCCATTGCTGTCAAAACCGAACACAGCCGCAGCAGCAAGCTGCCTGAGAAAAAACGCTTGTACCTTTTAGCAGCAGCATCGGTGGCAGGCGAGGGGCTCACGGCAAGGAGAACCCTCCCATCTTCTATGCGACACGGCCTCCAGGCCCAACTCGCGTCCTTAAGTCCGAGGCAGTTCCCGACGGAACACGATTGGGCGGTTCCGACCGCGGATATCAGAGTGATCAACCGTCGCATTCGCTCCTCTCTGCCACCCGTGCTGCTGCTTACTTGCACGCTCCCAGAAATCCTCCTACGAGCATTTCTGGATCGCGTTTACTTTCGGTTTTACGTGACACTTGACAAGGTCGCTCCATATCAGAAGACGAACTTCAAAGCGCCCTGGATCAGCCTCGGGTTCCCTATGGTTGAGGTGATGGTACCCTCCTGCGGAGAATTGACGGTCGCATTCGGAAGCGCGAAATGCGGGATATTGGTGAAGTTGAACATTTCGGCCCGAAATTCCAGGCGGTAACGCTCTCGCACGTAGAAATTTTTCCCGATCTTCAGGTCCATGTTTCTGAGCGGAGGGCCTTCGACGATACCGCGTCCAGCGTTACCGTATACGTATTGTTGCGGCAGAGCAAACGACGCAAGGTTGAACCAGTCTCGAATGCTTCGCTGACTTGAGGGTAGATTGGGATTCGAAATGGCGTTCGGAAAGTTCGTCGTACCGGTGTTTGTCAAGTCCACCGAAAGCGTTGGCGTGAAGTATTGCCCGGTTTGCAAGGTCAGAATTCCCCCAAGTTGCCAGCCACCAAAAATCCAATTTAGCGGGCCGCCAGATCTTAGCCAGTGGCGATTCGTGCCAAAGGGCAGATCATAGTTAAAACTTCCCGCGAATACCTGGCGCAGATCATAAGCGGCGTTGCCGTAGTCGAGCGATAAATTATAAGGATCGCGGATGGCCGAAAGATTGTCGTTCAGCAGGCCATTCCCATCGTCGAGGTCATGCGACCACGTGTACGAGCCGAGAAAGACCAAACCGTTGGTATAGCGCTTCTCCGCCTTGACGGTCAAGCCGTTGTAACTGGAGTTCGCGCCGGCGGGGTATTGTGTGATGGAACTGAAGAATGGCCGCGGCCGGCGGTTTTGCAGAGTTCCCGGGCCCGGAGCGAACGGCGCGTTGATGTTCTGGGGGTACGCTAACTGGCGGGCGCCCTCCCCAATATAAGAGCCAGTGACAACCACTTGCCCAGGAAGTTGCCGCTGCACGTCCAAGAACCACTCGATGGTGTACTGATTCGGCTTAAATGGCTGAGCGGTGCTCACTGAGACGTTTTGCTGTACGGCAGATGCCGGTAACAATCCCGCGGGGAATCCTCGAGCTACGACCAACGCGGGAGAAAACAGTTTGTCGGTCGGAAAGCTGATCTCCGTGAAATTCGGCGGCTGGTTGAAGAAACGTGCTCCGTCTTCGTTTTCATAACTAGGCTCCCCGTAATAAGTACCGAAGCCGGAGCGAATTACGGTCTTGGGCGTGACTTGAAAGGCAAAGCCGACGCGCGGCGAGAAATTCTTATTGTTCTGTACGCAACCACAATCGCTACTATTCTCCGGATTGACCACTTGATAACTCTGTGAGCCTGGCTGAAAGGCAAACCGGCTAGCGGGAATATTGTGGAAGCTCGGCGGTCCGAACCGATCCCAACGCACCCCTAAGTTCAAAGTCAGCCGGGGAGTGATGCGCCAATCGTCCTGAAAAAAAGCGGCATAGTTGTGAGAGAGCATTGATTCGCCGTTCTCGTTTCCAATAGTGCCGCCGCTTGCCTCACCGAGAAGGAAGTCGGCCATGGAATCGCCCGTGGTTCCGCGGTCGTTCGGATCCTGTGTGAACGAGCCGTTGAACGCCATATTTCCACGGGCGTACCGGGCGGCGATGCGGAAGTTGTATTCCCTGAGAAGTTCGACACCGAACTTCATGGTGTGCGTTCCCTTCACCTTAGAGAACATGTCTGAAATCTGGATGATTCCTAGATTGTTTGTGTTGGGCCAAAAGTTCTGTGTTCCGACCTGGGCATAATTACTCGGAGAGAAGAGCGTCAGGCCGGTGTTGTTGGCAGCGCCGAGTCCTGCCGGTATACCTTGAATTCCGAGCTGTTGGTTATAGTTCGTCTTATCCGGCACGCCAATCAGACTATTCATCCTTGAATATCCGAGGCGAAGCTCATTGGTTGCGGAAGGAGACACCGTAAAGTTCCAGTTGCCCGAGAAGCTATTGGATCCGAGACCTACGGTCTCCCATGTGCCGCCAGCAGCGGGCAACGGCAAAGAGCCTGGTTGTACTTGATTGAAATCCCGTCTGCTATAGCGCACGAAGAAACGCTGGGTAGAAGTGATGTTATAGTCGACACGGTCGTCATACTCGTTTGTGTTGCTCGTGCCCGGCGCGGAGAAGTAATAGTTATTCGAGTTTCCCGGCAGATTCGGCAGCGGATACAGGCCGATGACTTTGGCAGCGGTGGGATCGAAGCGGCTGGCAGGAATTTGATTGTCGACAAAAGCTGTGCGAACGTCAATGTTTTTCACGAGTGCCGTGGTTGCCGGATCATAAATGGTAGCCCGCCCAGTGTAGTTGCCGTTCCGCTCGGCCTCCGTCGGTACAGTCGTGATGCTGGTTGTCCCTGCATCGATGCGGGTAGCCTCGAAGCTCCCGAAAAAGAAGAGCTTGTTCTTAAGGATTGGTCCGCCGAGCGTGCCGCCAAACTGGTGTTGATGATAGGCTGGCTTATTCCGGCCAACCGAGAAGAAGCTGGTAGCGTCCAAGTCACCGTTTCGCAAGAACTCGTACAGAGAACCATGAAACTGATTGGTCCCCGACTTAGTTTCCACGATTACCGTGGCTCCCATGCGAACGCCATACTCGGCTGAATTATTATTAGTCACGACTTCAAACTGTTCAACTGCGTCGATGGATGGGGTGACGGCCTGAGCCTGGTAACCCAGTTCTCCTCCGGACGCTCGCGTGCTGTTGTCGAGACCGTCTACCAAAATGTTCGTCTGGTACACCTGCTGCCCCAAAGCAGTGAAAGACCCCTCCGAGTTGTTGCGGCTTCCGTTGGATGGAGAAACGCCCGCGGTTAATTGGGCGAGTTGAAGATAGTTGCGTCCGTTCAAAGGGAGTTCCACGACAGTCTTATCGTTAATGACCTGACCCACGCTCGAGCTATCGGTGTTTAGCGGAGTGGCCGCCGCAGCCACCTCGACAGTTTGCGAAACCGTGCCGGTTCTTAAGGTGAAATCCACGCGGGCAATTTGATTCACATCGAGCGTCAGGTTCTGCTGTACGGATGTTTCGAATCCCTGCGCTCTCGCTTCGACGGAATAGGTGCCGGGAATCAGCCCAGGCGCCGAGTAAAAACCATTGCCATTACTCACTGATGCAACCGAAACGCCGGTTTTGGCATTCGTCACCTTCATCTGAACTCCGGGTACCACAGCATTTGTCGGGTCATGAATCTCGCCTTGTATAGTGGCGAGCTGCCCGAAACAGCTCATTATGGTGAGGGGCAATAACAAACAGATGCGGCTCAGGTGGTGGCGTTCGAAACGCGCTAGCGGACTGGTCCAATTCCAACGCTCGTGATAGAGTGCCATTTTTAAGATCTCCGCGTCGTTAGGCTTCTTATTCACCGGTCCAAATGGGAGCCAGCCAGGCCACGGGTTTGGACGGATCGGGGTCAGGCGCGTCACCTCCCCCGGCGTTCCATACTCGAACAAAAAAGAACTTGCTGGTGGAATCGGCAATGGTGGGAGTCCAACGAACCGAATAAGCAGGCGAAGGGCTGAAGCTCTGAACTATTTCTCCGCCGTCTCTCACGATGTCGATTTTCGTGATCTTGTCCTTGGGGTCGCTGGTGTCGGGATCGCTGATTGAAATGTCAAACCTAAAAGATTTCGGCTGTCCGAGAGTCGAACCCATGATCTCTCTGTTCACCGTGTATTTACACTGGAGGTTCTTATCAAGTGACGCGTACGTTCGGCGGTGTTTCATGGCATCCAAAATTGCTCCTTTGGTCTTCCCCGAAGCCAACACAAATGTACGAGAGGTATTGCGCCCGATACCTGCGAGCCCATGATTGTCATTGCCGCAGACGGGTGAGACCTTCCAGCCTTTATCAAGCGCGTTTACGAAGGCTTCGTAGTGGATTTTGTTATTGGAGTTTATGACTTCAAGCAGAGTGATAATGTCCGTTACCTGGGGATCCCGGTAGGCCCAGTCGTTATATTGGTGGGCGCCGGGATGATTGAAGCTGACGACAATCGGTCCGTCACCGTTCGGCGGCGCGGTTTTTAGCCAGTTGTAAAAGTATGGGAGATCAATGCCGGGAGCTAGAGCATTGAGAATCCCGGCGCTGTTGATTACGTTGAGATGACCGACGCCGCCCGGACCGTCGTTTTCGGAATATTCGAAACCCGCTATCGCGACGAAGTTGGCGTCGGAAGCCTGAGCCGCCTGTTGCTTGGCAGATGGCCACAACTCGCTGGGGGGCTGAAGCCGGGCTTCCTGGGAATGGTCGGTCGTGATGTAGAAATCGTAGCCATCGGCTTTGGCCAAGGCGAAATGCTCCGAAGGCGGCCCCTGATATTTCTGCCAGTCGGGTCTCAGCGTCACGCTCGGACTCGGATATTGGAGCGAATTAATGACGAAAATACCAGCGCAGCCAGTCTTACTCTTGACATAGCCATCCGACCAGGTCGAGGCAAAGGTCGACGATGGGCTGGGAGCATAGACGAGAATTCCGGAACAGCCATGTTTTTCGAATTGATCGCCATGCGACCACGTGTAGGCGGTATGGGAATGAGTGCTTCCGGCGTAAATCTTATAGTCGGGAAGAGCCTGGGCTGTCTGTCCTCTTGACCCGATTGGAATCAATAGCAACACGCAGATTAATTCAGTTCGTAGACGTAACATGCAATTGTTTTTGGCGGCGCGTCTGATTATAGGCGCGTTTTCCTCACGCAGCGTGTTCGATTTGGTTAAAAATCAAAGACAGTTAAAAATTTGACATTCTAAAAGAGGTGCAATGGCCTTAAATGGGGCAGACAGCAAGGCACAGCCAACTAAGATGAACAGAAGGTCCTTTGTAAAGACGTTGGGCGCTACCGGCGCCGCAGTAACGGGAGCCGGGCAAGTACGCCGGGCGAATGGCGCCGCGCGCCGGCAAGCGATTCTTTTGATCACCGACTCTGTCCGGGCGGATATGTTGAATTGCTACCGGCAGACAGGGCTGAAAACACCCAATCTAGACCAACTGGCTGCCGATGGCATCCGTTTCGAGCATGCTTACACGTGCCAACCGGTATGCACGCCCGCGCGTTCGGCACTCTTTACCGGTACGTACCCACATAGCAACGGCGCCTGGGCGAACAGCCTTCCTCTGGGCCAAACGGTGCACACGGTCGGCCAACGGCTTCACGATCACGATATTCGCGCCGCCTATATCGGCAAGTGGCACCTGGATGGATCGGATTACTTCGGCATAGGCCGTGCCGCCGCGGGATGGGACGCGGCCTATTGGTACGATCAGCGGGATTATTTGGCCGAACTTTCGCCGGCGGATCGCGTCCGTTCCCGGAAGCCAACGACCAACAACGATCCCGATATCACAGCCGAATTCACGTTTGCACATCGCTGCTCCAATCGCGCCATCGATTTCCTGGAGAAACATGCCAATGAAGACTTTTTGTTGGTCGTGTCGTACGATGAGCCTCACGATCCCGGCATTTCGCCCCGGCCTTATTCGGAGATGTATAAAGATTTCATCTTCCCGAGCGATCCCGACGTTCTGGACGACTTGAAAGGGAAGCCGGAGGAACAACGCATTTGGGCGGGCGAAGCCCTCGAGCGTCCACCAGGACCCATCCGGCGCCCCTGGTTTTTCGGCGCTTTGAGCTTTGTCGATAGCGAAATCGGACGCGTGATGAATGCGATTGATCGATACGCTCCAGACTCCCTGGTTATGTACACGGCGGACCATGGGGATTTCCTCGAGGCGCATCGCCTGAACGGCGGAAAAGGGGCATGCATGTACGAGGAGATTACGCGTGTTCCTTTCCTGGTCCGATGGCGCGGGCAGTCGCCTAAGAATTCCGTTTGTGCCCATCCGATCTCGCACATTGATCTTTCTGGCACGTTGATGGAATTTTACGGATACAGTGTTCCGAAGAGCTTTGAGGGAGGCAGCATGCTGGCAACTTTCAAAGATCCGAAAGTACAGGCGCGCGACGAAGTGTTCATCGAGTTCGGCCGGTACGAGGTGGATCACGATGGCTTCGGCGGATTCCAACCTATTCGCTGCATTTTCGACGGTCGTTTCAAGTTGGCAGTTAACTTGATGACAACAGATGAATTGTATGATCTCGAAACGGACCGGTTTGAGATACACAATCTGATCGATTCGCCCGACCACGCCGCGACGCGCAACGGCCTGCATGACAAACTTCTTGATTGGATGAACCGGACCAGAGACCCGTTTCGCGGCTACTATTGGGGCAGACGGCCATGGCGGCCCGACTTTCCCGTTTCCTGGGCAAACGCCGGTATGACCCGCCAGCGGGAAGATGATGGCTATGAGCCTCGTCAACTGAATTACGCTACCGGGCTAACAATGAAGAACGCGACCAGGCCTAAGTAAGGCTTCAGTTCGCATCTCTGCTGTTCAGAAGATGAACTTCAGGGCAAACTGCAGAATGCGGGGCGAGCCGGCGGCAGTAATTTTGCCGAAGTTCGCACTGGTGAGTGTTGTATTGGGATTACTGAAGTTCACCTCATTGAAAACGTTGAAGAGATCCGTGCGGAACTGCAGCGATTGATGTTCCGTTATGGAAAACGCTTTGAATGCGGAAACATCCCAATCGACTGCCGAAGGGCCAACGAGAATGTTTCTGCCTGCCGATCCATAGAGTTGCCCGGCCGGCAAAGCGGCAAATGCCGCCGTATTGAAAAACTCGGAGATCACCTGCGACGTTGGACGGCCGCTATCCAATATGGGATTGGCTACTAAATTCGGGCGATCGTTCGTGTTCCCATCCAGGTTGGTGTCGGTTCCCGACGTGACATTCAGAGGCAAGCCTTCCCTGGCGGTCATTAGGCCATCGAGTTCCCAGCCGCCGATTATTTCCCGGCCCAAGACGCCCCAATACCGAAAGGCTGGCGCCTGCCAAACCCAAGACATCGATAACACCTGGGGCACATTGAAGCTCGAAACAGCTCGATCCAAAGCAAAGTTATTCGAGTCTACAAAGCCAACGGAAGAGATACTTGTGGGGTCGTCGGAGAGTATGTCGATGGACCTGGACCAGGTGTAATTGGCGAGCAGCGAAAAGCCATGAGAGAGCTTGCGAGTGAATGTGGCTTGTAGCGAACTATAAGATGCGCTGCCGCCGCTTTCCAACTCATAGATTGCGCCATAAACTCCTGGCAGATAAGGCCTGCGGTTATTTACGTTAGAAGCGCTCGAGGCCCCCGGAAGGTAGGTGGGCGTGTTAGCATCACGCTGAACATATAAGTTATGAGACACATTGCCGACATAGCCAACTTGTAAACTCATCGTAGAACCGATTTGCTGCTGGAGCGTGAAATTGTATTGCTGGACGTACGGCGTTTTGGAATCTTCGCCAAGATAGTTGGCGGTAGCCGGCAGAACAAATCTCGGGTCACTGGGAGTTAAGGTGTAGGGGAATGGACTGCCGCCCTGCGAAGCCCATGGGTTCACGAGATTAGCTGTTCCAAAAAGAGTGAGGTCCAGAATGAACGGCTGATTCTGTAAATTGGAAGTGAGATTGATCATGCTTGCCGCATAAAAAATTCCGTAGCCCGCCCGGACCGCCGTTTTCCCCGTACCGAATACGTCCCAGGCAACACCGACGCGCGGCGCGAAGTTGTTTAACTTAGTGGGAGCGATTCCATCGGGAATGCCAGGGTCTCCTGGAAATAGCATCCCCAAGGGCGCAGTTGGAAAACGCTTGGATTCCGCGCCCGCGTCAAACGTCGCGAGCGCGTTTCCGGCGCTGGTGTAAGGAGTGTTTAATTCCCAGCGAAGGCCGAGGTTCAGTGTAAGTCGCCGTGCCGCCTTCCAGTCATCCTGAACAAACAAACCGCTACTGGTCCCGGTAAAATTGCGGTTCAGGCCGCTATTCTGGCGAAAGGTAGCCGCTTCACCCAATTCGAAATCCGCCTCAGCGTTTTTTGTATACGCTCCAGAAAACGTCGATTGACCGGCCCCGAGCCAATTCCCCGTTTCCTCAAAATGATTCCATAGGAATGAGCCGCCGGCCTTGATGCTATGGCTACCGCGAATCCACGTTAGGACATCTGTTCCACCGTAGGTTGTTTGCGGCTGCGTATCGTCGCCATAAGTTCCTCCCTGCCAGTAACCGGTCACGGTGATCTGAGGCGGCCGTGGAGGCGTGGCGCCTAACGGAATCTGGCTGCCGAAGTCGGACCAACTGGTGTGTACCGGCGTTGTGGTCGCATAGAAATTGCGGGAGTAGTTGACGTGAGCTTCGTTGACTATTGTTGGAGAAGCGGTCCAGGTATCGCTCAGAATGACGTTGTCTTGCTTGAACACACTGTCAAGAATGCCGTAGTTCGCGATATTGCTAATTCCCCCAAAGGGCGTGATGCCGGTGGACCGGTCGATAAACAGAGTTCCTGACAGCTTGTTCGTATCGGAAAGCTGGTGGTCAATCCTCAGCATTCCCTGGTCGTCGTTAGTAGGAGCCGATTCCGAGTCGCTGTAGGTGCCGGCCGAATTGTTCGGCAGGGGCACCAACTGATTCAGTATCTGTTCGGCGACCGGATCGAGGCGAGTTGACGGAATCATTCCTCCCGGAAACTGCTTGCCGGTCAGCGGGTCCACCGGCCATTTCGACGAAGGAAGCGCTGAGAAATTACCTCGACGCATCGCTAGCGTGGGGACCGGGACGGCGTTTTCGTAATTCGCGGTCCGGAGGCGCAGCCCTTGGTAGGAGACGAAGAAGAAGGTTCGGTTCTTCCGGATGGCGCCGCCCAAGGTTCCTCCGAACTGATTTCTTTTCAGAGGATTCACTGTACTTTGAAAGAAATTTCTGGCGTTGACCGAATCGTTCCGCAAGAAGTCAAATAGCGTCCCATGGAAACGATTGGAGCCTGATTTTGTAACGACATTCATCACGGAACCAGGCAGGCGCCCGTATTCGGCATCGAAATTACTGGTGATCAAATGAAATTCATCAATGGCATCCGGATTTGGCGCCATGTTTCCACCGTTCCGGAAAAGTGAATTATTGAACGCGCCGTCGAGAAAGAAGTTGTTTTCCCGAATCCGATTGCCGTTCACATTCATGTAATTGGAATCGTTTGAACCGGTAAGAGTGGTGCTGACGTTCGCCGTTCCCGGCGTTAGTTGCATGAGGTCATAGATGTTCCTGCCGTTTAGCGGCAGTTCTTGAATGCGCGTGCTGTCGAGCGTCGCGCCCAGTTGAACCTCCCGGGTATCTACCAGCGGCGCGCCACCCTTTACTTCGACCACTTCGCTAACCGATCCAACCTGGAGCGCTAAATCGAGCCGGGCGTTCTGATTAACGTCGAGAGTGAGCGGTCCCCGCACGGTACGCTTAAAACCTGGCGCTTCGGCTTCGACTTCATAGGTCCCCGTGGGCACGTCCGGAAAGAGATAATCTCCCGAATTATCGGAGGCACTGTTGCGTAGCTCTCCAGTCGCCGTATTACGGAGTTTGACGGCTATTTTCGGTATGGCCGCGCCCGAAGTATCGAGGACTCTGCCGCTTATCGTCCCGGTCGTCGTCTGCCCGACGCCATACTGCGAAAACATCAGTAGCATCAGGGGTATTACTAGCTTTCTCATACTTGGCAACTCCCAGCTCAAATCGCGGATCATTGCCTCGCCCACGAGCTAGGCTGACTGGGGTTAACTATACCCGAAATTGGCCTTTTAGAATCTCAAAGATTACCTTTTCGTTCGTTTTAGCCGGGCGCTGCTTCCGTGAATCCAAGCTGTTACCCACGTGGTACTGTGAGTCCGCGAATGTCATTTCAACGACATGAATCTGAGTTAGAATTTCGAAAGGATTGTGGCTGGAGTGACAAGAACGCCTATCGATACGCGGCAGGCCTGCCGCTTTGGACCATATCGCCTCGTGCGAGCGGACCGGATGGTCTGGAAGGGCTTGCAAGCCGTTCACCTGACGCCAAAAGTTTTTGATACGCTGCTGATTCTTTTGGACAACCGGGAGCGCATTTTATCGAAGCAGGAGCTCCTGGAGACGGTCTGGCCAGATCGCTTTGTCGAAGAAGCAAACCTGACGCAGAATATCTCGGTCCTTAGAAAAGCTCTTGGAGAGATCGATTCCGGCACGAAGTATATCGCTACTTTCCCAGGCAAGGGTTACCGATTCATTGCCGAGGTAGAGGAGGAATGTCCGGATCTAGCGATCGGCCTTCCTACATTTTCACCCGAGGCTGCCGCGAGTGAAGCGTCTCCAGCGGCCCAACTCCCCAAGCTTCCGATGCGGTTCGTTGTCCCAGGCTTGCTTTTTCTAGCGATCTTGTGTCTGGCTAGCACCCGCTGGTTGGGAAAGACTCGATCACGGTCTTTTTATCTTGGCCCTGGAACGGTCGTCACCCATCTTCCCGGCCGAGTCTTTCAGCCGGCGATCACGCCGGATGGCACAAAGGTGGCGTTCGTGTTGCACGACAGCCTGCTAGGCTCGTGGCGCTTAGGAATTCTCGATTTTGCGCACGGCCCTCAACCCTATTTATTGCCGGCCGGGGATGGCGATAAGTTCAGTCCAGCATGGTCTCCGAATGGGATGTCCCTTGCTTATCTTCAGCTCGATGGGAACAAGCTAAAGCTCATGATCCGCGACGCCGCCGGCAAATCCACGCATCTGGCCGATGTTTTTCCGCGCCGCTACGGACTCGGTTCGAGACAACTGGACTGGTCGCCGGATGGCCGCCTCATTGCAGTTTCCGACAAAACGTCCGCCGAAGACCCGTTCAACATTGAGCTGATTCACATCGCAGAAGGGCGCAAGATTCCGCTGACCAGACCGCCGGCTCTATCGGACGGCGATCTGGAACCGCGCTTTTCTCCCGACGGCACAAAGCTCGCTTTTGTGCGGCATATGTCGAGAGACATCACTCCGATCTATGCCATGAATCTGCCTGGCGGCGATCTTCAGCCGATTAAGTCAGACAGCCGTTTCGTTGGCGACATCGATTGGACCACTGATTCCTCCGCTCTTCTGTGCAGCATGGGAACGGCCACCTCGACTTCGTTGTGGCGAATTCCAATTGGGAAGACTTCAGGAATCGAAGCGATTGAGCGCAGCGAAGTGATCGGTTCCGGACCCGCTCAGTTTTCTGTCAGCCGGAAGTCAGGCAGGCTGGTTTGGGGGATGGCTGAACCACAGGAGAACATCTGGCGGGCGAAACTTGATCGCGTTCACGGAGTTTCGAATTGGGAGCGTTGGATCGCTTCCACGGGCCGAAATTATTTCCCTGTTTATTCGCACGACGGCTGGCAGGTGGCGTTTATTTCCGAGAGATCCGGCAAGACGCAGATATGGACAAAAGATGGCGATCGCAAAGAGCGGCAACTGACGTTTGGTGATCTCCGGCCGAGCTATGTTTCCTGGACTTCCGACGGCGCGATTGTTTTCTCGAGCCTAAACCGGCGGCGGGCCTACAAAATCGTGCGGCCTGACGACACGCCCACTGCGCTTCCTCTTCCCGCCGTAATTGGCAGTCATTCGGCGGCATCTCTCGACGGGAAGTCCGTCTATTTCGTCCACCGATTTTATATTTTTGCCGGACCCGTCACCGGAAGGCAGCCGCGGCAACTTACCGACCAGGGCGGTTTCCCCTTGCGCCTGTCGCCGGACGGAGCGTGGCTCTATTACGTCCGCAACCGCTTCAGCAGCGAGATCTGGCGCGTAAACTGCGCAAACGGTCGAGCGGAAAAAGTGACTGACCATCTGCAACCGGGCTTCTGGTCGGCATGGTCGCTAGCCGGGAGAGACTTGATCTATCTGGCGAACAACGGAGACGTGATTCCCGAAACGTTGGAGCGCCTGAATCTCGACACCGGACAAACGAACACGTTAGGACAATTGCCCGGCCGCGTTCCTGCGTTTGGACTGGCAGGACTTGCTGTCTCTCCCGACGAACATTTCCTGCTTGCCGTTCTCGCCGAACCGGGATCGGGGGACCTCCGGCTTATTTCGAAACCGCCATCGGCGCTGACGCGTTAGGGCTGCTACCAGCCAAGGATGGTAGCGAACATTAGCGGCGCCACGATGGAAGCATCCGACTCAATGACGTACTTGGGCGTATTGATGCTCAGCTTTTCCCAGGTAATCTTCTCGTTCGGGATCGCACCCGAATAGGAACCGTAGCTAGTGGTCGAGTCGCTGATCTGGCAGAAATAACCCCACAGCGGGGTGTCTTCGCGCTCCAGGTCCTGGCGGAGCATCGGTACAACGCAAATTGGAAAATCGCCAGCAATGCCGCCGCCAATTTGAAAGAAGCCGATGGACGATTCCTTCGATGTCTTGCTATACCAATCGGCCAGCGAAATCATGTACTCGATTCCAGTGCGAACGGTGTGGACCTTTTTTACGTCGCCCGTTATGCAGTGGCCGGCATACATGTTGCCCAGCGTCGAGTCCTCCCAGCCAGGCACAAACATCGGTAGGTCGCGCTCCATTGCCGCGTACAGCCAACTATCCTTTACATCGATCTGAAAGCTCTTCCGGAGATCGGGTGATTGCAGAATTCGGTAGAAAAATTGGTGCGGGAAAAGCGGCTCTCCTCTTCCATCGGCCGCCATCCATTCCTTCAGGATTACGCTTTCAATGCGGCGCATCGCCTCTTCTTCCGGTATGCAGGTGTCGGTCACGCGATTCATATGCCGTTCGAGCAGCGCCTGCTCGTCTTCCGGTTTCAGATCACGCCAGTTGGGAACGCGCTCATAGAAATCATGCGCCACCAGGTTGAAAACATCTTCTTCCAGATTGGCGCCGGTGCAACAAATTCCGTGCACCTTGTCTTTCCGGATCATCTCCGCCAAAGATACTCCTAGCTCGGCCGTGCTCATGGCGCCGGCCAGAGTCACGAACATCTTGCCTCTATTGTTCAGATGTCGAATGTAGGCTTCGGCCGCCTCCACTAGCGCCGCCGCATTGAAGTGACGGAAGTGGTGAGTTACGAAGCTCGAAATTGGACCTTGAGTCATCTCTTCTAACGCTATCAATCGAGCTGCAGCGGCACGTAAATCAGGTGTCCGGCGCGCTCGACCAGCAAGACAACGGCTTGGCCGGATTTCATGCTGCTCAACACCTGCCGCAATTGAGCGACGCCGTTAATCACTTGCCGGTTGACCGCATAAATCACGTCACCGGTCTCCATGGCAGGTCCCGAGTAAGGCGCGTTAGCCTTACGAGCGGCCACCACGACGCCGGCCGGACGACGCAGCTCAGGCATGAGCTGGAGCACGGCTTTGGTGATATCGAGGCCGACGATCCCCAATTGGGACACAATGTTCTTCGCCGGGTCTACCATGTCCGCGAGAGCATCCAGTTCCTCGCCCGATTGCTCTTCGGTGACAACCGGTATATCCATTTGGTTGTCGCCGCGCTGGACGCGCAGAGTAACCTTCGTTCCCGGAGACAGCCGGTAGATATTTGCCTCCAATTGGTGCAGTCGCGACATGGCTCTTCCATTCATCGCAATAATGATGTCGTCGACCTGCACGCCGGCTCGTGCCGCCGCACCTTCGGGTTCCACATCGGAAATGATCACGCCGTGATCGGTTTCGAGCGAAAGCCCTTCGGCCATTTCAGGAGTAATGGTTTGCGCCACCAAGCCGAGCTGGGCACGGTGAACATGTCCTTTCGCTTTAAGTTGCGTGTAGACCTCCCGCGCGATATTGCTGGGGATGGCAAAACCAATGCCTTCGCTGCCGCCGGATTGCGTCAAAATGAAGGTGTTGATTCCCATCACGCGGCCTTGGGCATCTACTAACGGCCCTCCGCTATTGCCGGGATTGATCGGCGTGTCGGTTTGGATGTAGACCATTTGATCGTCGGGCTTGATCTCGCGGGAAACTGCGCTGACTACGCCCATGCTCACCGAATTGTCCAGCCCAAGCGGATTTCCCAAGGCCAGCACGATCTGTCCCTGCTTTAGCTCATTCGAATTACCGAATGTCAGATAAGGCAGGTTCGTTTTATCGATTTTGATGACCGCCAAATCGCTATCCCGATCGATTCCCACCAGCGTGCCGGCGATCGGCCGGTTGAATGAGCGGTCGCCTTGCTCGCGTTTCTCCGCCTCCGTTCTGACATTCAGTTGTACCTTCACGCTGTGGGCGCCCTTCACCACGTGTGCGTTGGTCAGGATGTATCCATCGGGGCTCAGGATAATGCCGGAACCACTGCTATTTTCCGCCGTCAATAGCTCGTTTCCGCTATCGGAGCTGTCCGCCGCCGTCACATAGCTGCGTACAAAGATCTGCACTACGGCCCGGCCGGAACGCTCCGAAATTTCCTCGAACGAAGCGCTCAATTCCTTCAGGACATCCATCTTCTCCGGATTGGGCGTAGCCGGCGGCTTCTTTTCGCTGGGTTGAGCGGATTGCCCCGCTCTCACTGTGGGAGCGCACAAGACCGCGGCCATCGTACAGGCTAAGATTCCGAGCTTCAAATTCACGTTCAAGACTCCTGTTGTTACTAGATGTGCGAGCTCGCCATTTGAATTCGCGGCAATTGTTACTCTCTAACTGAAGCTCGCGTTTTGCAAGTTCGCATCTGTATCCCACATACGCCGCCCTCCGCAAAGCCGCGCCTGGGTGGATCGTCAAGCGTCGCATTCGGCATTCTGGTCAGCCGCTTGACCGGATTGGCCCGCGAGCGCATCATTGGACACTACTTCGGTGTAGATTCCATCATCGCCGACGCCTTCCGGGCGGCTGTCCGTATACCGAATCTTCTCAGCAACCTCTTTGGCGAGGGCGTCCTTTCGGCGTCTTTCGTTACTGTCTACGCGAAGTTGCGGGCGCTCGGAGAAGATGAAGAAGCCGAGGATCTGGCGGGCGCCGTTTTTGGGATCTTGAGCCTGGTTTGCGCGGTGCTGGTGCTACTCGGTGTGACCCTGACCCCTTTTCTGATAGACGCCATCGCGCCCGGGTTTGAAGGCGAAAAGCGCACGTTGACCATTCGCCTGGTGCGCATTGTTTTCCCTGGAACCGGTCTGCTGGTTATGAGCGCCTGGTGCCTGGGCGTGCTGAACAGCCATCGGCGATTCCTGCTGTCCTACCTGGCGCCCGTTGTGTCGAACATAACGGTGATTGCCGTTGCTATCGTGGCGGGCCGCCATGCAACCGAAGAACACTTGGTGGTGAAGGTGGCGTGGGCTGTTGTGGTGGGAAGCGCTCTCGTATTCCTGGTGCAGCTTCCGCGTGTCCTGACCTTATTACCGGGCTTTCGTCCCCAGCTTGAAACGCATTCCGAGCAGGTCCGAACCGTATTCCGCAACTTCGGTCCCATCTTTCTTAGCCGCGGCGTAGTTCAGATCAGTTCCTATGTCGATCAGATGATCGCAAGCTGGCTACCTACGGGAGCCGTGGCGGCCATGGGCTATGCCCAGGTAATCGGCACCTTGCCGATCAGTCTTTTCAGCATGTCCGTCGCGGCTGCCGAATTGCCGGCGCTTTCGAGCGCGGTTGGGAGCGAGCAAGAAATAGCCGATTTTCTTCGTGGTCGATTATCGGCCGGTTTGCGCCGCATTGCGTTCTTTATTGTGCCTTCCGCCGTGGCGTTTCTGGCGCTCGGCGACGTTTTAGCAGCGGGCCTTTATCAAAGCGGCCTCTTCCATCATTCGGACGCGGTTTGGGTTTGGGCTATACTTGCCGGTTCTGCTGTCGGTCTGCTGGCTAGCGCTCTCGGGCGCCTTTATTCATCCGCCTTTTATGCGCTGCTAGATACCCGCACACCATTGCGCTTTGCGGTCATCCGGGTGGCCCTTACCACTGTTTTGGGACTTGTGTTCGCGCTACGATTGCCGGACTGGCTGGGTATCGATAAGAAATGGGGAGTGGCGGGCCTGACCCTTTCGGCAGGAATTGCCGGCTGGGTCGAATTCACTTTGCTGCGGGGCGCACTCGGCAAGCGAATCGGTAAGACATCGCTTTCGGCCGGCTTCACCTTGCGATTGTGGGCCGTGGCGTTTGCTGGCGCGGCGCTTGCCTACCTGGTAAAGCTGGCGATGGGAACGGCTCATCCGATTCTCTTGGCTCTTGCCGCCGTGCCGTTATATGGCGCTGTTTACTTCGCGGGCACGGCCGTGCTGGGAGTTCCGGAATCGCGTAAGATTCTCGATATGATCAGGCGGCGGTTTTAGTCAGTCCTGCCGTGATGCGCGCGATCTGCAAGTCTTCCTTGGCAGGCAATACTTGTATTGGGAAATTACCGAGAAAACGCAAGTGCGAGCAAATCTCTTCGCGCAACGAAGCGGCATGCTCGCCGATCCCGCCGGTAAACACCAGCGCATCCAAGCCACCGAGCGCCGCTGCCATCGAAGCAACGGTTTTGCGGGCCTGATAGGCAAACATTCGAAGTGCGAGATCGGCGCGCGCATCCTGGTTGCGCTTGGCCAGCAGCTCCCGCACATCGCTAGTGGTCTCTGAAATCCCAAGCAGGCCGGATTCATGATCCACCAGGGCTTCCAGTTTCTCCGCATCCTGATAGCCATGGCGCATCAGGTAAATCAAAACGCCCGGATCGAGGTCGCCGCAGCGCGTGCCCATCATGATGCCGCCGGTGGGAGTCAACCCCATGCTCGTATCAATCGATTGACCCTGCCGCACGGCCGTGATGCTCGAGCCATTTCCCAGATGCGCGAGCACCAGCCGCTCCGGCAATGGATCCAGTTGGGCCACAATCGATTCGAGGGATAAGCCATGAAATCCGAAGCGCTCGATTCCCAATCCGCGCAACGCGAGGGGAAGCGCAAAGACTCGGCCCACATCGGGCATGTGGCGGTGAAAGGCCGTATCGAGACAGATTGCCTGGCCGACCTGCGGTAGTTTTTTCCGGATGATCTCGATCAGCGATAAGGCGGCTGGCAAATGCAGCGGAGCGAAGGGAACGGCCTGGCGAAGCTGTTCGGCCAAGGCGGGCGTAAGAAGCTGATGTTCGCGGAGCCGCGGGCCGCCGTGCACAATGCGATGGCCCACCGCCGTAATCGCTTCGAAGTTCCCCTTCGCGATCGTTTCGAAAGCGTGCGCAAGAGCGGCGGCGTGATCGGGAAAGGGCGAGCACGGGCGGCCGATTTCCTCCGCCTCACCTTCATACGCCAGAATCGGGTGGCCATCGGCGACTCGATAGGCGCCGAACTTTAGCGACGATGAGCCGCAGTTCAGCGCCAGAATCACAGGGTCCACTTCCAATGGCGCACTTCGGGAAGGTCCTCCCCATATTGCATAACGAAGGCCTTATGCCGCTGGTGGGTATCTTCCAGGCGGTCGAGCTCGCGGGCGGCAATCGACTGCAATCGTGCAATACGATGAACGGCGTCATAGGCGAGCTGAAACCGGTCCATGTTGTTCAATACGGTCATGTCGAACGGCGTGGTAGTAGTGCCCTCTTCCTTGTAGCCGCGCACGTGAATATTGTTGTGCCCATGTCGGCGATAAGTTAAGCGATGAATTAGCCATGGATAGCCGTGAAAAGCAAAGATGATTGGTTTATCCGCGGTAAAAATCTGGTCGAATTCATCGTCGGATAGGCCATGCGGATGTTCGCTAGGCGGCTGCAGTGCCATTACATCCACAACGTTCACGACGCGCACTCGAATATCCGGGACATACTCGCGCAGCAGCGTCACCGCCGCCAGCGTTTCGAGGGTAGGAACGTCTCCGGCACAGGCCATCAAGACGTCGGGATTGCCGTTGTCGTTGCTCGCCCATTCCCATACTCCCAATCCTCTGGTGCAATGACGCACCGCCGCATCCATGTCCAGCCATACAGGGGCGGGTTGCTTGCCGGCAATGATCAAATTCACATAATTTCTACTGCGCAAGCAGTGATCCGCCACGGAAAGGAGTGTGTTGGCATCTGGCGGCAAGTAAATTCGCACCACATCCGCCTTCTTGTTCGCGACATGATCGATGAACCCGGGATCTTGGTGCGAAAAGCCATTGTGATCCTGCCGCCACACGTGCGAGGAAAGCAGATAATTCAAAGACGCGACCGGTTCGCGCCACGGCAAATGCCTGGTCACCTTTAGCCACTTCGCATGTTGGTTGAACATGGAATCGACGATATGGATGAAGGCTTCATAGCAGGAGAAAAAGCCGTGTCTGCCCGTCAACAGGTAGCCTTCCAGCCAACCTTGGCACATGTGTTCGCTGAGGATCTCGAGCACGCGTCCGTCGGTGGTCAGGTTTTCGTCGACCGGCTTGATCTCCGCCATCCACTCCTTGCCTGACACTTCATACACCGCCTGAAGCCGGTTCGAGGCGGTTTCGTCTGGACCAAATAAGCGAAAGTTGCGCGTCTTCAGATTGTGCCGGACAATATCGCGGAAAAAACCTCCGAGAACGCGAGTCGCTTCCGCTTCCACCACTCCCGGCTTTTCCAGCTTTACTGCATAGTTGCGGAAATCTGGCAGCACGAGCGGCTGCAACAGTTTGCCGCCGTTTGCGTGCGGATTCATTCCCATCCGTCGTTCGCCGCCTGGCGCCAGCGCCGCCAGATCAGGGCGAAAGCGCCCGTCTTTATCAAACAATGTTTCCGGATGGTAGCTCTTCAGCCAGTTTTCGAGAATCTTCAGATGATCGGCATTATTCGCCACGTCGTCCACCGGCACCTGATGTGCGCGCCACGTTCCTTCGACAGGCTTGCCGTCCACCTGTTTCGGACCGGTCCAGCCTTTCGGGGTCTTGAGAATCAGCAAAGGCCAGCGCGGGCGGGTGACATTTTGTTCCTTACGCGCCCGATCTTGGATTGTGCGGATTTCAGACAGCATCTCTTCAAGCACCGCGGCCATCGCCGGGTGCATCTTCGCCGGATCGTCCCCTTCCAAAATGCGCGGTTCATAGCCGTAGCCAAGGAAGAGATCGCGCAATTCCTGTTCGCTGATCCGCGCGAGAACGGTGGGGTTTGCAATCTTATATCCGTTCAAATGCAAAATCGGCAGCACCGCGCCATCTTTTGCTGGATTCAGAAATTTGTTTGAATGCCAACTGGTAGCGCAGGCGCCCGTCTCCGCCTCTCCGTCTCCTACGACGCAGGTCACAATCAGATCGGGATTATCAAAGGCCGCGCCGTAGGCATGTAGCAAAGAATAGCCAAGCTCGCCGCCTTCATGTATCGAGCCCGGTGTTTCGGGCGCTACATGGCTCGGAATGCCGTACGGCCACGAGAACTGGCGAAAGAGGCGCTTAATGCCGTCGCGATTCTGCTCGATATTTGGGTAGATTTCGGTGTAGGTGCCTTCGAGATAGCTGTGCGCGACCAAGCCGGGACCTCCATGACCTGGTCCGATCACGTACATCATGTTCAAATCGTGTGCGCGAATCAGCCGGTTCAAGTGCGTGTAGATAAAGTTAAGCCCGGCCGTGGTTCCCCAGTGTCCGAGCAGCCGCGGCTTGATGTCATCACGGCTTAATGGCCGCTCCAACAGCGGGTTGTCGCGCAAATAGATTTGGCCGACGGTCAGGTAATTCGCGGCGAACCAATATTCATTGAGTTTGGTAACTTCTTCGGCGCTGAGTAGCTCGGGCATAAAGTTCTCACGAACAATTATGGCTGACTACTCAGCGACCAATCCAGCTACTTACTACTTCATCTTGCGAATGAGGCTGCCGGTTTTAGAGCGCTCCTCCGGGGTGGCCCGAAGATAATCACCAGTCGAGCGAGTGGGAGGCTTTTTATCTTTGCGCTCATCGATCTTTTCAGAGATAGCGCGGTTCTGAGCGATCCGCAGCGCCGTTTTTTCAGCCGGGGTTAAGAGATGAAATGGTTTGTTCATAATTGCGCCTCCTACCATCATCTCAGTTGACCGGTCTCAGCCGCTTGCCCAGCCTGCATCAACTGCTCGGCCTGCTTCAGCGCTTCCGGAGTGATCTGCTCGCCGGAGAGCATGCGGCCAATCTCGCGCGCTCGCTCCGGGCGGCCCAATTCCTCAACCTCGGTCGTCACACGGCCCTTCTTCTCGCGCTTCGCCACCGAATAATGGTGATCGGCAAATCCGGCAATCTGCGCCAGGTGCGTAACGCAGATTACCTGATTATTCCGCGAAAGCGTCTTCAGACGTTTGCCCACCGCCGCTGCCGCCGCTCCACCTACGCCCGCATCTACCTCGTCGAAGACCAAAGTCGAGAGGTCGCGATGGCCACCCGCGTCGCCAATGGCGGTTTTCAACGCTAGGGCGATGCGCGATAGTTCGCCGCCAGACGCAATCTTTTCCATCGCTTTCGGCTCTTCGCCACGATTTGGCGAAACGAGGAAAGAAATCTCGTCTAAGCCGGCCGCTGTCCACGGACCTTGCCTGATGGTGATCTGAAACTGCGTACCGGCCATCATCAGACTTTTTAGTTCGCTCTCTACCTGTTTGCTCAACCCGTCTGCGGCCGCGCTCCGCTTCCGGCTTAAATCGCCCGCCAGCTTTTCGTATCGTTGTGCCGCTTCCTGGTGCTGTTTTTCCAATCGCGCCCGGTGCTCGCTTGCATTTTCCACCTCGTCCATACGTCTGGCCACGTCGTCGCGGAACGACAACACTTCTTCAAGTGAGCGGCCATATTTTCGTTTCAGCCTATCGAGCGCCTCCAGCCTGCTCTCCACATCTTCCAGACGCGCTGGGTCGCCTTCCAACCGTCCTAGGTAGTCGCGGACCACATAAGCCGCTTCGTCCACTTGCAGCGCGGCTTGTTTCAGATTGGCCAGCGTTTCGCTCAGGCTCGCGTCTATTCGCACCAAATCATCCAAACGCTTGAGCGTCTGCCGCAGTTGAGTGGTAGCGCTATCGGGCGATTCGTACAAAATGGCGAAACTAGCCGCGGCATTCTCTTGCAGCTTACTCATGTTCTGCAGAATTTTGCGCTCGGCTTCGAGCTCGGTGTCTTCTCCTGATCGCGGGCCTACTGCTTCGATCTCCTTGCGCTGAAAGGTCCAGAGATCCAGCAGTCTGAGTTTCTCCTGCTCATTCCTGCTCAGCTCCTCGAGTTTCTCCCCTAGTTCGCGCCAGCCCGCAAACGTCTCGGCCACCTGCGCGCGAAGGTCTCCGGTGCGGGCATGCTCATCGAGCAAGCGCCGCTGTGCCGGCGCCGTAAACAAGAGTTGTTGCTCGTTCTGGCCGTGGATGTCGCCCAGTGACGGCGCAAGCTGTCTCAGAAACGCCGTCGTGACCGGCCGGTTTGCTACAAAAGCGCGAGACTTTCCGTTCGGGGTAATCTCCCGCTCCACAATCAGCTCCTCGCCCTCTAATTCCAGTCCCGCCTCACGCAACAGCTCGGCGATTTCCGGCTTGGCATCGAGCGAAAAAATTCCCGATATGCGGGCTCTCGCCGCGCCACTGCGCACCATTTCGCCCGAAGCCCGTCCACCCAGCAATAAGGCCAGCGAATCGACCACCATCGACTTGCCGCTGCCCGTTTCACCTGTAAGAATGTTCAAGCCTTCGTGAAAACGCAGCCGCGCCTCTTCCACTACTGCATAGTTCTCGACGATCAACTCAAGCAGCATGTGACCGAATTATACGGCGCTCAAAGCCATGTAACCACTGCGCTTTCTGCACATCCAATGCAAAGATGAGAGTTCGTACTTCTTTCCCGCTCCTTATAATAAGAGCAAAGGTCATGAAAGGACACTGATATTGCCCTTAGTGCTGGTTCTCGCAGATCTGAATCTGTGGGACATCGTTCAAAACCTTCGACCGGTTCCGCTAGTTGTCATCGCGATTTTGGTGCTGTTTTCGCTCGCTTCCTGGACGATCGTGTTCGCCAAGAGCAGTGTTTTTGGCCGTGCGCGACGTTCCAATAAGAGCTTCCTACGCGCTTTCCGCAAGGCCGGCAACCTGCAGGCCGTTGCGGTCGCGAGCGAACAATTCGGTTCCGCGCCATTGGTAGCAGTATTCGATTTCGGGTACGGCGAGATCGAGCGCCAGATCAAACAGCGGGGAGCGCTGGTCAACAAAGTAGCTGTTGAGCGCAGCCTCCAGTTGGGCATCAGCGAAGAAGTTACCAAGCTCGAGATGAACATGAGCTGGTTGGCGACGGTGGCGTCTGTCTCTCCTTTTATCGGCCTCTTTGGCACGGTTTGGGGAATTATCGACGCCTTTGAGGGCCTGGCCAATGCCGGTAGCGCGAGCCTGCGCGCGGTCGCTCCTGGTATCTCGGAAGCGCTCGTTACGACTGCTATTGGCCTTGCTGCGGCGATTCCGGCTGCCATCTTTTACAACGTCTTCGGCAGCCGCATTAAAGAATTGGGTACGCGCATGGAAGATTTCGCCATCGAATTCCAAAATTTCGCGGAGAGAGATTTTGGCGGCTAGTTCGTCGAGATAGGAAGCCAGCATCGCCTTCTCTTTCAGTAACGGTGGCGGCAGCAGACGTGGACGGCGCTTTGGCGGCCCGCCCGCACTGTCCGAAATCAACGTTGTTCCCTTGGTGGACGTGATCCTGGTCCTGCTGATCATCTTCATGATTACCGCCAACGTCATGGAATTCGGGCTCGATATCAAGGTGCCGCAGGTGCGCCGCGTTCAAAACACCGCGCAGGATCTTCCGGTCGTCAGCATTACCAAAGACGGCGAGACCTATCTGAACGACAAG
This sequence comes from Bryobacteraceae bacterium, assembly GCA_036501045.1. Classification (GTDB taxonomy): domain Bacteria; phylum Acidobacteriota; class Terriglobia; order Bryobacterales; family Bryobacteraceae; genus Bog-105. The sequence goes on from DASYAX010000306.1 coordinate 33,469, forward strand.
GCGACCAACATCAATTTGTTGGCGCAAGGCGTTCATCAGCGGTTTCGAAACGCGACGGCCGTTTACGTGCGCGCCGATAAGGAAACGCCCTGGGACGTAATTGCCCAGATTATTGCCGAACTGGGCGAGGCGAAATTTGACGTCAAGATGGTGACGGCGCCAACGGATTCCGCCGCCCGCAAGCGCCGCTGACCGAATGGCTGAGCCGCTCGATATCCTCGACCAACGCGACCCTTTGGGCCTCCCTATTTTTGGCTCGCTGCTGGTTCATTCGGGCGTCGTGGCGCTGTTATTTTTCGGTTGGTTCTGGATGAAGCGCGCGCACGATACGCTGGGGGATCTTCACCCCGCCGGCGGTCCGGCCTATGCGGTCTCAGCCGTCCACAGCATTCCGATCCCGCAGCGAGAGGCACCGCCTAATCCAGTCGCCAATGACACAAAGTCCACCGTCCCCACT
>DASYAX010000307.1:0-19955 GCA_036501045.1 Bryobacteraceae bacterium
CTTCACATCCATTCGCTCGGCTCCGCCGAAGACTTGGCCCGGATCGAAAGCAAGGGTGGGGTGCTCGAGCAGGTCATGAAGCTGCGCGACCAGAAGATGACTCGCTTCATCGGTATCACCAGTCACACCGATCCGCACGTACTGAAGACCGCGGTCGAGCGTCACGATTTCGACTGCACGCAGATGGCATTGAATGCCGCGCTCGTGGGCATGAAGAGCGGCAGCGGCGGCATGGTGCCCAACGAAGCCATGAAACCCAGCTTCGAGACAGTGGCGCTGCCGGTCGCCAAGCGCAAGCACATGGGCGTGCTGGCGATTAAGATCTTTGCACAGGAAGCGTTGCTGGGGCAGGCTACGCCCGAAAAGTTGCTTTATTACACGTGGTCGTTGCCGGTGACCGCCGCGGTGGTAGGAATGCCGAAGCTCGAACATATCGAACGGAATGTTCAGTTGGCTAAGAACTTTAAGCCGCTGCCCCCATCGGAAATGCAGGAGATCTCGGGCCGGCTTTCGGAGAAGAACAAAGAAGCGCTCGACTTGTTCTTCGCCTCACACGTAGACACTTAGGTTAGATATATCGTGATACGATTGATTTGTGCGCAGGACTTTCCCGGCATCCGGCTATCACCAACTGGCGGAGTTTCGCCACGCGATCCGCCAGTTTCTTCATTTCAGCGAACAGGCCGCCCGAGATAACGGCATCGAGCCGCAGCAACACCAGCTTTTGCTGGCCATCAAGGGTTTACCGCAAGACCTTCGCCCTACTGTTAGCGTCCTTTCCGAGCGCCTTTGCCTGAAGCACCACAGCACGGTCGAACTGATTAACCGCCTGGTGGAGCGTGGCGCCGCAGCCCGCCATCACAGCGAGGACGATCGCCGGGAAGTCCTGGTGGAGTTGACGCCGGAAGGCGAAACAATCTTGCGAAGACTTTCCTTCCTGCACTGGCAGGAACTGCAGACTTCCGGCCCGGCGCTGTGTCAAGCCCTGCGAGCGATCGTGCAGCAATGAGCCATAACAGATCGAGCGAACTGGGCGATTTCACTACCACATTTCGGGTCATACCCATTTCTCTGCTCGCGATTGGAATCGGGATTGTAGCTTCTTTTGTCGCCTGGTTTCTACTGAGGCTCATCGGCCTGTTTACGAACCTTTTCTACTTTCACCGCGTAGACACTGCGCTCTCTTCACCGGCCGGGAGCCATTTGGGCATCTTCGCGGTGGTGGTACCGGTGGTCGGATCTTTGATCGTAGGCCTAATGGCGCGCTATGGTTCGGAGCGCATTCGCGGACACGGCATTCCAGAGGCGATTGAATCGATTTTGATGAACGGCAGCCGCGTTCACCCGCGGCTCGCCATTCTCAAGCCGATTTCGGCCGCAATTTCCATCGGATCGGGCGGACCGTTCGGCGCCGAAGGCCCCATCATCATGACGGGCGGAGCGTTTGGCTCGCTCATTGCGCAATTTTTTCACTTGACCAGCGCCGAACGCAAGACTTTGCTGGTGGCAGGCGCGGCGGCGGGAATGTCGGCCACCTTTGCGGCGCCGTTATCGGCGGTGCTGCTGGCGGTTGAGCTTTTATTATTTGAATGGAAACCTCGGAGTGCGATTCCGGTGGCGCTCGCGAGTCTTACCGCGGGTGTGGCGCGACGCTACATTTTAGGCGTCGGACCTTTATTTCCAGTTCCCTCTCATCCCATTTTTATTGGACCTGTGGGGCTGATGGGCTGCGTGCTCGTTGGACTTGCCGCTGGGGGTCTCTCGGCGCTGCTGACTTTAGGGGTTTATGCAGCCGAAGACGCCTTTCAAAAACTACCGATCCACTGGATGTGGTGGCCCGCTATCGGCGGTGTGTTTGTAGGGATTGGCGGGCTTATTTTTCCACACGCACTCGGCGTGGGGTATGACACCATCGGAATCCTACTGCGCGGAAACGTAGCGGTTACGTTCCTTCTGGGAGTACTACTGGTGAAGTCTGCGATCTGGATGATCTCGCTCGGTTCCGGCACGTCCGGCGGAGTATTGGCTCCGCTGCTGATGATGGGCGCGGCGCTGGGCGGCCTAGCGGGAATGTTCTTGCCTCATTTTGGACAAGGCTTTTGGCCTTTGGTGGCCATGGGAGCCATTCTCGGGGGTACTATGCGCTCACCGTTTACCGGGATTGTATTCGCCATCGAGCTCACTCATGACTTCAACATGCTGCTGCCGCTCATGGTGGCTAATTTCCTGGCGCATGCATTCACGGTGCTGGCGTTGAAGCGCTCTATTCTTACCGAGAAGATTTCGCGCAGGGGCTATCACCTGAGCCGTGAATACGCAACCGATCCGCTCGAAATCCTGTTTGTCCGGGAAGTCATGCGCACCAAGGTGGTGGCGCTGCCGGGGGAGGCAAGCATCGAGGAGGCATGCGAGCTGATACGGCCCCAGAAGCCGCCCGGTCAACATGGGCAACATATCTTCCCGGTGATCGATGCGGTGCAACGGCTATTGAGCGTCGTGAGCCGCAATCATCTGCTGCGGATGCAAGAAGAACACCTGACTGGCGACGCGAGAACCCTTGGGGAAATGGCTACAGGAAAGATGAGCGTAGCTTATCCCGATGAATCGCTACGCGTGGTGGTCTACCGTATGGCGGAAAGCGGATTCACCAGATTCCCGGTGGTGGACGACGACAACAAATTGGTAGGCATGCTGGCGCTCGAGGACCTGCTGCGGGCGCGAAGCCGTAATCTGGAAGAAGAGCGCGCGAGGGAGCGAGTGTTCAAGCTTCGCCTGGCGATGGGAAGACGCGTGCCGGAGACAAGGTGAAGAACTACCGGAAGGAATTGTGGTTCGAAGTTCCTGCGCGCATGGCCTTCGTCAATATTACGGCACAGGTGCGCGAGTGCCTGCGCGAAAGCGGGGTCAAGGAGGGATTGGCGCTGGTGAATGCGATGCACATTACGGCGTCGGTGTTCATCAATGACGATGAATCCGGCCTGCATCACGACTACGAGCAGTGGCTGGAGCAGCTCGCGCCGCATGAGCCGGTGTCGCACTATCGCCATAACCGCACGGGCGAGGACAACGCCGATGCGCATCTCAAACGCCAGGTGATGGGCAGGGAAGTGGTGGTCGCGGTAACCCGGGGAGAGCTCGATTTCGGTCCTTGGGAGCAAATTTTTTATGGCGAGTTCGACGGCCGCCGGCGCAAGCGCGTGCTGGTGAAAATCATCGGCGAATAGCACAGGCGTATCTTATGGGTGATGGATGTTGTCGATGGCAGGGGCTATTGGCTGACGCGCTTGCTGCTAGAGCGCGGTATCGGACTGATTTGTCTGATCGCCTTTGTAACGGCATTAAACCAGTTCAAGCCTTTGCTTGGCGAGCGCGGCCTTCTGCCAGTCCCACTATTCGTTAAGCAAGTACCGTTTCGCGAATCGCCGAGTCTCTTTTTCTTCCTTCCGCGCGATTTCGCGTTTACCGCGGGCGCTTGGCTCGGCATTGCTCTTTCGTGTCTGGTGATCAGCGGCCTGGCGGCACGCTATAGCTGGCTCTCGGCTGGCGTTTGGGCGGCCATTTATCTGCTTTATCTTTCGTTCGTCAACGTTGGCCAGACGTTTTACGGGTTTGGCTGGGAATCGATTCTACTCGAAGCGTGCTTCTTTGCGATGTTTTTGGGCGGCGCCAACCTGGTTCCGCAGCGCATTCCCATCTGGATCTTTCGCTGGCTGCTGTTCCGGATCATGTTCGGCGCCGGACTAATCAAGTTGCGCGGCGATCCTTGCTGGCGGGACTTGACCTGCCTGAATTATTACTACGAGACACAGCCTATGCCGAATCCGCTGAGCTGGTACTTCCATTGGGCGCCGCATTGGCTCGGCAAAGGCGGCGTGCTGTTCAACCATTTCTCGGAGATCATCGTTCCTTTTGCTTACTTTCTGCCGCAGCCGTTTGCCGGCATCGCCGGAATCCTCACGATTGTTTTCCAACTCAGCATCATCGCCAGCGGAAATCTCTCGTGGCTCAACTGGATGACGTTGTTTCTGGCTTTCTCGCTATTCGACGCCCAGTTTTTTTCCGGACTGATTTCGCTGCATGCGCCGGCGATGCACGCGCCACCACCGCTGATCGGCTGGTTGCACTATGCCATCGGAGGAGCCGTGGTGCTGATGAGCGTTCCGGTGGTAATCAATATGCTGTCGGCGCGGCAGGTGATGAATACCAGTTTCAACACATTTCACTTAGTGGGAACGTACGGTGCGTTTGGCAGCATTACGCGTCCGCGCTATGAGGTCATTGTGGAAGGCACGGACGACGCAGTGCTGCTGCCGTCAACGCAGTGGCGGGAGTATCAGTTCAAGGGGAAGCCCGGCGCTTTGGATTACCGCCCGCCGCAGATTGCGCCGTATCATTTACGGCTCGACTGGCTGATGTGGTTTGCCGCCATGTCCGATTATCAGGATTACCCGTGGTTCGTGAATTTCGTGGCGAAGCTGCTCGAAGGCGATCCGGAGGTGCTCGGCTTGCTTCGCCAAAATCCGTTTCCGCAGCACCCGCCGCGGTACGTTCGCGCCATGTTGTACGAATATCATTTCACGACTCCCGATGAGCATAGGCAGACCGGCAACTGGTGGAAGCGCACGCTCACGCGCCCGTACTTCCCGGCCGTTTCGCTAGCGGACCCCTCATTCCGGCAAATCCTTCGCGACCAAGGCTGGGTGGAGCGCTAAAACTATGGCTCTATCTGAGAACCCCAGGGGATTGGCCGAGCCCGCTCGCGAATCGCTCCGAGTGCTCGGTCTATATGTGCGGGCGCAGGTCTTGATCGCGGTTATTTTGACGGTGTTGTATGCGGTAGCGTTCGGCTTGGCGCGCGTTCCTTTTTGGCCGTTGATTGCCGTCGCCGGCGGTTTGACGAGCTTGATCCCACGCTTCGGCGCACTGGTTCCACTGGCTCTGGTGGCGCTGGCAAACCTGCTAGGCGACCGGAATGTCATGCACCTGGCGATCGCCTTTGCGGCGTGGGTGGCGATACAGATCGTCGAGGCGTTCGTGATTACTCCGCGGCTATTGAGCAAACCGCTGGGGCTGCGTCCGCTGCCGGTGTTTCTGGCGCTGCTGGCGGGAAGTTTCTTGTTTGGACCGATCGGGTTTTTGCTGGCCGTTCCTGTGCTGGCGGTGGCGGCAGTGTTCTGGCGCTATTTCCGCGACCAGCGCAGTACCGGATGAGCATTCACCAACGGGCGCGGAGATCGCGGCGGCCAAATGCCACCGGTTCCCTCCGCGGTAAGAGCGGGGGAAGGGTTTCGGGCGCTACGGCAGGGCTCCGCGGGAAACCAGGGGTCCAATCGCGGATTCGTTCGCGATAGAAACGCCGGAAGGAATAGCCGTGGGTACGTAGATAACAGCGATGTTCGAGCCACAAGAGCGCGGCGGCGACAAGCGAAGCCACGGTCTAAAGATAGCACCTATACTTGTTAATGTAAAGTACTCTGCAATAAATTCAGTCGCTATTATCCGGCTCGTCTTTTTTGGGAATCATGCGCGTCAGGCCCCATAGTGAGACAAGGAAGGTAATTACGAACAGATAGATGCTGCTCGGCTCGGGAACGGGCAGAGGAATACCAGGAAACGAAACCGGCGGCGGAAGACGACTGGGCGGTAGGTAAACACCGCCGGGAGACGGGAGAGAAGGCGGGAAAAACGGCGCGATCGGGACATAAGTCGTCGGCGTCGGTGGTGTTTCTGCCGGGATCGTCGCCAGGGCGCCATTCGGGAGAACGGGCGCGAGACGCTCGGCGGGATTCGGAAGCACCGGAAACTCCTGGGTGAGTTCGCCGGGAGGCGGCGCTTCGGCCAATTGCAGGTTGGGCAAATTCTGAAGGCCGAGCGGGGGAAGAGACAGCGCACTGGCGGTGGGCTCTTGCGGGCAAGTCTGCCGATGGGAGTTATCGGATAACCGGTTGCCGCAGCGAGCGCGAGCATAGGTGTGACCGTCGGTGAGTAAATATTCGCCCCTTGGAATTCGCAACTTCTTATGCGTCCAGTAAATCTTGTTGTGAAGACGATAGGACACATATTGATACCTATCTTCAGTGAGCTGCACGAGGCGGACAGCTCGGATGTCAAAATCGGCGTAGTGATCGCGAACGATGGGGTCGTTTTTGTCTACATAGCGCAATTCGGCGGCTGAATAAGCGCCTCCGGGTATGACGGAGTAAGGATAATTAGGCCGCAACGATCTAACCAGCGCCGGCACCTGTTTTGCCAGGGGAGCCGTGTGACCGGAAATCGGCCCGAACGTTCCAATTTTTCGTACCGCAAACGTAACGAAGAAGGCGGCGATAAAGGCGCAGAGCGCAACGATCAAAAACCGGCGCAATTTCATTTCATTTCCCAGCCGCGCCGCCTCGTAAACCGCTTGGGGCGGGAATCATATGCCGCATTACCATCGCTAAGCTCTCAGGGGCTCCCAGCGACCTTATCGGCTGATTCAGGGATGGCGAGAGTACTTATTACTCCTAGCTGCGGCTAACTAGTTCCACAGCAGGGTCATAGGGAGAACGGTGTCTACCTTCGCTTCACTTCAAGTACCAGGGGATGTTCAAGACGGAGATGCGATCGTTGCCCTTTATCAGAAGCATCGCCTTTAGCAATGTGGCGCGCTGGGTATGAAGGAAATAACCAAACAGTTCCTTTTCGACTAACTCGGGCACGATGGCTATAATGCGCCGGTCCGGATTGGCTTGTGAAAGTTCGATCACGTAATCGACGATGGGCGAGATCACGAAGCGATAGGGGGTCTTCAGTTGAACCAATTCGGGCGCGGGCACCTTCGCTTGGCGAGCGGGCTTCACGACATACGTTTCCCACTCTCTACAGAAATCGTCTTCGTGCTTATTCTCTTCGATCACATACAGAGCTTTGACGTCATGAGAAATTTCTAAAGCGGCGCGCAACGCTTGCTTGGCAATTTTGCTCCAGTAGGGCATCGGGACAACGACGAGCGGAGCCGTGAGCTTGCTAAGATCGACGGGCGTTGGGCTGGCGATGGCGCGTCCGACCTTATCATAGTGGCGACGCACGGAATACATTAGCGCCAATAAGGCAGGAATGATAACCACCGTGATCCAGGCACCTTCGGTGAATTTCGCGACGATGACGACCATCACGGTGGCGCCGGTAGCAAGTGCGCCGAGGGCATTGATGGAGATGTTACGGAAGGATGGATTCTTTTGTTTCCTCCAGTGCGCCACCATGCCCGCCTGGGAGAGCGTGAAGGCGAGGAAGGCGCCCACTGCATAGAGAGGAATCAGGCGATCTGTGACGCCGCCGAAGACGACCAATAAGACAGCGGTGAGGACGGCCAACACGAGAATACCTTCGGAATAGACGAGGCGACGGCCGCGATTGGCGAACGAGACAGGCAGAAAACGGTCTTCGGCGATCGCCCGGCAGACGCGTGGAAAATCGGTGAAGGCGGTATTGGCGGAGAAGATCAATACCAACAGAACGCAGCCGATCGAGAGATAGTAAAACCAGCCACGGCCTGCCACGGCGGCGAATATCATGGAGAGCACGCTCTGGTAAGCGGCGCTGTTGGGATCGATAGCGGCGATGTGGTAGGCGCGCGAGAGAAAAGCCATGCCGGCCAGCATGACGACGAGCGAGACGATGACGACCGCGAGGGTACGTTGGGCGAGCGGGACCGTCGGTTTGCGAAAGGCTTTCGAGCCGTTGCTCACCGCTTCGATGCCGGTCATGGCGCTGCAACCGCTGGCGAAAGCCTTGAGCAAGAGCCACAGAGTGACAGCTTCGACGGCGGCGGGCGGGGCGGGAGGGGGCACGATGGCCACCGGATGGCCGCCGGATAGCAGCGTCTTCACCACACCGATTGCAATGGCGGCGAACATGCACAGCAAAAACAGGTAAGTCGGCAGCATGAAAATGCCGCCCGCCTCGCGCACGCCTCGCAAGTTGGCGAGCGTGATCAAAGCCAAAGCAACCAGGCACAAGGTAAGGGTCTCCGCGTGCAGGGCAGGGACAGCGGAGATGAGCGCTCCGATGCCGGCGGAAATGCCGACGGCGGCGGTGAGAACGTAATCGATCATAAGCGCGGCGGCGGCCAACAGACCAGGCAGCGTGCCGAGATTGCGATGAGCGACCGTGTAGGACCCGCCACCGCCGGGATAGGCAGCGATGGTCTGCCGGTAGGAAAAGAAGACAATGACGAGCAACGTGATGACGCTGAGACTCAGCGGAACAATGTAGCGGACGCCGGCGAGGCCCAGTGGGATCAGCAGCGTGAGAGCGGCTTCCGGTCCGTACGCCACCGAGCTGAGCGCATCCATGCCGAAAATAGGAACACCTGCGGCAATGCCGATCTGCTCAGCGCGCTCCTCATATGATGCGATCGGGCGTCCGAGTAAGAAATCGATGATGGACAAGCTATCTCCGCTGTAGCCAGTCTCGCATCAGGCGATCACTTTGGAACATCTGACGCCATCTTTGAGTCTTATCTTAAGAATGGCCTATAAAAACATAGATAACTATGGAGTAATCGGCGATCTCCACACGGCGGCCCTAGTGGGAAACGATGGCTCGATCGATTGGTGCTGCCTGCCGCGCTTCGATTCTCCGAGCGTTTTTGCGGCTATTCTCGACGACCAAAAAGGAGGCTACTTCCGCATTCACTCGTTGGCCGATGGAGGTTCGAAGCAGATGTATCTGCCCGATACCAACGTGCTGGTCACGCGCTTTCTCAACCAGGAAGGCGTAGGCGAGGTGCTCGATTTCATGCCGTGGCACGATAGCACGCATAGCGCGCAGGCACTCGTCCGGATTGTGCGATGCGTCCGCGGGTCGGTTTCGTTTCGCTTGGAATGTGTTCCGGCCTTCGATTATGCCCGCCAGCGGCACGAGCTTTCCCTAGAGACCCAGGGTGCTACGTTCCGCTCGCCAACGACGACGTTGATTCTCCGCAGCACTATACCACTCGACCGCGACGAGCAGGGCAGCGTCCGAGCCGAGTTCGTCCTCAAGGAGGGCGCGAAACGAAGCTTTGTTCTCGAAATGGCCCAAGAGGACGGACAAAGGACACCGCCAGACATCGAAGCGTACACGCGTCAGGTTTTGCAGGAGACGCTTCACAAATGGCGCAAGTGGTCGTCCCGCTGCAACTACACGGGGCGCTGGCGTGAAATGGTGACGCGCTCCGCGCTGACACTCAAGCTGCTAATTTATGAGCCGACGGGAGCGATCATTGCCGCTCCGACGTGCAGTCTACCGGAGGCGGTCGGGGGCGTGCGCAACTGGGACTACCGTTACACGTGGGTTCGCGACGCGGCTTTTACCGTCTACTCGTTTTTGCGGCTTAACTACTTCGAGGAAGCGACGCGCTTCATGGACTGGCTGCAAGGGCGCGCGGCGGAAAATCAGGACACGGGACCGCTGCAGGTGATGTATCGAATCGACGGCTCGGCCGAGCTGAAGGAATTCAAACTCGATCATCTCTCCGGATACCGCGGATCGAAGCCGGTGCGCGTGGGTAATGACGCGAGCGGCCAGCTTCAGCTCGATATCTACGGTGAGCTCATCGATTCGATCTATCTGTACAACAAGCACGCGGAACCCATCTCTTACGACTTCTGGAATTACCTGCGGAAGATCGTTTATTGGGTTTGCGATAACTGGCAGCGTCCCGATAACAGTATCTGGGAAGTGCGCAAGGAGCCGGAGCAATTTACCTATTCGAAGATGCAGTGCTGGGTGGCGCTCGACCGGTGCTTGCGGATCGCCATGCAACGGAATCTTCCCATCGACCGGGAACGTTTGCTGACAGAGAGCAAAAAAGTTTACGAAAAGATCATGCAGGAAGGATGGAACGGTAAGAGCTTCGTGCGCACGCTGGGAGGGAATAGCCTGGATGCTACGAGCCTGCTATTTCCATTGATGAAGTTCGTGGCGCCACGCGACGCGCGTATGAAAGCAACCGTAGACGAGGTGCTGAAGCAACTGGTCTCCGACAGCCTGGTCTATCGCTATAAACCGAGCGGTAGCGCGATGGATGGCTTGCCGGGCTCGGAAGGAACGTTCAGCGCCTGCACGTTTTGGCTGGTAGAAGTGCTTTCGCGCTCGGGGCGTTTGCATGAGGCGCGATACATCTTCGAAAAAATGCTGACCTATGGCAATCATTTGGGACTATATGGGGAAGAAATCGGCGCGAGAGGGGAGGCTCTTGGCAATTTTCCGCAAGCCTTCACGCATCTTGGCTTGATCAGCGCGGCTTTGGATTTGAACGAGAATCTCGACAAGCACCGGCATCCCTGACACGGTCCCGAGCAAAATCTGCTATCTCTTTACCATGGGATTACGCCATATTCGCTTGCTTTCGGGGCTTTTGGGGATCGCGCTTCTTAGCTCGGGGCAGAGCTCGCCGCCGGAGAGCGGAGTCGATTTACAGGCAATCGATAAGAGCGTCGACCCGTGCCAGAATTTTTATCTATATGCCTGCGGCAACTGGATGAAGGAGAACCCGGTACCGCCGCAATACTCCCGCTGGGGCCGCTTCAACCAGCTCGCCGACCGCAACGAGGAGGTGCTACGGGGGATTCTCGAAGATTCGGCCCGGCATCAGGATCGTTCGGCGATCGATCAAAAAGTCGGCGGCTTTTATTCCGCCTGCATGAACGAAGCGGCCATCGATAAGGCCGGCGCGGCTCCCGTCCGACTGGAGATCGAACGTATTCGGGCGATGAAAGAGAAGAGCGATCTAACGGACGAAGTGGCGCGGCTACAATCCCAGGGCATCAGCGCTTTCTTCCGGTTCACCTCGAGCCCGGACGCGGCGAACTCGAAGACGACGATTGCCCACATCGATCAGGGCGGCCTGGGATTGCCGGACAAGAGCTATTACCTGGGCGCCAAAGACGAAGCGACGCGACAAAAATATGTGGAACATATCTCGCAAATATTCCAATTGATCGGCGAACGGCAGCCCGACGCCGAAGCGGCGGCGAAGGCGGTTTTGGCAATCGAGACGGCGCTCGCGAAGGCATCGCTCGCGCGCGTAGACCGGCGAAACCCACACCTGACGTACCACAAGATGACGGTAGCGGAGCTCGCGTCGCTGACGCCGAATTTCAACTTCGGTCGGTATTTCGAGCAGAGCGGCGCACCGTCTTTTGAGTCGTTGAACGTCGCAGTGCCAGACTTTTTCCGGAGTTTAAACGGCACATTGGCGTCGACCAGCCTGGATGATCTCAAAAGCTATCTGGTGTGGCATTATGTCTCGGCGTATGCGCCCGATTTGAGCAAGCCGTTTGTGGATGCGAACTTCGATTTTTACGGGCGCTACCTCACGGGCGCTAAGGAGTTGCAGCCGCGCTGGAAACGATGCGTGCAAATGACCGATCGCGGCCTCGGTGACGCGCTGGGACAAAAGTATGTGGAGAAGGCGTTCGCCGGACAGTCGAAAGAGAAAACGCAGCAGTTGGTGAATATCATCGAAAGGGAAATGGCGGCGGACATCGACTCGCTGCCATGGATGAGCGCGGCGACCAAACAGCAGGCGCTCGCGAAGCTGAAGGGCGTCACGAACAAGATCGGCTACCCGGAAAAGTGGAAGGACTATGCGAGCGTCAGGGTGACGGATACGGGCTTGGCGGCCGATGTTCGCAGCGCGCGCGAGTATGAAATACATCGCGATCTAAAGAAGATCGGCGAGCCGGTGGATCGGGCGGAATTCGGCATGACGCCGCCGACGGTGAATGCCTATTACAGCCCGCTCGAAAACAATATCAATTTCCCGGCGGGCATCCTGCAGCCGCCGTTTTATAACAGCAAGGCGGATCCGGCGGTCAATTTCGGCAGCATCGGCGCGGTGATCGGCCACGAACTGACGCACGGCTTTGACGATCAGGGCCGGCAATATGACGCCGATGGCAACCTTCGAGACTGGTGGACGAAACAAGACAACGACGAATTCAAAAAGCGCGCCGACTGCATTGCGAATGAATACTCGCAGTTCAGTCCGGTGGAGGGCGTTCATTTAAACGGGCGGCTCACGCTGGGCGAAAACGGCGCCGACAACGCCGGCATTCGTTTGGCATTCATGGGGTTGCTGGGCGGTCTGGAAAACGGATCGGTGGACAAAAACAAGCTCGATGGCTATACGCCGCCGCAGCGCTTTTTTCTGGGCTATGCGCAGATCTATTGCTCAAACGAACGGCCGGAATCCGCGCGCAACCGGGCGCGCACCGATCCTCATTCGCCGGGTGAGTTCCGGGTGATTGGGGTGATCCAAAACGTGCCCGAATTTGGGACCGCCTTTGGATGTTCGGCCGGGCAACCGATGGTGGCGGCTAACGGCTGCCGGGTGTGGTGAGTTAAGGACTGATTACACTTAGAATGCATGGCATTTTCGAAGCTTGCGGCGGCGGCGTTGCTGGGCGCTTCGCTGGCTGCTGTGGCGTGTGGGCAATCCAGCGGGCTGGATCTGGGCACGATCGATAAATCAGCCGATCCTTGTAACGATTTCTACCAGTACGCGTGCGGCGCCTGGATGAAAAGCAATCCGATCCCCGCCGATGAAAGCACCTGGGGACGCTTCGACGAACTGTATCAACGAAACCAGAAGGTGCTACGCGGCATTCTCGAAGACTCCGAGCAGCATCAGGACCGTTCCGCAATCGATCAAAAGATCGGCGGCTTTTACAAATCGTGCATGAATGAAACGGCGATCGAGCAGCGCGGCACGAGTCCGCTCGAGCCGGAGCTGGAGCGCATCGCCCGCATCGATAAACCAAGCGATCTGCTGGACGAAATCGCGCGGCTACACGAGCGCCAGGTGCCGGTATTCTTTACTTTCGTATCGTCGCCCGACCCGACGAATGCGCGCATGACTATTGCGGGAATCGATCAGGGCGGGTTGGGTTTGCCGGAAAGAGATTTTTATTTCCGGACCGACCAGAAATCGGAGGACATCCGGCGAAAGTACGTGGCGCACATCGCCAAAATGTTCGAGCTGACGGGAGTTTCGAAAGAGCAGGCGGCCCAGAAAGCGGCCGACGTTATGGCGATCGAAACGGATCTGGCGAAGGCGTCGCTGGACGTCACGGCGCGGCGCGATCCGAAAGTGCTGGTTCACGAGATGCCGAAGGCGCAATTGGCCGAGTTGAGCCCGCACTTCAATTTCGACCAATATTTCGTGCAGGTGAAGTCACCCGAATTCTCTAAGCTGAACGTCGCGGTTCCGGATTTTGTCAAAGCGCTCAGCACCGAGCTAGCGGCACGGAAGATGGATGCTTTGAAAGACTATCTGGTCTGGCACTATATCAGCGCGAGCTCGAGATTGCTTCCGAAAGCGTTTGTCGATGAGAATTTTGCCTTCTTTGGACGGATTCTGACCGGCGCTCCCGAGATGAAGCCGCGCTGGAAGCGCTGCGTCGCGGCGACCGATGACGAGTTGGGCGAAGCCTTGGGCCGCAAGTTTGTCGAAAAAACATTCGGCGCGCAGGGGAAGCAAAGGACGCTCGAGATGGTTCACGAAATCGAGCATGAAATGGCGAACGACATACAGTCGCTTACCTGGATGAGCCCGGTCACCAAGCAACAAGCCATGGTGAAACTCCACAAGGTGGCGAACAAGATCGGATATCCGGATAAGTGGCGCGATTATTCGACGGTTAACATCGTTCCCACGGACTATTTCGGCAACTGGTACCGGGCGAATGAGTTCGAAAATAAACGGGAGCTGGACAAGATCGGAAAACCAGTGGACCGCGCCGAGTGGGACATGACGCCGCCCACAGTGAATGCATATTATGACCCGACGCAAAACAATATTAACTTCCCGGCGGGCATTTTGCAGCCGCCCTTCTATTCAAATCAAGCAGGGGACGCAGTGAACTACGGAGCGGTCGGCATGGTGATTGGACACGAGCTGACGCATGGCTTCGACGACGAAGGAAGACAATTCGATGCGGATGGGAACTTGAAGAACTGGTGGCAAAAGAGCGACGAGGAGGAATTCGAGAAGTTGGCAGGCTGTTTTGTCAACGAATACGGCAGCTTCAGCCCGGTCACCGGAGTGGAGTTGAACGGCAAGCTCACGCTGGGCGAAAACACGGCCGATAACGGCGGCATGCATCTGGCGTACGCCGCGCTATTGGACGATCTTGCGAAGAAGATGACGCCGCTAGACCGGAAGGTAGACGGCTATACCGAGGCACAGCAGTTTTTTCTAGGTTTCGCGCAGGTCTGGTGCGAGAATCAGCGGCCGGAAGAAATCCGGCTGCTGGCGCAGACAGATCCTCATTCGCCCGGCAGATTCCGCGTCGATGGAGTGCTTTCGAACATGCCGGAATTCAGCCAGGCGTTTGGCTGCAAGGCTGGTGACAAGATGTTCGCCGTGAAAGGATGCCGCGTTTGGTGACGGAAGAACTGGTAGATAATCCGCTCCTGGTTGAGAGCTTACCCATTGCATTCGACGCCGTGAAGGCGGAACACGTAGAACCGGCGATTCAGGTTCTGCTAGAGCAGATGAAGCAGCGCTTGCACGACGTGAGCAGCCCGCATGTGCCGCGAACGTATCGCGATATTCTGCTCACGTTCGACAGAATGACCGATCCGCTGGATTTCGCCATGGCGGTGGTGCGCCATCTGGAAGCGGTGGTGACCACTCCCGAGCTGCGGGCCGCCTATAACGCAGTGCAGGAACCGGTAAGCATGTTCTACACGTCGATTCCACTCGATGAGAATTTGTGGGCGGCGGTGAAGGCGGTCGAAGAGGGCGGGGAAGCGCTGGCGCCGGTTGACCGGCGATTCCTACAGAAGACGGTTAGCGGATTTCGGCGGGCCGGAGCAGACCTCGATGCGCCAGGAAAACAAAAGCTGGAAGAACTGGACGTCGAACTAACGAAGGCGACGACGAAATTTTCGGAAAATGTTCTGGACGCGACCAACGCCTACGAACTGCTGATCGCCGACGAGAATAAGCTGGCCGGCTTGCCGGAATCGGCCCGTATGGCGGCGCGTGAGAGCGCGAAATCCAAGGGCAGGGAAGGCTGGCGGCTGACGCTACAGGCCCCCAGCTATACGGCGGCGCTGACCTATCTGGACGATCGGGCCATTCGGCAGGATCTTTGGCAGGCTTCGAATGCACGCGCCACCAGCGGAGCATTCGACAACCGCGCGCTCATCTCCCAGATATTGCGGCTACGGCGCGCGAAGGCCCGGTTGCTCGGCTATCGCGACTTCGCCGATTTAGTTCTCGAAGAGCGCATGGCGCATACTGGCGCGCGGGCGCAGGAATTTCTCGAAGACCTGCACCAGAAGACTCAGCCCTTCTTTGAGAAAGAAAACGCGAGCCTTCGAGAGTTGGGAAAGACCTTGGGCTACGAAAAGATCGAGCCTTGGGACTTGGCGTATCTTGCCGAGAAGCAGCGGCAGGCGCTCTATGAATTCGATGAAGAGGAACTGCGGCCTTATTTCCAAATGGAGAACGTGATTGCCGGCATGTTCGACATTTTTGGCCGGGTGCTCGGAATCGAGGTGATTGAGGAACCGAACGTAAAAGGTTGGGATCCGGCGGTGAAGCATTACCGGGTGGAAGATGCCAAGTCGGGTAGATTGCTGGGCGGCTTCTATACGGACTGGTTCCCGCGCGAGAATAAGCGCGGAGGCGCCTGGATGGATGCGCTGGTCACGGGAAGCCCGAATGACGAGCGTCCCCACGTCGGGCTGATGTGCGGGAACTTGACCCCGCCCGTCGGCGAGACGCCTTCCTTGTTGACGCATCGCGAAGTGGAGACTATTTTTCACGAGTTCGGCCACCTGCTGCACCACACGCTCAGCCTGGTGCCGGTTCGCACGCTGGCGGGAACCAATGTCCCTTGGGATTTCGTAGAGCTTCCTTCGCAGATCATGGAGAACTGGTGCATGGAGCGCGAAGCGTTGAACCTGTTCGCGCGGCATTATCAGACGGGCGAAGCGATCCCACAGGAATTATTTGACAAGATGAAGCGCGCGCGCACGTTTCGCGGCGCGAATCTACAGATGCGGCAGTTGGGGTTAGGGTTAACGGATTTGAAGCTGCATCGAGAGTACGATCCGGAGCGGGGAGGCGACGTCATGGCCTATGCCCGCGATATCGTGGCGCAGTTTACCGCGGCGCCCTTGCCCGCCGATTACGGCATGATTGCGAGCTTCACGCACCTGTTCGCCAGCCCGGTCGCGTATGGCGCGGGCTATTATTCCTACAAATGGGCGGAGGTGCTGGACGCCGATGCCTTTACGCGGTTCCAGCGGGAAGGCATCTTCAATCCGGCCACGGGAGAGAATTACCGGAAGGATATTCTGGAGCGCGGCGATAGTGACGATCCGGCCAAGCTATATCGAAAGTTCATGGGCCGCGATCCGGACGCGCATGCCTTGCTCGAACGCCTGGGTCTGTTAGAGCCCGCCGCCTGAACGGTGATGGAAGCTTCGTCCAAACCGGCTGCCGATCCGCTGGCTGAAGCGCTCAAGGAGAACGAAGCACTACGAAATTCGCTGGACGCCGCAAACCGGGAGCTGCAGCATTTTGTTTATGCCGCAAGCCATGATCTGCAAGAGCCTTTGCGCGCGGTATTGACGTATACGCAGCTTCTCGAGCGCCGGTTTGCGGATGACGAGGAAGCTCGCGAATTCGCGTCGTATGCCGCCGGCGGCGCCAAGCGCATGAACGCGCTGCTGCAAAATCTGGTGAGTTACTCGCGCGCGGGCTCTTCCAACCGGCGGGGTGCGATCAAACTAAACGCGCCGCTGCAATGGGCTCTGCTCAAGCTTGCCGATACCGTTCGCGAGTCGGGCGCGAAGATCCGGCACGGCGAACTTCCCGAAGCGTACGCCGACGAAGCGGAGATCGCCCAAGTGTTTGAACATCTGGTGAGCAATGCGATTCGTTTTCAAAAAGACGGCCAGCCCGAGATCGAGATCGCCGCAGAGGAGGGAAGCGAGGAGTGCACGATTGCCGTGCACGACAA
The DNA here is from genome assembly GCA_036501045.1 of Bryobacteraceae bacterium. GTDB lineage: Bacteria > Acidobacteriota > Terriglobia > Bryobacterales > Bryobacteraceae > Bog-105. Next base: position 17,007 of record DASYAX010000307.1, read on the forward strand.
CGGACCCGGAATCGGGGCGGCTTTCCACCAGGATGTGTTTCTTCCGTTCAAGCGGCTGCATGACAAAGGTGTGGCAGGAAGCGGACTGGGCTTGGCTATTTGCCTCAAGATCGTGCGCGCGCACGCCGGCCGAATTTGGATCGAGAGCGACGGCCGGCACGGCACGACCGTGAAGTTCACCTTGCCCCAATAGCAGCCCGAACCGGTGCATTGCGCCCGAGAGCGGTGCTTTTCAGCCAGCCGGCCCATTGCCCGCTGCGAATAAGTTGCTTAAGTTGAGCGACTTACAGATTGGCAACCGACGTGTACGTAGGAAGGCCGAAGTGGTTATGTGGCGCAATCTCATCACGGTGTTGTTGGTGGCTTCCGTCGCGACTTTCGGACAATATCCGCAGTATCCGAATCAGCAACCTATTCAGCAGCCCGGCCAATATCCCAGTCAACAACCCAGCCAGGGGCAAATCCAAGAATATCCGCCTTACCAGCAGGGTCAACAAGCGCCGGACGGCGAGGACGCTGCAGGCGACCAGCAACATGGCGTAGCGCGGATCAGCATCGTGCAGGGTGACGTGAATGTCAAGCGCGGTGACAACGGTGAGCTCACGGCCGCGACGATCAATGCGCCGCTGCTGGCGCGCGATCATCTGGAGACGTCGCCTGGCTCGCGCGCCGAGATCGAGCTCGATTCCGCGACGTTGATTCGCCTGGCGCCTAATACAGACATCGGGTTTCCGGATCTGACGTATGGGCGTTATCAGGCGCAGCTTGGTATCGGCACCATCATCCTGCGCGTGTTGCGTGAATCGAATGCGCAGGTGGAGGTGGATACGCCGAGCGTCGCGCTTCGGCCGCTCAGCGTGGGCGACTATCGCATCTCGGTTTTCGATAACGGCACATCGCAGATTACGGTGCGCGCGGGCCGGCTGGAAATGTCGGGCCCTAATGGATCGCAGAACGTGGAAGCGGGGCATTCGTTGTTGGTGCGCGGCGATGCCGCCGATCCGGAATTTCAGGAGTCGTATGAACTGGCGCGCGATCAGTTCGACGATTGGAGCGCCACGCGCGATAACGAATTGCTCTCTTCGCAGAGTTACCGCTACGTAAGCCAGGATGTGAGCGGCGCGCAAGATCTGGATGCGTACGGAAACTGGGTGCCTTCGCAATACGGAGACGTGTGGCAGCCGCAAACGCCTTCCGCTGACTGGTCACCATACAGCACGGGCCAATGGGCCTATGAAGATTACTACGGTTGGACCTGGATCGATACCGCGCCCTGGGGATGGGCTCCGTATCACTATGGCCGATGGTTCTGGAACGGCGGGCATGGTTGGTGCTGGTGGCCGGGTTTACGCGGATCGTCTCATTTTTGGAGCCCGGCGCTGGTGGGCTTTTTCGGTTGGGGCGGCGTGGGTGTGGGATTAGGCTGGGTCGCACTCGCTCCCTTTGAAGCGTTTCACCCGTGGTGGGGACGCTATGGCCGCGGCGGCTACGGCTATGGCTATGGCGGCTACGGGCGGGGCGCGGAACTGGGCCGGATGTATCGCAATGCGTCCGTTCGCGGCGGCGCGATGACAGCCCGATACAACGGATTCGGCGGGCCGGGCCATCGCTTTAGCGCGGCGACGCGGGCGCAATTGACCGGCGTCAGTCTAATCCACGGCTCGCTGCCGGTTTCTCCTTCGCGCTCCAGTTTCCGGTTTTCGAACCGGCAGGCGGTCGCCAATCCGCGGCTCTCTGCGGCAGCAAACCGGCAATTTTTTAGCCGCGGGCAGGTGGGACGCGGCAGAACCGGCGCGAGTTTCGGTACGGCGCGGCGCGGATTCGCGGCAGCGCCTTCCACTTCCGGCAATGGCGGTTGGCAGCGCTTTGGCTCTCCCGGCAACACGAGGGGGACACGACAGGGCTTTGCAGCGGAGCCCGGAGACAGCGGCTGGCACCATTTTGGACAGCCGCAATCGGCGCCGCCGACGTATTACGGCAGCCGGCCACGTTCCGGATCCTCTGTGCCGAGCGCTCCACGTTACAATTCGGCTCCACGTTACAACGCAGCTCCGCGGTACAACGCTCCGGCGGGCCGCTCTAATGCGGCTCCACGCTACAATGCCGCTCCACATTACAACGCTCCGGAATCGCGGCATTACAGTTCGCCAGCCCCGTCCTTCCATGGCGGTGGAGAACGCGGTGGTGGGTCATCGCACAGTGGTGGCAGCGGCGGTGGTGGTGGGCATTCATCCGGCGGCGGCGGACATCGCGGCCGGTAATGATTCTTGATCTTCCCTCAGCCGCTCCGGCTAACCTGACAGTAGCTGGAGCGGCATTTTTTTAGATATTAATGCTGGAGTTGCGATCTCGGCGATAAGCAGCAGAATACAAGGCGGTTAGTAAGCGTCGTGAGCGTCGAACCGTCCCATCTACAAGGATGAGGCCGGCCAAGTCGTACCCGATTACGAATGCTTCAAGATCGCTCTATACCGGCCATACATGAACACTTCAAAACCGGCCAATGAAAACAGTCAGGACAAGGTAGTTATAACGTGCCGGAGGATACTCCGGCAAGGGGTATTTGAAGGTTTGAACAGAGATTCTCTTTTCGCCGAGGGATGTGGCAACTGGCGCTACCTGGGCGGAGGATATGGCAACGTTGGGGAACGACCAGAGCGCCGACCCAGGGGTTTGGGCATGGCTGGGCGGCAACGCCGCCCGCCTGCAGAAGATGCCGGCCGGAAAGCGGTAAATCCCTGGGGTTTGGGGACTGGTCCCCATGTCAAGCAATGGTCTCCCTCCTTGTTTGCGTGTTTAGGCAAAGGTATGGCGAAGGATTATTCCTCAGATGGCGCGGTCTTCGTACGCCAGCTTTTCGGACCACACTTGAGGATGTGACCGTGATGCAGTAATCGGTCGAGCATGGAACCGACAGCGGCGGTGTCGCCCAGTATCTTGCCCCAGTCC
>DASYAX010000308.1:0-3933 GCA_036501045.1 Bryobacteraceae bacterium
CCGCCACGGATCACTGTTTTGGCTTTGCCGCCGTTGGCCTTGGCATCGGGCGACCAGGCGAATCCAAAGCGCGGCGCCCAATCATTGTGGTCCGGAACATTGGTCTGCGATTCCCAGCGAGTGCCCAGGCTGATGGTCAGATTCGGCTTGACGCGCCAATCGTCTTGAATGAAGGGCCCGGCATCGGTCTGGTTGAGGCCGATGTAGGGATTGCCGGCGCTGACGGAATACTTGGATGGGCCGTAGCCGAGCGCAGTAACGGCCGCGCTGCTCATGCCTGAGTTCAAGAGCTGCTCCGTCAACAGGTATTGTTGGATCGAACTGAGCTGGGTTGTGCCACCCGCCGGCTGCAAATTCGAGTCAAGCAGCGGAAACGCGCCGCCGAGGAACTGATAGGTTCCGTTGAAGCCCTTGGGGCTCGAGTCATTGAGTAACGTAGTCCGCACGCGAACGCCGAATTTGGTGGTATGCGCGCCCCAGGTGAACGAAGTATAGTTTTGCAGCTCGAGACCGTTTTCGAGATCGTAGCTGCGCGGGAATCCCGGCGCGCTGTAGCCTGAACCGCCCGCGACAAACGATTGGGAGACCGATAACTCCGGCGCCTGACTTTGGCTGACCCATGATTCGTAGCTGCGGTCGTAGCGGAAATGTGTTTCATTCACGACTCGAGCGCTGAGCACCGCCGTTTCGACGACCTGAACGCCTTGCTCGGTCGACGGCGTGCTGTAACCGGTGCTTGGCAGCGTCAAATTGCCGATGGTGGTGGCGGGCAGATCAAAACTCCCAATGCCGGTCACCTGCCGGTCGCTGTTCAGGTAGTAGTAACGGAAGCTGAGCGTGTTCTTGCTGCCGAGTTGAAAGTCTGCGCGGGGGCTGACGGTAGTTCGACGCTGCGGCGTGGGGAAGAAATTCTGATAGGGAACGCCCGAGAGAAGGGTTTGGCTCGGAATGGTAGCGTTGATAATTCCGTTGTCGTCGATATTGCGGCGTTCCACGTCCACAAAAAAGCTGGCATGCTTGCTGATGGGTCCGCTGACGTTGCCGCCGAATAATTGCGTGCGGAAGGGCGGATTCACGGACAAGAACGGATTGCGGGAATTCCAAACGCCATCACTGATGTTGTAGTAGCCCTGGCCGTGGAAACGGTCCGATCCGGGCTTGGTGAAGATCTGGATGCGGCCGTAGCCGAGCTTATCGAACTCAGCCGAAAACGGGTTGGAGTTAATGCGTATCTCGCGAATGGATTCTTTCGGGGGCAAGCGGCCGCCGGTGAAGCCATCGATATAGATCTGATTTCCTCCGGGGCCGGCCGCCGGACCGGCGAGAGCCTGCAAGTCGGCTTGCAGATCGTCGGGATCGTCCGGCAAGGCGTCCAGATCCTCTTTCTTCAGGACGAGAGAGTTGGCGTTATTGGCGGCCTCGGTGCTGACGGTGTTATCGGAGCTCTCGGATACGTTGACCTCCTGTTTCTGCTCTTTGAGGGCCATGACGATATTGGCGGTGGCCGGCTGATTGGCGGCGACGTTGACGGCGACCGGCTTCAGGGTTTGCAATCCGGTGAAGGCGGCGGTGACGGTGTAAGCACCCGGAGCAACGCCGCGAAAGACGAAGCTGCCATCGCCTTCGGAGGTAGTTGTCTGGACGGTGCCGCTCGGATTGGCCAAGGTAATGGTGGCGCGCGGGATGACTCCGCCGGTATCGTCTTTGACCGTGCCTCGTACGACCGCGCCGGCGGGGCGTTGCGCCACGAGCGGCTGCGCCAGGAGTCCGGCGAAGATTGCCAGCAGGGCAAGGAGCGCGCGGATAGTTCTATGGTTCATGTATCCTCTAAACAAATTTTTCGAAAACAGACGGCGGTTACTGTGGGGGCGCTATGTCGCCTAAACCCCAATCGCCGCTCAGATTTTGTCCACTTTGACGCTGCGGCGCGGACTGCAAAATGGGTTCCACGCCGGCGATGACATTGGTTGCCAGGAGCGCGGAACCAGCGGTTCCGGTAGCGACTCCCGAAATGACGACCGCGTCGCCTTGTTTGAGATCGGAGAGGCTGATTTTCGGGACGCGCTCGAGCATTTGCGATACGTCTCCACTTCTCGCGCTGTGCATACCGCCCGGCCGGCCCTCTCCGGAATGGCCAGCGGGCGTCCCACCGGCGGGCGGCCCGGCACTACTTTGCGGCGCCGCAGTGGTGGGCTTGTAATTGGGATTGAAGCGGCGAGCCAGCATCATGGCCATCATCGGCGGAAGCTTGCGAACAGCCGAATCGTCGTCGAGAGAGACGGCAACCATTTTCTTGGTAGCCAGATCTTTGACGGTGACCGATTTGCCGTCGGGCGCGATGGAATTTATGGTGGCCGAGATGGTGCGGAAGGCGGCCGAGTAAACTTTTTCAGCGGTGATCGCGCCGCCATCGGCGCTCTTGTTACCGATGACGCGTAGCTGATCGCCGGGCTGAATGTCCGATAGCTCAGAGGCGGCGGGAGTCTTTGGATTCGCGGGCGAGTAGCGGGAGAACTCGGTTTCCTTGCCGGTCTCGATGACGAGCGGCTTGGGACCTTCCGGAGTTTTCGCGGTGGCGTTCAGTTTGCCGGACGCGGGATCGATCGAAGTTACAACTGCCGATGTACTGTTCTGCCAGGCGGCGGCTTGCGCCTGGTGAGCGGCTTGTAAATCGCGGGCCGACATAAGGACGACACTTTTGGCGGCTAAAGCCGCGGGGTTATCTTCGGGCTTGATACCGCGGACGTCGACACGATCGCCGACTTGCAGATCTTCCGCCGTGATACGGCTGGCGCTTTTTAAATCCTTAGCTCCCGGCGCGACTTTGAGCAGCGTCCTGGTGTTCGCCAGCAGGATCGTATGATCGGTCCCGGTCTTATCCTCTTTGACTGTGACGGTGTGGGCGGCTGAATCGACGGCGATGACCGTACCGAGCACGTGCTCGAGCGGCTGTTTCTGGGCGGACGCGGGTTCCTGAGCGGCAGCGCTCAGGAGGGCGGGCAACGCGACCATGAGACAGGCCGAAAGCAGCTTCAGCATAGACAAGAGGCGAAAACCCGCCGGGGTAAGTTACGCATGCGAACACCCGATCCGGGGAAAGAGCAAAGCGGGAAGCAGGCCGACTACAGCCTAAAGACTACTGAAAGGACAAATGGGAAGCGGGCGGGAACCAACGCGGGCGCACTCCTCGAAGACGGCAAGGAGCGCGCCCAGTTGAGAATCTAACATTTGATCAGGCGGCGTTAACGAGGAGATCTTCCATAGCCTCGTTGCCTTCCTCATGATTCCGATCGGCCTGCTCCTGGCATTGAATGCAAAACGCGGCCCACGGTACGGCGGCAATACGCTTCGGACTGATTTCCTCTTCACAATGCAGACATGTTCCGAAGGAACCATCGTCAATGCGCCGCAGAGCGGAGCGGACGCTACGCAGTAAATTCGATTCGCGATCGAGGTTGCGAATAGCGAGCTCACGCTCGGAAGCGTGCTGCACTTCGTCCAACGCATCGGCGCTTTTTTCAATTGTGATCGCATCGCGGTTGCGAACGATACGCTCTAGTTCGTCCCGCTTTGTTTCCAGGATCTTCTTATATTTGTTTACTTCTGTCTTCGTCATTTTTGTTCTCCTTACAACTTCACCCGACCAGCTTTGCCTACTAAAAAAGATTTCGAAGCAGCCAAGTCTCCCGTTTAGACGCGGGCATTTTCAAAAAGGGTTCATCAACGGTACCACACTTCTCACAACCGAGAAAGCTGATGCGGATCTACTACCGACGAGAGGAATCCGGGTAAGAGAAGAAGCTTCGGTACCAGCTTTCGAAGTACAAAAAGCAGTTTCCGAATGCCGGTTGTCCGGCGCACCTACTCCAACGAGCCGACGCTTTTGGGATCTCTGCATCTTACCACACGCCTTGAGCAATTCAAGCACCAATG
>DASYAX010000309.1:0-9375 GCA_036501045.1 Bryobacteraceae bacterium
CACGTTTGTTGCAGTTGTGCTTCTTTTGGGCTTGCTAAATTGCCATTGTGGCGTTTTATTTGGTGTAATTCTGGCCGGTTTTATTTTGATAAAGATAAGTAATGCGGGGGTCTTTTTGTCCGTTTCGAGCTTAGAGTTTTCGCATGCGTGCCGAAGCCCAGACGGCGGCAGTGCTTGGTAAATGCATGCTTAACGGCAATTGCAACGATCGGAAGTGCATGGTCAATGAATCGTGTCCATCTACCGTGAAGTGGCTGAAGTTGCGTTTACCAGCCTGGCTGCGTGAATAAATCGGACAATCCACCGATAGATATTCGCGCCTAATTCAGGATCTATTTTCCAGGATATCCCGGGCTATCTTGAATAGATTTGCCGTGTTCCAATGTAAGCCGCAGGCAACATAAAGAGCGATTGTTCGAGGAAGTTCTGTCAGACAATTCACGGACACTTGCTCGACGGAGTGCGGACAAGGTGAATTCATAGGAGTGGACAGTCGCACGCCTGACTTGGCCTGGCAATTCTTTATCGATTCAGCTCATCCTCAAACGCGGCAGCCGACGCCATTACCTCGTCAAACCCAGGCGGTGGAGAGTTGTCGGTAAGAATGAGTAGGGGCCAGCTTCGGCCGCGTGTTCCAGTTTCACCGTGAGCGCGTGCGCGAGAGAGCCGCGCCCGAAGTCGATTTGATCCAGATCGAGGCAGAGCGGGACCGGGTAGCCACTGTCTCGGGGGCAGCCGTACAGGGTGGCCGCCGGTGGAAGGTTAAGAAATGTCTTTGACACTTGAATCGTTTCGCGGCCGCCACTTTCACAGATACATCAATGACGCCAGGATCACACGTTACGCCGCACGCCACGCAAACAAGAACGGTAAACGCGGGTGGGCGTGAGATTTCGGGTCATACGCGGTGGGCGACTGAGCCAAAAACGCTAGTTTTCGGCGGGTGTCGAAAATGTAGTCACAAAAGTCCGGAAAAAATCTCAAAAAATCTTTCCTATTTTGTTTCTGTCGCTTAGCGGATTTTTCGCGGGTTAAAGCGAAGCGCCGGTCCCCTGTCGCGGGGGAGGGACATGCTACGTTCGAAACGCTCGCGAGAGAACTCGCGAGCGCAAGTCAAACAAACGGCCGGGAGCTATTCCCCGGCCGTTTCTTTTTGGAGGCTTAGATGGGCGAACTGATCGTGATGCCGGTACGGAATGCCGAAGTGGCGGAGACCAAGGTGACGCCGGAGTGCGGCACGGTGACGGAAATCGATTTTTCGGTTTGGAAAAAGGCCCCGCGTGAGCGCACGGCGGCCTACTTTCCGACGTACTCTTCGGTCTCTAAAGCAATGCAAATCGCACTGCGGCGCTGGGTGCGCGAATGGTTCGCCGACAACCCCGAGATTCTGCTGAGACCGCACACCGCTTATCCGATTTTGGTTTATCAGTGCACCCACCCGTTTTCCGGCAAGCCGACCAATATATTTACCTACGACATTCAGCAGACAGAGGCGCTCAATCGCGCCTTTGCGTCGGCGGCGAGCAAGCTCGGGCGCGAATTGAGGGCGCTCGACACCAAACGGCTTACGTGGTTCACGCGCGAGCATTACTTCGCCTACCGGAGCAAAGAAGTTGTGAAGTACGTGAAGAAGAACCACCGGGGGATTTACAAGATGCTGAATGTGGAAACGGTGTTGATGGACAGCCTTCTCAAGTTCACGATGATCGATATTCCCAAGCTGGGACTCGAAGACTCGGTGGTGATCCTGCGGCGCGCCTTCAACACGCAGTTGCGGCGCTTCTCGGACGAGTTCGACCTGAGTTCGCGGGCCGAAGAACTGCTGCGCGTTGCAACCGAGGCGCTAGTCGCGAAAATGGCGGCCGATCGGGTGATGGAGATGCCGCTGGCGGCGTAGACAACCTAGGAAAAATTAAGATGCGAAGAGCAAGTAAGAACCGGAAGACGATGCGGCCTCTGAATGACTTTCAAGTATTCAAAGGCCGCTCGAAAGAAACGATGGAAGCTTTTAGCGGCCCTGTCATGGTCTGCCACGAAGCGCGGCTGCTAGTGGAAGACGACCGGAAGACATCGGGTGACGCGATGTACGTCATCCACAAGATCTCGGAGAATCGCCTTATTCGAACTTACAGCATTGCCGCTTGAACTAGAGCTTCACCGTGACGGTCTTGATTTCGGAGTACTGTTGGAGACCGTACTCGCCTAACTCACGTCCGATACCCGATTGCTTAAAGCCGCCGAAAGGCGCGCCCGCATCAAATACGTCATAGCAGTTGACCCAGACTGTTCCGGCGCGGACATTGTTGGCGACATGATGTGCTTTCCCGATGTCACGCGTCCAGACGGCTGCCGCCAGACCGTAGATGGTTTTGTTGGCGCGCTCCACCAGCTCGTCCATCTCTTTGAACTTCATGATGCTCATGACGGGGCCGAAGATTTCTTCCTGGGCGATCTTCATCTCGTCTTTGACATCCGAGAAAACGGTAGGCGCTACGAAATAGCCGCGATCGCCAACGCGGTCGCCGCCGCACATGAGTTTGGCGCCTTCTTTCTTTCCGGCTTCGACGTAGCTCAGGACTTTGTCGAACTGATCGTTATCGACCTGGGGGCCTTGCTCCGTTTTCTTGTCCAGAGGATCGCCCACGGTGCGGCGCTTGGCGCGTTCGGTGCTGCGCTGCACAAATTCGTCGTAAACTTTTTCCTCTACGAAGACGCGCGAGCCGGCGCAGCAGCACTGGCCCTGGTTGAAGAACAGCGCAAAATGCGAGCCTTCGACCGCTTCATTCATGTCGGCATCGGCGAACACGATGTTGGGGCTCTTACCGCCCAGTTCGAGCGTAACGCGCTTGAGATTGGTCTCTGCGGCAGCCTTCATCACCAGATGGCCGACTTCCGTTGAGCCGGTGAAGGCGACCTTGTCGATGTCCATATGGCGTGCGATGGCTCCGCCGGCGGTAGGGCCGTAACCGGGCAAAATGTTAACCACACCTTCGGGGAAACCCGCTTCGAGAATCAGCTCACCTACGCGCAATGCGCTCAAAGGCGTCTGTTCGGCCACCTTGAGGATGACGGTATTGCCGCAGGCGAGAGCGGGAGCGAGTTTCCAGGCCTGCATGAGCAGCGGGAAATTCCAGGGAATGATTTGACCTACGACGCCAACGGGCTCATGGCGTGTATAGCAGAAATAGTCGCCGCCGATGGGTATGGTTTTCCCCTGAATTTTGTCGGCCCAACCGGCGTAATAGCGATAACAGGCAATAACCAGCGGCAGATCGGCGGCTTGCGCCACGTGACGCGGTTTGCCGTTATCGAGCGATTCGAGAGTGGCGAGTTCGTCGATGTGTTTTTCGATGAGGTCCGCGAGCCGATTCATCAGCTTGCCGCGTTCGGCAGCCGCCATCCGGCGCCAGGACGACTTAGGGTGAAACGCTTTGCGCGCGGCTTTTACGGCGAGATCTACATCGGCGGCATCGGCCTCGGCCACGTTGGCGAGCACTTCGCCGGTGGCGGGATTGACGGTCTTGAATGTTTTTCCAGAGACGCTATCGACCCACTTGTTGGCGATTAAGATCTTGGTTTGCGTGATAGGAGCCTGTGAGGTTTGAGGCTCGGTAAGAACAGTAGCCATGGTTCTCCTTCTTCTTTCTTTGCAATTCCGCTCGAGGAATTGCATCCCCCAACATCATATGCCAGATTCCTGAGGGTCCCGGCGAAATTGACTTCGCGCACGGCCAGAGCCGCAGGCTGCGTTTTGTAGACTCAACGCGTGGACGACTTTACCAACAAAGTTGCCGTGGTGACGGGGGCAGCCAGCGGTATCGGCAAGGCGCTGGCTCAGCGGTTCGCGGCGGAAGGAATGCGTTTGGCGCTTGGCGATATTGAGCGTGAGCCGCTTCTCGAATTTGCGGACGAGCTGCGCGCCAAGGGCGTTCACGTCCTCTCTGAGCGAGTCGATGTATCGAAAGCTGAAGATCTCGGAAGACTGGCAAGCAGAACATATGAAGAGTTCGGCGCCGCGCACGTGTTGTGCAATAACGCCGGCATATTGCCTCCGGGCGCGCCCGTATGGAGGGAGCCGCTCAGCAACTGGCATTGGACTTTGAGTGTGAACTTTTTCGGCGTTCTGCACGGCGTGCAGGCGTTTGCGCCCCGGATGCTTCAAGCGAACCAGGAAGCGCACATCGTCAACACGGCATCCCTTGCAGGTCTTACGACCCGGCCTCTCATGTCCGCTTACAATGTTTCAAAGCATGCCGTGGTAGCTCTCTCGGAGTGCCTCTCTGCCGAACTGCAGCTCACCACCGATAAGATTCATGTTTCCGTGCTGTGTCCCGCATTTTCAAGGACCCGTTTGGCCGAAAGCGCGCGAAACAAGCCCACTGGCGTACCGGCCGATCCCGCCGCGTCTTTCGGCTTTTATGACGCGCTGAAGCAGATTGTGGAGGAAGGCACTCCGCCGGAGGAGATCGCCGATGCAACGATGAAAGCCATCCGCGCGAAGCAGTTTTGGATCCTCACGCACCCGCATCTCGATTACGGCATACGCGAGCGTTTCGAATCCATGCTCTCGCGCACCAATCCGCCGATGCGCGATCTGCGGCCCGCGCATACACCGCTTGCTTAAAGGCTGGCCCTAAGCTTCCAGAGAGTGGCGGATGAAGGTTTCGCTCGGCCGCCGACCGCATAGGCTGAGATGCCCTGAGCGCCGGGAGGCGGAAATACGAGGCTCGTCATGGCCACTCTTCCGCCATCGGCGAACACTTCTATTGAGCAGCGATCGACAAGCACTTCCAGCCGCCACAAACCGCCTGTTATCGCCAGCGGCGCGTCCATCCGAGCCGGAAATTTGCTGTTGAATCCGGTCAGGCCGGAATGCGTACGATCGATGAACACCGTGCCTCGTTGGGCGTCATAGCCCACTGTCGTGAAGCTTCCGTCCGTAGCTAATAGCTTCCAACCAACTTCCCGTGCGCTTCCTAAGGAGATCGCCGAGCTCAATTCGAAGGTGTGGCTCTTGACGATACCGGAACGCTCAAATTCCGTGTTGATTTGTTCAAGAGTCGCGCTAGCGGCTTCGGCGTGCTCGCCGCGCAGACGGTTTACGGAATCGACGGGCTGCTGAAAGAGCCGAATTCCGATAGATGTTTTTCGCAGAGAGAGCTTGCGGGGAATCGTCATCTGGCCGCGCCAGGGAGCCGTCGGCAACGCGGTGGCGTACTGCCAGTTATCCATCCAGCCCATCATGACTGGCGGCTGGTTTTTGGAAAGTCCGTTGAAGGTGAGAGCGCAATAGCAATCCTTCCCGTAGTCCGTCCAGAGAACCGTCGAAGCGGGATTTTCATTGATGAAGCGGCTTCCGTCAAATTCGCCAACGAAATATTGCTCGCCCGAGCCGCCTTGCGGCGCACCGGGATTGATTCCAACTTTCAGCACCCAACGTTCTTCATTTGGCGCGCCGTCAACTGGCAGCTCGAACAATTCCGGACATTCCCATTGGCTTGTGGCTGCACCGGCCGGCCCAAAATCGCTCAAGTGAGACCACTTCTTCAGGTCCAGGGACGCGTAGAAGCGGATTTTGTGCTCGCGAGGAAGTGACACCGCCATCACCCAGCGCTGGGCCGGCTCGAACCAAAACACTTTCGGATCGCGGAAATCGGACATATGAAGGTCCAGAACGGGATTGCCCTGATACTTCGTCCAAGTGCGCCCGCGATCGTTGCTATAGGCAACATTTTGCGTCTGGAGCGCCAGGTGCGAGGCAGTTCCGGGCTTGTGGCCCGTGTAGACAGCAACCATGCAGGCCTTATGTTCCGTACAGAATCCGCTGGTGTTCCGGGCATCCACCACCGCGCTACCGGTGAAAATCATAATCCCGTTCTGTTCCGGCAGGGCTACGGGTAGCTGCTTCCAATGCAGCAGGTCATCGCTGACCGCGTGACCCCAGCTCATATGTCCCCATTCATCGCCGATCGGGTTGTATTGGAAGAAGAGGTGATACTCGCCTTCAAAGTAAACCAAACCATTGGGATCGTTGGTCCAATGCTCGCGCGGCGAAAAATGATACTGCGGACGATACGGCTGATCATAGCCGGGCGTCTGTCCGCTCCAGCCGGAAACGCAAACATAGGCCATGATCAAGAATGCAAGAACGCGAATACGCATTGACAATTCGTGCAGGATATCATCCCCTGGTATGGATGCCCGCCATCAAGGCGTGCCAGATGAGGTTCCCAAAGAGCAAAGTAGATTATGTGGCGGCCGATCTCGCCGCCGGTTCGACGCTTCAGAGTTCTCTATCGAAAGTGAATCAGCTTGTGTGAGTGTAGACGCGGTCGATCAATCGCTCGAGGAACAGCTTTGACGCTCGGATGTCCGCCTCTTGCCGCGGACCGGATATTTCGCGTTCGATGGTAATGGCACCGGGGTAGGAGAGGCGCTCCAGACTCTGAATTACTTCGGGAAAGCGAACCCGTCCCTGACCGATGGCGACTTCCTTGCCAAGGCCGTAGGGGTCCACGGGATAGAGACCATCTTTGGCGTGCATGCCCCGCACATGATGACCGAGAACATCTAGAGCCCCGACGGGCTCGCCATTTCCGTACAAGATCAAGTTCGCGACGTCGAGGTTGACGGCCAGATTGTCCAGGCCGACGTCCTGAATGGCACGAAGCAACGTAATCGGCGTTTCCTGCCCGGTCTCCATCAGAAAGGTTTGGCCGTTGTTCCGGCAATAGCCAGCGACATCCTTAATAGCGGCCACCACGCCGGGATAGAGCGGGTCGTTGGGGTTTTCGGGTATAAATCCGCAATGGGTGTGAATGGCTTTGACCTGACAGGCTTTCGCCAGATCGGAGGCGCGCTTCAACGCGTTCATGCGCGCCTCGCGGGTTGCAAGCGGCACGATGCCGATGGTTTCCGGTCCTTCGCGCAGAGTCCAAACCATGCGGCCTTCGCCCAAGGTATTTAGCGCTGTAACTTCGACTTGATACTTCGCCTGAGCGTCTTTAATCTGCTGTGCTAAGGCGGGCGGTGACATACCGACGCCTAGCTGGCAGGTGCGAAATCCGAAGTGGTGCGCCTTTTGGAGAGCCTGATCGGGCGTGCTGGAACGGCTGGCGCTAACCACCAGACCCAGAGGAGGCTTCGGCGCAGTTGCTGCGCTTACTGCAAGTGCCCCCAGGGTTGCCTGCACAAATGTCCGCCGGTGGTAGGTCTGCATGCTGGACATTATAGACGGGCGTGCTTCGGATATGATCGTGGGTAAAAGCGCTCATGCCCGAACGCGTTGGAACACCATTCGAGGTCGCGGCCGAGACAGCGGCAATTATTGTCGAGCCCGGGTTTGTTTCACGCAACTGGTGGTTGTTGCGGCGGGCCTTTGTGGCCTCGTACGAGGACAACTGCTTCGGCATCGCGAAAGGCGCGGCCTATTCGTTTCTTCTGTCGCTATTTCCGATTTTGACCACCTTGACGGCGATTCTGATTCAAGCCAACGCGCAGGCCGTGGTGCACGTGATCGCGCAGTTCGTGCAGCAAATCTTGCCGCCCGGAACCGAGGCGATCGTGCTTTCCCGGCTACGAGACCGGGCCGGACGCGGCATTTCGCTACCGTTAGTGGCCGTGGCGTTATCGTTGTGGGCCGGCTCCGGAGCGATGGCGAGTCTCATGGAAGGATTTCAGGCAGCCTACCGAATCCCTTCCGGCCGCCCGTTTCTGAAACAACGCGCCATCGCTATTTTTCTGGTGCTGATTGCCGCCGTGCCGGCAGTGGCTGCGTCGTCACTCATTATTTTCGGGAACCGCATCGAAGCATCGGTGATTCATTGGATCGGGGTTTCGGACATGAGCGCTCCGGTGGAACTGATATGGCATCTGGGACGCTTATCGCTCGCGTTCTGCACCACTACTCTCGTCACCGGGCTGCTTTACTATTTCGGCCCGAATCACCGGCCCGAGCCGCAACACGTCAAGAAGGTCATGCCCTCACGCTTTCTGCGAGTCTGGCCTGGCGCCTTTCTGGCGACGGTGCTTTGGATGATAGCCACGGCCGGGTTCGCCTGGTATGTCAGCCATCTGGCGCACTACAACATTTTTTACGGAAGCACTTCCACGGTTGTCGTGCTGCTGATCTGGCTTTATCTGGTGGCCTGTATTTCCTTGTTTGGCTGCGAGTTCAACGCCGAGCGCGAGCGCGCGGGATTAGTCGCGATTCCGGATTGACCGGCGGGCCCCGGCGCGACTTTTATACTAAGTTGTGCCGTTCAAGCTAGGAATCGACTATCAGCCGCGCGGCGATCAGGCAACCGCCATCGAACAATTGACGCGCGGATTGTCGGACGGTGAGAATCATCAGACTCTGCTAGGCGTGACGGGTTCCGGCAAAACCTTCACGATGGCCAAAATTATTGAGGCGTGCTGCAGGCCTGCACTGATTTTGGCGCACAACAAGACTCTGGCCGCCCAGCTTTACCACGAATTCAAAACCTTTTTCCCGGGCGCCGCCGTCGAGTATTTCGTCAGCTACTACGATTACTATCAGCCCGAAGCATACATCCCGTCCGGCGATATCTATATTGAAAAAGAAGCCACCATTAACGACGAATTGGATAAGCTGCGACTTTCGGCGACCCGGTCGCTGTTCGAGCGCCGGGATTGCGTGATTGTGGCCAGTGTGAGCTGCATCTACGGCCTCGGCTCGCCGGAGGCGTACTATGGCATGCTGCTGATGCTCGAGAAAGGGCAGCGCATCAGCCGCAAAGAATTGCTGCAGCGGCTGGTGGAGATTCTATATGAGCGCAACGATCACGATTTCAGGCGGGGCACGTTCCGGGTGCGCGGCGATGTGGTTGAACTCTTCCCGACTTACGATGACAATGCCTATCGAATCGAACTTTGGGGCGATGAAATCGAGTCATTGAGCCAAATAGATCCGCTTTTCGGCCAGGTAAAGCAAACTTATTTGCGGCTGCCGATTTACCCGAGAACTCACTATGTGATGGACGCCCCCACGCGCCAGCAGGCGATGCAGAGTATCGAAAACGAATTGCAATGGTGGCACAAGGAATTGGAGGGTAAGGGAAAGCTGATCGAAGCGCAGAGGGTGTATCAGCGGACGATGTTCGATTTGGAAATGATCAAACAAATTGGCTACTGTCACGGCATTGAAAATTATTCGCGCCACTTTTCGGGGCGCTTGCCGGGCGAAGCGCCGCCCACTCTGCTGGATTACTTGCCCACCGATGCCCTGCTGTTTGTCGACGAAAGTCATCAAACCGTTCCACAACTCCAGGGCATGTATCACGGGGATCGCTCACGCAAGGATGTGCTGGTGGAATACGGGTTTCGCATGCCCAGCGCGCGTGACAACCGGCCGCT
>DASYAX010000310.1:0-18962 GCA_036501045.1 Bryobacteraceae bacterium
CCGATAGCGCGGTGGATTTCCCAGGACGAAATACCGTTCTTGGAGTTGACGACCAACCACATTATCGAGAGCCATTTATCTAAACCAATGGCTGAGTCTTCAAAAATAGTCCCAACCTTCAAGGAAAACTTCTGCTTTGGATGCTTAACATAGCACTTGTAAAGCTTTGCGTTGGGCAGATATGCCACATCGTCGGAGTCGCAATGGGGACAGCGAACCTTGCCGTCGGGCCAGCGGAGACGCACCATAAACTCCCGGCAGTTTTCGGCATCGGCAAAGTAAACCATTGCTTCCTGTAGAGTCTTGGGCATCCGTTCCATGACTCAACTTTACAGGAAAGAGGCGTGTCAGTCAAGTATATTTATACCCGGCAAGTTGACATAATATCTGTTATCAGTCCTTAATATTCATCTTTCGCCACACTGTCCCCGAGCAAACGTATTGCAGGCCGAGATCTTACCGGAATTTAATCCACGCTTGAACCAAGTCGTCATAGGCTTGGGCAAACTCGCCGTCCGAGCCGCCGAAGTGGGTCTTGAGCTCGTGAAAGAACCCCCAAATCCAGGTAGACCTTTTCGTCTCCGGGGCAATAAAACGGACCGGTGGGGTCCTGCGCCGTGCCGCATCCTGATCGAGCTGTGTATTGGGAACGGAGCGAACTGGCGGTGCGGATCCGGCGACGGAAAAGTCAGAATGCCGCCGATTCCCAGATGCCCGAAGCCGAATCCGCCAAAGCCGCCACCCCCCGCGCCACCGCTCTCATCGCGGCGATCTTCTATGTCGTTGCTGAGATCGCCTGGGGTCCATTCCATTCAACTAAGTTGTCAAATAACGGCATTGGGCAAAACCGCCGGTTCCCTGCCCTTAACCGGCGTTTGGGAGAGTTTTCGCGCCTCGAAAGATCTATCTTAAGGTAGTTGCGCGGACTTGCAAGGAGCACGATTTCAGGATGATGACTGTCGAAGACTTCCGAAGCATTGCACTCAGCATGCCGGAAGCGTCGGAAAGCGCCCATATGGGGCATCCGGATTTTCGGGTGCGAGGAAAGATCTTTGCCACGGTTTGCGCGCCCGACGAGCACTGGGGGATGGTCAAGCTCACGCCCGAACAGCAACACGAGTTTGTGCAGGCGGAGCCTGGAATTTACGAGCCGGCGCAGGGCGGATGGGGACGGCAGGGGTGCACGAAAGTGCGTCTGGCGGCCGCCAACGAGGTAACGCTGCACAATGCGCTCTTTGCGGCGTGGCGCAAAGTGGCGGCGCCGAAAAAAAGGGCTAAGCGCGCATAGCACTTTTGCGCTGTGTGAGAATAGCCGACGGGCTTCCACTTGTCGAACCGGAGAGTGCTCAGGCGGATAGGCATCGGCTCTTTAGCTTTTGCCCTGGTCGTGTTGGCCGCGACGGTTTGGACCGCCTATGTTAGTTTCGGCGAGAGCCACAGGGGGCGAATTGCGGCGCGGCGGACGCGAGAGTTCGTCCAAGATGTTAACAGCTTACTTTCAGAATTGAAGGACGCCGAAAGCGGCCAGCGCGGATTCCTGCTGACCGGCAACCCGCAGTATCTGGAACCATTTCAGGCAGCGCTCCCGGAAATCGCTTCCGACCTGAAATCGCTGAGACAGTTTGCGGCTTTCCATGAACATCAGCGTCCTTTTGTGGCCCGACTAGCGGTAGAGACGGCCGCCAAGCTGGTTGAATTAAAACGTACGATCGAGGTTTACCGGACGCAGGGCGCGCGCGCCGCCCTGCAACTGGTGGATACGAACCAAGGCAAGCGCGCCATGGATCGTATCCGGCAACTTTGCGCGGCGGCCGTTCGAACTGAAGAAAGCGAGCTCAACGAGGCGTCAACGAATTCTGAGGCCGATCAGAACCTGGCGAGCGCCATAGCCGTTTCCGGGAGCATTTTGCTGTTATGTCTGCTGACCGTAGGTTTGGTGGCGCTGCGCAGCGCTCTTCACCTCACCGAGAAGTTGGCGAGCGACGTTGAGATGGCGCGCCAGTCGCTCGAGACGACATTGATGAGTATTAGCGACGGCGTGATTGGAACGGATAACGACGGCCGCATTTTGTTTCTCAACGGTATGGCGGAAGAGCTCACCGGTTGGAGCCAAGAGGATGCCAGAGCGAGGCGCCTCGAAGAAGTATTTGAGATCGTCAATGAAGAGACCCGTGAGGTAGTGGAAAGCCCCGTCACCAAAGTATTGCGGACGGGTGCGATTGCCGATTTGGCAAATCATACGATCCTGATCAGAAAAGACCGCTCCGAACTGGCGATTGACGATGGCGGGGCTCCTGTCCGCGACCCGCAGGGGAGAATCAGTGGCGTCGTGCTGGTATTTCGCGACATAACGGAGCGGCGGCGGGTGGAGCGCGAGCTCACGGATTCGAACGAAATGTTGCTTCGAACCAACGAGGAGTTGCAGGAATTTGCCTACGCGGCTAGCCACGATCTGCAGGAACCACTGCGCACCATTCTGATCTACAGCGAACTGATTGAGCGCGATTGCCGGGACCAACTAGATGGCAGGGCGCGCGAGCTGCTGCAGCAGGTGTTGGACAACGGCCGGAGAATGCGCGGGCTGATCGAAGATCTATTGTTGTATTCGCGGTCGGGACTGTCGGATGTAACGCTACAGCCGGTAGCGGGTGAAGAGATTCTGGATCAAGCGCTGCAAACGCTGCGGGGGACCATCGAGCAGGTGGGCGCCACGATCACGCGGGACCCGCTTCCGGTAATTGTCGGGAACGATGCTCAGTTGTCGCAGGTATTTCAGAATCTATTAAGCAACGCGATGAAATATCGTAAGCCGGAAGAACGGCCGCGCATCCACATCTCCGCTTTCAGCCAGGACGGACAGGCGACGTTCCGCGTGCAAGACAACGGCATTGGATTTAATCAGCGATATGCGGACCAGATCTTCGGCCTGTTCAAGCGGCTGCACGGGCGAAACATTCCGGGGTCAGGCATCGGCTTAGCGCTCTGCCGCCGCATTATCGACCGTCACCGGGGCCGGATTTGGGCAGAATCGCAGCCTGGTGAAGGCACGGCATTTTTCTTTACGCTGCCACTGGCCGGTCAGCAGGTGGAGCGGGCGGCCGATTCACAGTAAGGCGGGGATCGATTTTTTTTTGGGCATCCTTGGTCCATATGTCGAGAATGACGGGCGTGCTCCGACTCAACTGTGAAAGCGCGCAAACGGGCGCGCGAGTCGAAAGGAGCGAAGGATATGAAATACATTTTGATGATGAATACCATGAAGGCAAACTCCGAGGGGTTTCCGGGCTGGACCAAGAAGGACATCCAAGCGCACATCGCCTTCATGCGCAGCTTTAACAAGGATCTGCGCGAAGCGGGCGAGTGGGTGACTGGCGAAGGCTTGACTTGGCCGGATCAGGCAAAACTCGTGCGGGCCGGGAAGGACGGAACACCCATCACCGACGGCGTATTCCCGGAATCCAAAGAATTCCTGGCCGGTTATTGGATCGTCGATGTCGAAAGTCCGGAACGCGCGTACCAGATCGCGGCGCGCGCGTCGGCGGCGCCGGGAATCAGCGGGGCGCCGCTAAACATGCCCATCGAAGTACGGCCGGTGATGAGCGCGCCGTGTGACGAACTCATCTGACGGGTAGCGCCGTGACACCGCGGTTATTGGACAGCCGTTTCGAGCATCTGTTGCGGGATCTCGCGCCCCAGGTGCTCGGGGCGGTCATCCGCCGTTTCCATGACTTCGCGGACGCCGAAGACGCCGTGCAAGAGGCGTTGTTGGCGGCCGCCATTCAATGGCCGCGAGAAGGCGTCCCCGATAATCCTCGCGCCTGGCTGATTCAGGTTGCCTCGCGGCGCATGACAGATCACTTGCGCAGCGAGCTCGCGCGCCGGCGGCGGGAGACGACGGCGGCCATGGAAAGCGATGCCCTGGCTCCGGCGGACGGCATGCATCAAGAGGCCGATCAAGACGACACTCTCATCCTGCTGTTCACGTGCTGCCATGCATCACTGACCCCATCGTCAGCGGTGGCTCTGACATTGCGGGCAGTAGGCGGCCTGACCACGGCCGAAATCGCCAGCGCGTTCCTGGTACCGGAGGCGACGATGGCGCAGCGGATCAGCCGGGCCAAGCACACCATCAAGGCTTCCGGTGTACCCTTCGGGCTGCCGACCAGCGGAGAGCGCGCCCAACGGCTCCGCCTGGTACTGCACGTCCTCTACCTGATCTTCAGCGAAGGATACATCAGCAGCAGCGGGCCGAATCTGCAGCGGCTTGAACTGTCTCGCGAAGCGATCCGGCTGACCCGGATTGTGCACAACCTGCTGCCGGACGATGGCGAGGTGGCGGGATTACTCGCGCTTTTATTGTTGACCGATGCACGCCGCGCCGCTCGCACCGGAGCGCACGGGGAGTTGATCCCGCTGACCGAACAGGATCGAACGCTGTGGGACCGGATGGAAATCTCCGAGGGCGTCGCGCTCATCACTGCGGCCTTGTCAAAGGGATCGATTGGTTCCTACCAACTGCAGGCCGCGATCGCCGCAGTCCATGATGAAGCGGCGCGCGCGGAGGAGACCGACTGGCCGCAAATCCTGGCGCTGTATGATCTGCTGAAACGCATGTCCGATAATCCGATGGTGACGCTCAGCCACACCATCGCAGTGGCGATGGTGCACGGATCTTCCGCCGGGCTGGAACGGCTGAAGGTACTCGATGAGGATGAACGATTGAAGGGCCATCATCGCCTCGACGCCGTGCGGGCGCACCTGCTGGAAATGGCCGGAGACTATCGGGCTGCCATTGCGAATTACCGAACGGCCGCTGGCCGCACGAGCAGCCTGCCGGAGCAGAATTACCTCATGACGCAGGCCGCGCGGCTCGAGGAACTTCACCCATCACGGTAGTGATCCGCCGGTAAAGATTCTCCATGTTGCGGGCGAAGGCCGGCGTGTCACAAACCGCGGAGCCTTTGAGAGACTCGCGCATCTTGAGGCGGAGTTCGGCGAGCGATTCCGGGCAATTTGCGAACTTGACCGCCAACGACTCGTAGCCCTCGATATTGCCGGCAACGAACCCGCTCAAGTTTGCCGCTTTTAGAATCGATGCGCTGATACGAGAAGCCCAACGGTCGCCATAAAACGTCAACACCGGGACACCTTGCCAAATAGCCTCGGTGGTGGTGGTTCCTCCGTTGTAAGGGAAGGTGTCGAGGGCGAGGTCGATCTCGCCGTAGGTTTCAAGAAAGCGATAGTGATCCGCCGGGCCTTCGAGCCGCACTCGCTCGGGCGGAACGCCGTTGCCACGGAAGAGACCGTGCACAAACTGCCGCGCACCCGGCGAGACCAGCGCGGTATTTTTCAGCAGGAGCGAGCTTTCCGGCGCTCGTTGCAGAATTCTGCTCCACGCGGCAATGACCTCGCTGGTGATTTTATATTGTGGCGCGAGGCAGCCGAAAGTAAACGTTCGATTGGCGAGACAGGGCGGGCTGGCCACGTCGGGTACCGGATAATTCACCTCAAACGTCAAATAACTACCCGGCACGCGGACGATTTTTTCGCAATAGAATTTCTCTTCTTCCGGAGGAATGACTTCGCGATCGCCGATCAGGTAGTCATAACAGGGCATCCCGGTAGTTGCGAACATGTTGAACCAACCGGCGATCACGGGCGCAGGCCGCAATGTGAAGAGCGGTAAGCGACGCAGGTTGCTGTAGCCGTTCAGGTCTATCAGCAGATCGATGGACGCGTCCTCGATCTGCTTGGCCACCACCTGAACGGAAAGTCCAGTGATGTCGTGAAAGCGATCTTCCGGGTGGACGCGATAGCCCTGCCTGATGTCGGAAACGGGCGCGTCGGAGAACAGGTGAATTTCAAAAAGGCGGCGATCGTGTTGATTGATCAAACCCCAGACGGGTTTCATCCAGTTATCGCGCTGGAAGAAGGAAGACACATAGCCGATGCGAAGACGAGCGACGCGTGTTCGTGGGCGCGACGGGGCGACCCGATCTTCCGCGAAGGCTTGCCGGGCCTCAAGGATGGCTTGATTGCCCGCTTCCGGAACGCCGGGGATGATGACGGCGATCATCGCCCGTGATAATTCAGAATCGGCCGACTGAAATAACCGGAATGCCGCCGTCACCTGCCCGAGTTGGAACAGCGCCTGTGCCAGATTGTGCTGCGCTTCGGCCCAGCCCGGTGCGAGCCGCAAGGCGTTTTGAAAACAAGCGATCGCGGCGACATATTCTTTCCGCGAATTTTCGAGGCAGCCGCATAGATACCATAATTCGGGATCATCCGGCATCAGAGTGAGCGCTTCTTGCAGATACGGGATGGCGTTATCAGCGCGCCCTACAGCGGCAAGCACCTGTCCTAAAGCAGCCAACGCGTGACCGTGCACGGGATCAGCTTTCACGGAACATTTCACGGCGAGGCGAAAAGACTCCGCCGCCGGCTCGAGATTATTCTTGGCTCGATGGGCATTGCCGAGATTGTAATGGGCGTTGGCGAACTGTGGATTCAGGGCGAGAGCTTGCTGGTAGGCCGCGATGGCTTCGTCCAAACGGCCGTGCTGCTTATGGAGAACTCCGAGATCGTTGAAGAACTCAGGGGTGTTGTCCAATGAAATACTCCACACGTTCAGCCGCTGAATTTCAGGACTTGCCAAAGATTGCTGAAATCGTCGGTCCAGGGGCGCAGGTGAGGCGGAACGGCGATGGGTTCGAGCTGGCCTTTCAGCAGATTGCTCTGAAAAAAGCCGGGGCGTCCGGAGACCAGAACATAAGTGGAAGCGTACACTTCGGTGGAATCGTCATCGTCGTTATCGATCTGCCAAGCTGGCTTGCCGGCCTCTTTAGCGGCAAGCATGACGATGGGCGCAAGATCCAGGTAGTGATTTGAAACGTGCACAGCGAGCACACCATCCGGCTTTAAATGGCGCCAATAGATCCGAAACGCTTCGCGCGTTAGCAGGTGAACCGGAATGGCGTCGCCAGAAAACGCGTCGATGACGAGAATGTCGAACCGCTGCACTGGTTCCTGCGCCATCGAGAGGCGAGCGTCACCCATGACGATATCGATATGCGCGGGGCAATCCGCCAAAAAAGTGAATTTTGTTTTGGCAATGCCTGGCACCAAAGGATTGATGTCGTAAAAGCGCAGCGTATCGCCTACTCTCCCATAGGCGGCTAGGGTTCCCGCGCCAAGGCCGACGACGCCCATGCGAAGAGGACCCTGGCTCTCCAGGACGCGCCAAGTGAGGCCGACACCCGAATCGCGGCCATAGTAGCTTGTGGGTAGATGTCTGAGACGCGGGTCCAGAATCTGAAGCCCGTGGGTGATGGTGCCGTGGCTCAGCTCGCGGACTCTCCGCTTCCCGTCGCTGAAATCCATCACCCGAAGGGCGCCGTAGAAGTTGCGTGCCAGCAAGTTGGCGCCGCGAATCTCGCGCCAGGTCTGCTGCGAGGCGTATCCGCCGAAAAAAATGGCGGCTGCGGCGGCCCCGAGCCATAACGACAGAGCGAGATGCGGTCTGCGCCACTGGGGGCGCTCGTACCAAAAAACAAGCAACAGCAACAAGGCGCACGACACGTAGGAAATCGGGTCCTCGTACATGGCGGGAAACACGTGCGGAGCAAACAGAGCGACAAATAAACCGCCCAGCGCGCCGCCGGCTGAAAGGCAAAGATAAAACGCCGTGAGATCTTCTGCTCCGGGTTTTAACCGGACCAGTTCGCCATGGCACGCCATGCAACAGACGAAGAGCGCGAGTCCGATAAGCGGGACCGTAACCTTGATCTTGTCGCTGTCGATGGTGCCGCTGCTCGATGCCAGAAACCAAAGCGCCGGGAGTACGAGTGGAATGAAGAGCATTCGCTTATACCAGCGGTCACTTTCGAAACACAAAATAAAGGTCGACAGGTAAATGCTGAGGGCGAGCACCCAAAGCAGGGGCATAGGAGCGATATTTTGCGTCAGCAGATTGGTCACGGTCAGCAGCAGAGCGGACGCGCACGCGGGGAGCGAGACCCAAAAAAAGATGGTAGTAGCAGGAAGCTTGCTTACTGGCGAGGTTCCGGCATCGAGGAGACCGGCGGGGAGGCTACGCGTGGTAGTAGCTGCCGTCGCGATACACAACAGCGCGAACACGGCGAAGGCCGCCGACCACAGGAAGGCTTGCCTGTGTCCGCTCAGGTAAGGCTCGACGAGCACTGGATAGGCGAGCAGAGCCAGCAGCGATCCGGCGTTTGAAAGCGCGAAGTAACGATAGGGCAGCGCACCTAATTTGCGTTTGGCATACCAGCTTTGCAGCAGTGGGCTGGTGGAAGAAAGCAGAAGGTAGGGTAGGCCGACGGAAGTGGCGAGCACGCCGAAAACGCGCCAAGTCGGGTCTTCGCCAGGCTTGGGCTGCCACAGCGGATTGGGCAGAATAGGAAGCGCTGCCATGCTCAGCAAAAGGAGCGCGGCATGAACAACGGCCTGGTATCTCGGGCGGATATAGCGAGTCAGCGCATGCGCGTACAAGTAGCCGAGAAGCAGGCCGGTTTGGAAGAAGAGCAGACAGGTGATCCAAACGGCGGCCGATCCGCCGAACCAGGGAAGGATGAGCTTGGAGGAAAGCGGCTGAACCAGGAAGAGCAGGCAAGCGCTGGCGAGAATGGTGATGCCGAACAGCAGCGGCGCTGACCCTGGCCATGACCACGCGACGCGCGGGAATGCTCCGGATGGTTTTGTTTCGGTGCGGATAGACACCTGCTTACTGTGCAAGCACCTTGGCGATTGCCTCAGAGGCCAACGGCGACATTACTTCGTAGCCGGCGTCGTTCGGATGCAGGCCGTCGAAGGTAAGCTCCTTCTTCAGCATCTTGTGATCGTCGAGCATGGCCGTATAGTAGTCAAGATAGACGAGGCCGTTTTTGTCGCAGTAATCTTTGATCCAGGCATTCAAAGCAAGGATCGTTTCGGGAGGCCGGCGGGCGGTTTGCGGCTTGATGTAATCGCAGACCGGCATGACGGAGGAAAGCACCACACGGATTTGATCCGCTTTGGCCAGCTCAACCATTCCGGTGAGATTACCTTCGATGTCGGCCAGGCTTTCCGGGCCGGTGTTGGAGGCGATGTCGTTGGTGCCGGCTAGAATCACGACGACCTTGGGCTTGAGATCGATGACATCCTGGCGAAAGCGGACGAGCATCTGCGGCGTGGTTTGACCGCTGATGCCACGGTTAAGGTAAGGCTTGCCAGGGAAAAACTTGCCGTAGTGCCTTCCCCACCCATCAGTGATCGAGTCGCCCATGAAGACCACGCGGTCCACTCCAGCCGCCGGAGGCGCAAGGTTGGCGTTCTCTTCGCGGTAGCGGGCGAGATTCGGCCAATCCTGCAAGATCCTTTGGTCTCGCGCGAGTTGCGTTTGCAGTTTTGAAAGATCCGGCGCCGCAGGCGGTGCGGCTACCTGGGCGACGGCTTGCGAAGCCGCGATCAAGACTGATAGAAATACAAGAAATTTCATTGGCTGGGAGTCCGGCGCTTGATGTCGATGCTCAAGCGCTTAATCTTCTGATTTAGAGTCGAGAGCGGAATATGTAACGCCTCGGCGGCTTCGGTCTGACTGTAGTTGACGCGCTCCAGCGCCTCGATAATTTTGCGGCGCTCGTAGTCTGCCACGATCTCAAACAGCGAAGCATCCGGGGCGAGCAGCCCGTTGGTGTCGCGCGAGATGCGCATACCGCTGGCCTGTTGGAGATGATCCGGAAGAACATGGGCGGGAACGGAGCCGCTGGTAGTGAGTACGACGGCCCGTTCCACAACATTCTCAAGCTCGCGGACATTACCCGGCCAGTTATGTTCCATAAGTATCTGGACGGCGTCCGGTTCGAAACTCAGAATCGATCTCCCGTCGTTGTTGAGGAACTTTTCATTTTCATGGCAGTAGCGCGTAAAGAAATGTTCTACCAAGAAAGGTATATCGTCTTTGCGATCGCGCAGAGGCGGAAGGTTGAGGTTGATTACGTTAAGCCGGTAATATAGATCCTCGCGGAATTTGCCCTCGTCCACGAGTTTTTTCAGGTCGGCGTTGGTAGCGGCGATGATACGCACATCAACCCGCACGCTTTCGTTCGATCCGAGCGGCATGAATTCGCGGTCCTGCAGCACACGTAGGAGCTTTACCTGAATCTCCGGTCCGATGGTTCCGACCTCGTCGAAGAAGATAGTTCCCCGGTTGGCGGTTTCAAACAGACCCTTACGGTTCGCGATGGCGCCCGTGAATGAGCCTTTCAAATGTCCGAAGAGGATCGATTCCAGCAGCTCCGAAGGCAGTGACCCGCTGTTAACGGGAACGAACATCTGGTCGGCGCGCGCCGAATGCGCATGCACGGCTTTGGCGATCAGCTCTTTACCGGTGCCGGTTTCGCCCGTGATCAAAATAGTGGCGCGGCTGGGGGCGACCTGCGCCACTTGATCGAGCAAGCGCAGCATACGTTCGCTCTTGCCGACAATGTTCGGAAACGCGTAGCGTTGTTTCAGGGCACGCTTGAGCTGCGTATTCTCGCGCTCGAGACGGCCTTTCGAGATCATCCGGTCAATCTCGATCAACAGCTTGTCGTTGTCCCAGGGCTTGGCGAAGTAATCGTTGGCGCCGGATTTGAGCGCGCGCACGGCCACTTCTTCCGAGCCGTAAGCGGTCAGCATGAAAACCGGCGTTTCCTGATCGCGCTGCCGTATGTCGGTAAGCACCTCCATGCCGGAGCGGTCGGGCATCATCAGATCGAGCAGCACCAGATCGTGCGCGCCCGTTTCGAACTTCTGTAATCCGGAAGTGGCATTCTCGGCAAGATCGACAAGGTAATTTTCGCTCGAAAGCAACAGTTCCAGGCTCTCGCGGATATCGGCCTCATCGTCAATGACGAGGATGCGGCGGCGTTCGGGCGGACCCACGCGGTCGGCGGGTAAAGCTTGATTGGGAAAAGCCACTAATGTGGTTGTAGCAGACGCTCTTTACTGAATATTCAGGCGGGCAAAGCATGGCGCCGGGGCTCCACGGCTCGCAGCGTGTGCACGGCGATTTCGGGAAACTCCAGGCGGAAGCGGGTGCCCCGGCCCAGGAGACTATCTACTTCGATGAGGCCCTTGTGCTCCTGGACGATTCCGTAGCTGATGGAGAGGCCGAGACCAGTTCCCTTCTTCGGTCCTTTGGTGGTGAAAAACGGATCGTAGATGCGGGCCAGATGCTCCGGCGGGATGCCCTGCCCAGTGTCGGAAACTTCGACATGCGCAAATCCGCTTTCGCGCCACGAGCGCACCGTTAGCGTGCCGCCGCTCAGCATGGCATCGCGGGCGTTAATGAAGAGGTTGAGAAACACTTGCTGGAGCTTGCCGGCGTTGCCTCGAATCGCCGGCAGGTCTTCGGCCAGGGTGAGTTGTAGATGAACGCCCGAGCTCTTGTACTGATGCTCCACCAGCGAAACGGTCTCGAGAATCACACGATTCAGATCCACTTCGACAAAGTCGGTGGGCGAGGTACGCGAGAAATTCAAAAGCGAATTTACGATTTCGCTGGCGCGGAAGGTCTGTTTGGCGATTTTTTCGAGCAGCTTCGATTTCTGCTCGTCACCCGACACCTGCTTCGCCAGCATCTGCGCGTAGGTGGAAATTACCGCCAACGGCGTATTGACCTCATGCGCCACGCCGGCCGCCAGCAAGCCGATAGAACCGAGCTTGTCGGCCTGAACCAAGCGGCGCTCCAGCTCGTCGCGGTCGGTGACGTCGTCGAAAATAATCAGCCGGCCGATCTGCTTCAGCTCCCGCGACACCAGCGGAGCGATGGCCAGGTTGACGATCGATTCGCGCGCGGGCGTGACGGACCGCGCAAGTTCCAAACCGCCATGGCCATTGGCCGCGTGGCCGTTTTGCGTGTGCGCGCCGCCGGCTTCTTCAAGCGGCGCGGCTTCCTTACTTGAAATCGGGGCCGGAAGAGCGACGCGATAGACGTTGTGCACGCCTTCTTCGCTGCGCACTTCATCGAATTTCTGGCACAGCTCGGGTGGAAACAACTCCGCCAGGCGGCGTCCTACCGCTGCATCGCGGCCAATGCCGGTCAAGCGCTCGATTTGCGTATTCCAGCTCTCTACCCGATCATCCAAGCCGGCGGCAAGAATACCGACGTTGATGGATTCGACGATGTTTTCGCTGAACTCCTTGAGGCGCTCGTATTCATCTGCCTTTCTCTGCAGAGACGTGTAGAGCCGGGAATTCTCGATGGCAATGGCGACATAGTTCGATAGCGTCACCAGCAGGTCAATGTCGTCGCTTGAAAGAAAATCGCCCTCCGTTGTGCGGCTCACAGCAAAAAAAGCAATGGTCCTTCCGCGCGATTTGCATGCTACGTAGTAAGTGAAATCCAGCTCGGCGATGGTCTCGCGAACCACCAGGGGCCATTCCCGGAAGACAATATCGAGGAGATGCTTGGGACGCTCGAAGAAGAGATATTGTTTGCCGGCCGATTCCTGCAGAAAACTCAAATCGAGCGAACTCGAAATGGCCTTCGGATTCCGGCCCAGGCGCTGACTCAACGAATGCAGGCGAAACTGGCCCTCGCTCTCATCCAGCAGAAAAAAGCCCACCTGCTGGATGGAAAGCGTGCGCAGCAGCCGGTCGGAAACTCTCGCCAACATAGCGTTCTGGTCGGTTTCCGAACTGAGCTCGCGGGCAAATTCGATGAGGGTGAGACGGGCGTCATAGCGATCGCGATAAAAAACCCAACGGTCGAGCTGCTCCTGAATCCAGCGGCGAATGGGTTGAAAGACGAAGGTGGCGAAGGCGATGAGAACCACAAAGGCGGGCGGCGTGATGCTATGCGTGTCGAAAATCAGGAAAAAGAGCCCGTAGAAAGCGCCGATCACGGCAAGCGTAGCGAGCGTGTAGACATAGCCTTGCTGGAAGATGATATCGACGTCCATGAGCCGATAGCGGGTGATGGCGTAGGCCCAGGTGAGCGGAATCAGCGCCATCGAGAGAACGCTGAGGTTCATCAGGTGCCCCGGCACAGCGCCGAAAACGTAGGGCACGGCATACAGCAAGGCGAAGGGCGCAAGGCCCACCAAAGCCCCGTTGCGCAGGTATTTCAACTGGCGGCGCAGCACCGGATCTTGGGCGTGGGCGAAATCGAAACCAAGGGCAGCCGCGCCGATGAAATACAGCAACATCTCAATCCCGAGCGTCAGCCGATCGAGAAACCAGCGAACCTCGAGAAGCGGCGTGGCGAATTTCAGCAAATCTTCCGCCGAAGCGAGAACTACGCCCGTGACAAACAGCGCAGGCAGATAAAGAAACAGCCAGGAACCGCGGCGCTCGAGGAAGCGGGGCCGTCCGTGGAACGTTAGGCAAAAGTGCAGAAAAATGGTGGGCGCGAGCAGACCGGCGGTCAGATTGCCCCAATACATAAACTCGTCAAAGGTGTTTAGCTTCCCCGAGTAGTGGAAACAGGAAACCGCAAACGAAGCGAGGCACAAAAGGAAGAAGTGGAGCGACTTGGAGGCGCTGGTCCGGCGGAAATAGACGAAGAGGCCAATGACCAGGTAGAAAAATCCGACGAAATATTGGTAGTAAAGGGCGCTGTCACGAGCAGCGGCCTGGATGAAGATATTGTTCTTCTGGAACTCGATGCCGCCACGGCGCAGGGTGTAGCGGGCGGGTCCCAGGATGGGGATTTGCCAGAGCGCTTGTGGGACGTCCAGCGCCTTTTGGATGGGAAAGTCCTGGATGCGGATCAGTTGATCGCCGAGGCGAATGCCTGCCTTGTCGCCGGGGCCGCCCGGAGACAGGTAGGCTGCCACAACATGGTCAACCCCAGCTTGGTCAACCCCAGCCTGGTCAACCCATGTCACGCCATCGTCGTGAACGGGATAGGAGCGCAAGTGCTGGAAGCTCAACACGGCCGCGATCACGGCCGCCACGGTGAGTACCAGCAGGAGTGCGCCTGCGAATTGGTTCCTGGATTCGCTCAACTAGACACCTGGACGGGTGGTATGTGTCGTGCGTCGACGTTCCGGTTACAAAATTTGTCGGAGATGCACGTCGACAGCCATTTAACCTCTTGGACGTAAGTTTATGCTAACTAGCTTGTAAATAGCAGCCCAAGGGCGCCGAGCACCTCGAAACTCTTCATTTTGGGAGTGCTTCTACCGAATATCGTATTCGCCTTCATACCCTCGCCGCTAAGGCACACCAGCGAAGTGGTGTACAGTGGAGTGCATGCCGGGAAAGTGCCTGAAACGTAAAGCCGGGAATCTACGTCACGGCGTTGACGTTTGTTACAAACCCTCTTAGACTTGATAATGTATCCCTCACAGCCTACAAAGGTGGTTCTTTAGTATGAAGTTCTCCTCCGCCTTCCCCGTTGCGCTTCTGGCTGGTCTCCTGGCACTGACGGTGGCGAGCGCTCCGCTCGCGGCTCAAAAAAACTCGAAAACCAGCAGCTCGAGTAGCGAGACAATCGCTAAGCCGCTGACCGCCAAGCAGATAGCCAAGAAGCAGAAGGCTCTCGAAAAAGAATTGGCTGGCCCTTGGAAGAAGTGGATGAGCGAGGACGTGGCCTACATCATCACCGACGAGGAGCGGACCGCCTTCAAGCGTCTGAAGACGGATGAGGAACGGCAGCAGTTTGTCGAACAATTCTGGCTACGCCGCGACCCGACGCCTGACACCGAAGAGAACGAATACAAGGAAGAGCACTACCGCCGCATTGCGTACGCGAACGATCACTATGCGTCGGGCATTCCAGGCTGGAAAACCGATCGAGGAATGATCTACATCAAGTACGGCGCGCCGGACGAAATCGATTCGCACCCATCGGGCGGCAGCTATGAGCGACCCATCGAAGAGGGCGGCGGCGAGACCTCCACTTACCCGTTCGAAGATTGGCGCTATCGCTACATCGAAGGCGTTGGCACCAACGTCAATATCGAGTTCGTGGACGCTAGCATGAGCGGCGAATATAAGATCGCTACCGATCCGGAAGAGAAAGACGCGCTGCTCTATGTTCCGGGGGCCGGTTTGACTTTGTCCGAGCAAATGGGTACGGCCGATAAGACCCAGCGCTTCGAGCGCACCGATGGCACCCATCTGGGCACCGGCAACGAGCCACTGCCGGAGAGTATGAACGAGTTCACGCGCTTGGAACAGCTCGCCAATTTGATGAAGGCCCCGGTCATCAAGTTCAAAGATCTGGATGCCATCGTCAGCTCCAATATCCGTTACAATACGCTGCCCATGTCGGTGCGGGTCGACTACATCCGCGTCACCGACGCCACGGTGTACGCGAACATCATGGTGCAGTTCAAGAACAGCGACTTGAACTACGCGAGCAAGGACAAGATATCCAAGGCCACGGTCAACATATATGGCCGCATCACCACCTTGACGCGCCGCTCGGTGAACTGGTTCGAAGATACCGTCAGCTCGCAACTCCCTTCCGAGATGCTGCAGCAGGCGATGAACGGCTCGCAGATCTACTCGAAACGAATACCGCTGCCTCCGGGTACCTACCGCCTGAATATCGTAGCCAAAGACACGGTGGGAAACACCATGAACACCTATGAGACTGCATTGGCGGTGCCGCACTATGACGAAGATCAACTGGGAGCGAGCAGCGTAATTTTGGCCGACGAGCTGGAGCGTGTGCCCACCAACAGCATCGGCACGGGCCAGTTTGTGATCCGCAGCTCGAAGGTGCGGCCGCGCATCGGCGACATTTTCAAGCAGAACGAAACCATGGGCATCTACACCGAGTTTTACAACTTGGGCATGGATCAAAAAACCAAGAAACCGCAGGGCACTATTGAATATGAAGTCGTAAACAACGCCGATCACAAAACGGTAATGAGTCAAACGGAAGATTTGGTGTCGATTCCGAATGCTTCGGCGTTTCTGGTGACAATTGAGAAGAAGTTGCCGCTGGCCTCTCTTCCGCCCGGCCGCTATACCCTCAAACTGAAAGTCGACGACAAGCTGAAGAATCAGAGCCTCACACCCTCAGCCCAATTTACGGTAACATCGTAGACGTAAAGAAGGTTCTTTTTGCAATCTGGCTTCGCGAGCAGAAAGTTCGCTGCAATGGTTGTCACGACAGGGCTCCTGGCTCTGGGCAGCCAGTCGCGAGCGGCGGATCTCGCACTGCCGGTTACCGGCAACCTTCTGGGTTCGGTAATGGATTCGGCTGGAACGCCGCAACTGGGCGCTAGCGTTCAGTTATTCAATCGCTATGAGCGGCTGGTAGCGCGTACGATTACCGCTCCCGATGGGCGCTTTGCTTTTGCCGGCTTGCCGATTGACAGCTACTCCGTGCGCGTTTCGCTCGCCAGTTTCCTGCCGGCGTTTCGCGACGGGATCGCGGTGAAAGGCGGCTCGGATAGCGTTCTTCAGATTCATTTGGCGACGTTGTTCAGCAATATTGAGCTGAGCTATACCGTGCCGTCCGGCGCCATGTCGAACGATTGGAAGTGGGTACTGCGTTCTTCGCCCGCCACCCGGCCAATCACGCGGTTTCTGCCCGAGGAAGAATCGGCTTCCGCCGCGCTGCGCCCCAAGGTGTTTTCCGGCACCCATGCGATGCTCTCTGTTTCAGGCGGCGAGAGCGGTCTGCTTGACCCCGATTCGACGCAAGGCGATTTAGGAACCGGTTTCGCCCTTTCAACCAATGTGTTGGGCAAAAATCAACTACAGGTGGCGGGTACGTACGGGCAAAATACCAATTTCGGCCCCGCTGCCATGGGTCTCTGCGCCATCTACAGCCGGAATGCGGATGGCGGCTTCGGCAATCCGCCGGAAGTAACGCTGACGGTCCTGCAACTGAGCCGTTTTGGCGAATCCATGGGCAGTGGCCAACTGGCAGGAAGTAACGGGCCCGCTGGCGCGGCTCCTACTCTGCGAACGATGAGCCTGAGCGTTTACGAAGTAGCCGACCCGCTGGACAACGTGCATTTGGAATATGGAATGACCGGCGAATCGGTCGACTACCTGCAGCATGCGAGCCGGGTGAGTCCATTTCTGCGGACGACGGTTCAACTGGGAGGCGCGGGAGAGTTCATCCTAGCCTATAACGATGGTGGCCGCCCCGACGAGCTGACGGCGCATCAAGGGTATGAGTCGGCGGAAGCCGATGCGCCGGCTCCCGTCGATCTGGACAGCGCCGTCAATTCGCTGGCCCGCTTGCCTCAGATTTCGAATCGCAACAATCGCCTGGAGCTGGAGCGCAGTCAGGATTACGAACTTGGGTATCAGAAAAAATCCGGATCGCGGACCTACGCGGCCAGCGCCTTCTATGAAAACGTCTCGAACGGCCGGCTGACGCTCGCCGGCGATGTCAGCTCCCTCGACCCGGAAGATGTGCTTTTCGACGGGATATCGAAGACGTCAACTTATAACATTGGCCAATACACGCGCCGCGGTTACCTTGCCTCTGTGGATCAGCAGATGAACAGTCTGGTAGATATGGCGGTCGCCTACGGACGCATGGGCGGGTTCACCAGCGCGGATGGGGGCCTCGCGGTCGACGGAGCGGCTCAGGGCCGTTTTCTACAATCCGGCACGCATAACGTCGCCAGTGCGAATCTCAACGCCCGGACGCGGTTTTCCGGCACGCGCTTTAGCGCCAGTTATGGGTGGATGGATCCCAGCTCGATCATTCCGCGGCACGTTTTCACGACGCAACTCGCTTCGATCGCGCCCGGGTTGAATTTTGCCGTAAGGCAGCCTTTGCCGTCCTTCTTTGGGATGCCGGGGCATTTAGAGGTCACCGCCGATTTGCGCAATCTATTGGCGCAAGGGTACGTTGCGCTGGGGTCCACCGACGGCCGAAGCCTGCTGATCGTGCAGGCGCCGCGCGCCATCCGGGGCGGATTGAACTTCACTTTCTAAAGCCTTCCGAAGCTATATCGAAACGATATCGGGCAAGGCTTGCATCCAACGGCTAGGTTTGGAGAAACATAATGAAACACACCTCGAAATCGGGCATTGTAGGCGCGACACTCATTGGACTCGGCTGCGGACTCACCGCCATGGGCATCGCTCTGGTCATTCCGGCTTGCACGAATTGGACACTCGACTTTGTCGAGCAGGCGTTCCGCAAAAGCCGCGAAGGAGCGGAAACGGCCGCTGGGCTGCTCGGCGGTATAGCCGGTAAGGCCCACCACCACTTTGGCGAAGCTGCGAAAACCGCCAAGGAAACCACCCGGGCAACCACCGCCAAAGCCGCCGGCGCCGTCGAGAACGCAGCGCGGCAAGTACGTGAGTTCGCCTCCTGACAAAATGAAAGCATGGCAAGCAATCGGATCGACATCCTGAAGCAGATGGTGGCGCAGGATGGGAGCAATTCTTTCGCCCGTTATGGACTTGCCATGGAGTATTCGAAGAGCGGTGATCTCGAGCAGGCCGTTAAGGAATTTCGCAATCTGTTGCAGCAGGACGCCAACTATGCCGCCGCCTACTTCCATGGAGGCCAGGCGTTCGAGAAACTCGGGCAACTAGACGATGCCCGCGCCATGTACGAAAAGGGGATTGAGGTCACGAGCTTAACCGGTGACGCTCATACCCGCTCTGAAATTGAAGCGGCGCTCGGCTTGCTGCCGATTTAAGCGTCATTGGCGATAGACCACGCCGCCCTTCATTACGAAACTGACGCGAGTCACTACGCTGATATCTTCGAGCGGATTGCCCGGCACCGCAATGATGTCCGCGAAATAGCCCGGCTTGAGCGCGCCGATTTGCCCTTCCCAACCCAGCAATTTTGCCCCATGCAGCAGATCCGCCCGCAGCGCGTCCAGCGGCTTCATGCCGTACTTCACCATGAGCTCGATCTCGTGGGCTTGAGTGCCGTGCGGAAACGGTCCGACATCCGAGCCCGATGCCATCGGCACGCCGGCGGCAAGCTGTTTGCGAAATTCCTGCGCGTGCAGCTCGAGCATCTGCCGCTCGTGCGC
>DASYAX010000311.1:0-3894 GCA_036501045.1 Bryobacteraceae bacterium
ACGCCGCTTTGATGATCCAGAATGGCGCGTAAATATTCGTCTTCATCACCCCGGTTAACTCAATTGGTTGGCCTCACACGCGCGCGAGGGCAGTCGCGGATTCGGCCGCGGCGGATTTCTATTTCGCGATTATCAGATCGGCGACGGGTCGGACCTGCTGCGTGGTGAGGTAGCGGGTCGATGCCAAAGCCACCCCGGCTCGATCGACCGCGGCGTAGAGTAACCGCGGCCCTTGTGCTCGCCTTCGACGACGCGGCCGGTCTCCTCGTCCACCATCTGCTGGCGTAGGCGATGGCCGTTGCTGGTATTGATCTGATGGAAGTGGGTTTTCTCAGCCTGTGAGGTGGCGGGGAAAAGCTCGATCGGGCAGGTGACGAGCGAGAGGCGCAGATATCCCTTCCAGTAGGCGCCGGGCATCGGATGGATGTCCTGGTGCAAACGCGCAGCCCGCCCTTTGGATGGCGGAATTGCCATCGGGAGCGCGGACAGCGGCTCCGCAAACCAGTGCATCCGTGGCCGCGGCGCGAAGAAAACGCAGGCGATGGAAAAGCGTTCCGCAGAACGGCGCGCGGGCACTCGCAATGATGATTTGGCATCCGCCCAGATTCTCTTCAGGCCGCGCGGGACCGAAACTCGCGTCTGATAGCCGGGGGGACGTGTGGCCTTAACGCTTTTGACCTTCGCACTGCTGTCCGGGCTGTTCATCTTTGCGAATGGTGGCCGCGCCTCCGCGACCTAATGCTTTTCTGCTAGTTGATGTCGTTCGCTGCAGCGGCCGC
Organism: Bryobacteraceae bacterium; assembly: GCA_036501045.1. Taxonomy (GTDB): domain Bacteria; phylum Acidobacteriota; class Terriglobia; order Bryobacterales; family Bryobacteraceae; genus Bog-105. The sequence continues at coordinate 780 of DASYAX010000311.1, forward strand.
CATAATTGCTACGGGAAAGCGCTAACCAGGATATCTCACACTGAGGAGTGCATCGGGGCGCCGAATCAGCGAAAGTTGTTGTGTAGCAACGGCTTCTTGCCGATTCGAGGAGCATCCCGATGCCGACAGAGTGTAGCGCAGATTTACTTGGGTTTGCACCTGTAGACGGACGTGAAGTGGTAGCGGCGTTCGACGGCGGGGCGATCACGTCGGACACCGGAGCACTGCTGCTGGGCGCGACGGATCGTGTGATCCGAATGACGGCTCGGTTTGCGGCGTGCTTCGACCTTCCAACCGAATACTTTCTGAACGTCCTTAGAAAAGGTTCCGACCCTGGGCTATTGGGCCCGTACGATTTGGCGGCGTGGAACGGTAATAGGCGTCACCCTTACCGAAACGCCGTCGGGGAGCGCCCTCAGGTTACGGAGGTTCGCCGCGGACGCAGCTCCTACAAAGCGTAATCTGTGTCAATCGGCTCTTTAATTGTGGCTTGATGTCAAGCTTTCGCTTAAGCCATTCGCAAAGCGGTAGCGCTCGGCCCGTCGGAGAGGTTGCGGAGACGGCGCGAGCGCGGGTGGCAAATCGAAAGCCAGCCCGGCAACCATGATACGCGGTACCGAACTTACGTCTGCTGAAGCTCGATCTCACAAAGCAGCCCTGCTCTACGCCAATCGAAACGTAGCTCCCCATTGAGATCTAGCTTTATCAATGTTTCCATTACACGCGTCCCAAACCCCCGATGCGCTGGCGGGGCGACTACCGGACCACCTGTTTCGGTCCAGGTGAGGAGCAATCGATCATGTGAGAGCCGCACCCACTTGATTTCAACCTGTCCATCGAATTCAGACAGCGCCCCATATTTCGCTGCATTAGTTGTAAGTTCATGCAACAATACTGCAATCGCTTGGGCCGCCGTGGGATCAAGCGGGACAAGCGGCCCGTCAATTCGAGCACGCGGTCGTTCTGCCTGGAGGTAGGGCGCAAGTTCTTGCCTCGCGAGCTTGGCGAGATCCGCGCCAACCCAACGAGTTTCGGCGAGCAGTCCATGGGCATTGGCGAGAGCTTGAATCCGACCTTCGATGACCCGCTTAAGTTTCTCGGCGGTTTGAGCCTGAGATAAATGGACAATCGTCTGAACGGCTTGAAGTACATTCTTCGTTCGATGCTCGGCCTCTCGGGCGAGCATAGCAATTCGTTTCTCATTACGCTTTCGCTGCGTAATCTCGCGCGTGACTGAACACGCTCCGACGATTTGACCGTCGAGGTTTCGAATAGGGGAAACACTCAGGGACACATCAATTACGCCGCCGTCCTTATGTCGGCGAAAAGTATCGAAAGGCTCAACTCGTTCGCCGCCCCGGAAGCGTTCGAAAATTGCTAGCTCTTCGTTGTGCCTCTCCTCTGGGATGATCGCCGCAATCGGCATGCCAATTGCTTCGTCGGCGGTAAAACCGAAAAGGCGCTCGGCCCCTCGGTTCCAACTTGTGACCCTGCGTTTGAGGTCCGTGCCGATGATTGAATCATCACTCGAATCGACGATGGCAGCGAGCTGGCGGGCCCGTTCCTCAGTATCTCGTAGCGCCGATCTGGTTGTTCCGCGCTTTGGTGTGTTTGCCATTTGCGATAAAGCGGGCGCCGCCGAGGAGCGGCCGGAGGTCAGGTTTACGCGATCGTAACGTTGTCTATTAGCTGTGACCAGCACCGACCACGTCAAATGAACGGGCCTCGCGCCCGACGATTGTGCGCTGCAGTGCTCACAGATCGCGGGATATGAGCCGGATCACCAAGCCGCGCTGATCGCATCAGCGGCATCCTATGGCGATTGTGCTTCGCCTGCCGCGGGACCGGGGCCGGAGCCGAGAGAGCGTAGCCATGGCCTCGGGAGGCAGAGGATGGCCGCGGTTGCGGCCGCTACCGCTGTCTGACCCCGATAATGAATTGCCTCCGTTCGGATTCTGGTTCAGTCCCGTGGGGGACGCTACCGCAGCCGCTCTTGCCAGCCATTAGCGTTCGAGACTGGCGCCGAGCAGAGCAACGCCGAGGATCACGGTGCTCAACGACACGCCCATTGCCGCCGCAATCGCCGGCTGGGCCATGCCACTCTCACGCAAAAGCACCATCTGGATGCGTTGGCGCTGCGCCGCCGGCATCTTCCACCGCAGCGCAGTTTTCAGTCGCCACACCTCGGCTTTGCTGCATTTGGCCATCTGTTTCAGATAGAACAGCGAATCACAACCTCAGACATGATTAAAACCTTCAGCCGAAGCGGCCCCCGTCACCGATTCAAACCGTTATAGAGGTGGTATAACGTCATCAAAAGAGAAGCCATAACAACGCGTAGATCGCCCTCTTTCTCAGGCTTCGCCCTCCTGAACTCGGGGATCAAGCGAGCACCCCTCCGGAAGATTATCGCTTTTTCCTTTTCGTGCTTTTCTTCGCGAAGATCGCGTTCCAGTTTTCCTTATAGGCGGCGGTGACCGGTTTTTGACCCTCGCCGCGGCTATAGTTGGCGGGTGCCGTGCCGGCGGTTTCTCCGTCCCCGGATTTGGGCGCGTCCTTGGCTGCGTCTTTGGGTGCGGCTTCAGCCGCGGTGCTCTCGGCCTTCGCGGGAGCGTCTTTTTTGGGTGTCGTTTCGGATTTTGTCTTTTTGCTTTCGCTGGCCATCGTTTTCCCTCACGCGAGCTGCATTATCGCCTCTATGCGACCGTCACGCCACCCACGGCGCCTGCGACCACATTGATCGAGGTGAGCCCCGGAAATCCTCACATGCCGGACGATCGGCGAATTTACAATGCGCGCCGTTTTGCTATTGCTCAGCACGCCCCGTCAAGCACAGGTACCCAGCCATGGCGCCGACCGGAAACATTGCCGACTTTCCGTTCAAGAATAACTTGCAGGACCCGCTCCTGTCCGGCCCCGAACTGCCGACCTTCAAGTTCGCCTTGGAGCAGTCCACGGGGAAGGTCATGGGGGGCAGCTTCGGCAAGGAGGCGACAGTCACGCAGTTGCCGATCTCCAAAGGCATTGCGGGCGTGTCGATGCGGCTTGAGCCGGGCGTGACGCGCGAATTGCATTGGCATGCGACCGCCGCCGAATGGGCGTTCGTTCTCGAAGG
>DASYAX010000312.1:0-5256 GCA_036501045.1 Bryobacteraceae bacterium
AATGTAGTCGGAGTTTTCGTTGTAACAACCCTCAATCTGACGGTTGGCGAGGGAGCAGCGGACGTTGTTGGGATAGAGATAATTCACTTCGAAGTGATCAAAGATATTGCCGCCCTCGGCCGGAATGTCGCGTCCACCGACAGCCACGCAACTGATAGGCGGCTGGTCATGCATGAGCCAGGCGATCTTGTCGGCACTGTGCACGGCCTGTTCGACGATGCTGTCGCCGCAGAGCCAGACGAAGTTGTACCAGTTCTTCATCTGCCATTGGTTTCCGCTCATGCCGGCTGGACGCTCGCTAGCCGGAGGCATGGGTTTGACCGGGCTGGTGTAGTAGGTGGCGTAGTAAGAGACCACGCGGCCGATGGCGCCATCGAACATCTGTTGAAACGTCTCTTCGATCATGTTGCTGTAGCGCCAGCAAAAACCGGACACCAACGAGAGATTTTTCTGCTTTGCCTGCTCGGAGGTCTCCATCACCATGCGGACACCGGGGGCGTCGGTAGAGATCGGCTTCTCGCAGAAGACGTGTTTGTCGGCGTTAATACAGGCGGCGAGGTGATAAGGGCGGAAGCCGGGGGGCGTGGCCAGCAACACCACGTCGACACCGGAATCGATCAATTGCTTGTAGGCATTGAGTCCGAGAAATTGCCGGTCTTTTTCGACCTTCAAACGATCGGCGATTCTCGAGATACGCCCCAGCGTGGCAAGAGAGTGATCGATCTGCGACTGCGCGATATCCGCCATGGCGTAGAGCTCGGCGTAATCGTCGGCCTTCAAGGCTTGCGACGCGGCGCCCGTGCCGCGGCCTCCGCAGCCGACCAAGCCGACTTTGATGGCGTTAGTGACCGTCTGCGCGGAAATGATCGCAGGAAAGCCAGTCACGAGGGAGCCCGCTAACGCTCCGCCAGCCGTTTTCAAAAAATCACGTCGATCGCTACTCAATTTTTCACCTCGCAGTTTGCAATCAATAATATCAATCGGTCGACCGGGGGCCCGGTAACGCGAAGGCGACGTAGGCGCCGTTCGCCGAAGATTGGCCGGCGGCGCAAAACACCACGTACTCGCGGCCCGCGACCTGATAGACGGCGGGAATGCCTTCAATCGCCGCGCCGAGCTGTTTTACCCAAATCACTTTGCCGGTTTCTTTGTCGAGCGCGCGGACTTTCCGATCTTCGGTGCCCGCGAAGATGAGGCCGCCGGCGGTGACGACGGGACCGAGCTTGGGATGATGCGAACCGGTGTTCGTTATGCCTTTGGCGGCGAGCGCAGGAACTTCACCGATGGGGACTTGCCATTTGATCGTTCCGGTGTTGAGATCGTAGGCGGTGATCGTAGACCACGGCGGAGCGATAGGAGAAACGCCGGTGCTGGTCACCATGAAGCCGAAGCCGCTAACATAGCGATCCGGACCCACTTTAGGAGCAGGCACGAGTTTCAGCAGACAGGGAAGATCTTTGGATGCTACGTACAACCAGCCGTCGGTCGGATCCACCGCGGCCCCGCCCCAATTCGCTCCACCATTGTTACCGGGCATCTGAATGGTGCCGCGGCGCTCGGGCGGCGTAAATAAGCCTTCGTTGCGCGCGCTCAGGATTTCATCGCGAATGCGGGCGCGTTCCTGCGGATCTTCAATATATGGGCTCAGATCGTCGACAGTGAACTTTTGCCGTGCAAACGGCGGAGGCTTGACCGGGAACGGCTGGGTGGGCCAGGTGGTTTCGTTCGGCATATCGGAATGCGGAACGGGGCGTTCTTCGATGGGCCAGAGCGACTTGCCGGTTAAACGATCAAAGACCCAGAGGAAGCCCTGCTTGCCGACCTGCGCGACGACGTCCATATTCTTGCCGTCATGCTGCACGGTGAGCAGTTTCGGCGTGGTGGCATCATCGTAATCCCAAATGTCGTGATGGACCATCTGAAAATGCCAGAGGCGTTTGCCGGTGCGGGCGTCCAAGGCGAGGAGGCAGTCGCCAAAAAGATCGGCGCCTTTACGGTCCGGGCCGTAGAAATTGTATTTGGGGCTGGCGGTTGGGATATAGACGATGCCGCGCGGTTCGTCGAGGGTCAGCCCGGCCCAGGCGTTCGCGCCGCCAACTTTCTGCCAAGCGTCTTTGGGCCAAGTGTCGTAGCCGAACTCGCCGGGATGCGGAATGGTGTGGAACGTCCAGACCACTGCGCCCGTGCGCACATCGAACGCGCGAATGTCGCCGGGCGCCGATCCCCAACCCTGGTTTGGAGACGAGCCGAGGATGAGAGTGTCTTCAAAGACCCTGCCGGGGGTGGTGGATTGCTCGAGCGATATGGTGGATGGATCGCGGCCCAGACCTTCTTTGAGGTTGACGCGGCCGTTTTGGCCGAAAGAGGGAATCGATTTGCCGGTACGGGCGTCGATGGCTTCGAGAAAATGATCGGCGGCGAAAAGCAAGCGCGCTTCGGAGTGATCTTTGCTCTCCCAATAATTGATGCCGCGATCGGTGATCAATTTCGGCGCCGGGATGGACTGGTGAATCCAGAGTTCCTTGCCGGTGGAAGCATTGATGGCGACGATGGAATTGTTCTTCGCCAACACATACATCACGTCGCCGACCACCAGCGGATTGAAGAAATACTTTTTGCGGTCAGCAGTCGGATAGGTCCAGGCGATCTGTAATTGGCCGACGTTCGAACGATTGATCTGTTTCAGCGCGGAGTATTGCGCGGAATCCGGGGCGCCTCCGTAAGCGGACCAAGTGGTGTGAGTCTGGGCGGCGGCCCAGGGCACGCACATCGCGGCGCAGACTAGAGCGCGGCTAAGACTTCGCGATACAGGTATTGCGCGCCTTCTACGCCGTCCCATGGACCTTCCTCATATTCAAGAGCAAACATGCCGGTATAGTTGGCATTCAACATGATTCTGACGTTACGCTGCACGTCGGGATCTTTCCAGCGATTCCAATACTTGGCGTGAACATTGGTATGCGCATAGGGCGCCAGGTCCTGCAGAGCGTGGAAGAGCAGGTACTCGTGCTCCCAATTACAGAAATCCGGCGACGCCTCGCAAAAAGGATTGTTCACCTCTTCTATGATGATGCGGATGTTGATGGGATTGGCGGTTAGTCCCCAGTGATTTTCGAGCGTGACCTTTACGCCGACTTTGCCGCCATAATCGGCCATTTCTTTGAAGGATTCGATGCAGTTGGTCAGGTATTGGGCCAGCTCGTTATTTTTGGGATAGGAACTGGGATCGGCGACGGGCGTGGGTGCGATGCGCGGACCGCCGCTGTTGACGCGCATCGACTTTGAGCCGAGCATGGCGGCGCCGTCGAGCCATTTTTTGGCGACTTCGATGCCCGCCTTGCGCTTTTCTTCATCCAGATCGCAAATGTCGCGCGGCGCATTGTTCGAGATGTGCTGGCACTTGGTGCCGGTGGTGACCATCTTGTTGGCCATCGCTTCGAGCCATTTCTTTCCCGAAGCGCTCGAGGGATCGAATTCGTGGCCGCGATGGTTGACGCCATTGACGGTGACGGCGGTTTCGACGTACATGCTGTCGTCGGATGGATCGCCAAACAAACCCGAAAAGAGATCCATGTGATAGACGCCGGGGAAGGTTTTCTTGGTGAAATCGGGGAAATCGAGCATGCTGATTTCGCCGTACTTCTTTTTCATGTCCTCGGCCATTTTCCCGGCGCCCCAATGCGACCGGCTACGAAAGATGTAGCGTATGGGCCAGGTATTGGAGGCGATGCGCGCCAACTTCTCTTTTTCGGTGAGGGGGCGGGCTACGCCGGCATGCACTACGGACTCCGGTTGGGCGTCTTGCGGCGCGGCGGCGGCTGTTGAGGCTAACAGCAAACCCGCGCCGGCGCTCTTCAGGAACTCGCGTCTGGGTTTATTGTTCACTTATTTACCTTAAGCTATCGCGCACACGGATCCCCATCTAAAGTTTGATTTGCGGCTCGACCATTGGACCGAAGACATTGTCTCTTGCATCGCCTAACCTACCTACAACTCTCTATGAAGTTTACGTGTGCGGCCTTGCAGATCCTCGTCGCCTCGGTGCCTCTGGCGCTGGCGCAGGACCCAACCGGAGTGCTACAAGGCCAGGTAACAGATCCCTCCGCGGCGACGGTTCCCAATGCAAAGGTGGTCGCGCGGAACATGGCCACAGGATTTACTGCCAGCCAGCAGTCGTCACAAAGCGGCAGCTTTCATTTTTCTTATCTGCCGGCTGGGGAATATGAGTTGGATGTCTCTGCCGCCGGATTCGCTGAATTTGCGGCAACACCCATCCGCATCGATGTCGACCGGGTGGTGAATTTCCACGCGGCGCTAGAGATCAAGGCGAGAGGCGATCTCGTGGATGTGACCGCCAACGCGGCAACAGTGGACGTCAGCTCCACGCTCGGCAACGTAATTTCAACGCGCGAAGCGGTCGATCTTCCGCTCAACGGCCGCAATCTGACGCAATTGGGACTTTTGCAGCCTGGCGTAGCTCCGCTGACCTTCGGCCTTATGCAGGCGGGCGGCATTGCTCGCAGCGGCCAGGCGTATGCGGTCAACGGACAACCACCCGAATCCAACAATTATCTTCTCGACGGAGTGAGCAACGTCGATAGTGTGAACGGCGGCTTCGCATTGCGCACTCCGGTCGACGCCGTCAACGAATTCCGCATCCTGACCTCCAACGCGCCGCCCGAGTACGGAGAAACGAGCGGCGCGACGACTACGGTAATCACCAAGTCGGGAACGAACGAATTTCACGGCGACCTTTACGACTTCCTAAGAAACAACTCGCTTGACGCACGGAACTTTTTCGCTGCCGGAACTGAACCGCTGCATCAGAATCAGTTTGGCGCGACGCTTGGGGGCGCAATTCGACGCAACAAAGATTTCTTCTTCGTTTACTACGAAGGTCAGCGCGACCGGCAAGGTGAAACGGAAACGGCCATTGTTCCGACGGCTGCCCAACGAGCTGGAGATTTTTCCGGACCGGCACCGCTTATTAACGAGTTCACCGGGCAGCCTTTCCCCAATAGCCAGATTCCTTCGTTCCTGATCAGTCCAATTGCGGCGCAGGCGGAAGAGCTGTACCCGCTGGGCAACATCTCTCCTTCGCTGTTCTCGTCCACACAGATCCTGAGCAACGATTACGATCAGGGGGGCTTTCGTCTGGACCACTATTTCAGCAACTCCGATCAATTGTTCGCTCGCTATTCGACCTCGTCGCTGCATGCACTCGATCCGCTGCCGATCAATGGATCGAACGTCCCC
>DASYAX010000313.1:0-12785 GCA_036501045.1 Bryobacteraceae bacterium
GAATTGAGGGCGCTGCTCGAATCCGAAAATGCGCCCGCGAAATCGTTGGCCGCCCCTGCGTAAACCGCCTCGTTAACGCCCGCGTGGTGTCCCCGGAGTCGCTGGGTTGCAGCCCGAGGAATGGTTCTCTCGCATTCACCATCAGACTCGGCGCGCAAGCTTCTCTCTCTGAATGTTGAGTGACATATTCTCAGGCGACAGCGTAACTCAGCGAACGGATTTCCGCCAAGCTGGCCACCAGTGCGTAAACTTTAGGCTTGGCGGCTCGTGGCAAATTCATCCTTTGACATGGCGCGGCATGATTCTTTCCTGATACAACCGTGGGCCAACAAAGGTCAGACTGCGTAGAACAGGAGAAAAGAAGCTCTCTATGAAAATATCCCGCTGGCAATCCATCACCGCGCTGGTGGTCGCGCTCTTGGTCTTGCTTGCGCTCGGAACGCTCGGCAGCGATCTCGCATCTTCGTTCGGGGCAGTGGGTCTTCGTCTCCACGGTTATCTGGTCCAGCCCTTGTTTACCTTAGGGGCTTTGCCGGTCACTATCTACTTTCTTCTGAAAGTTTCCATCTTTCTAGTGATCCTCGTTCTCGTTTCGCACTTCACCATGATGGTGCTTCAAAGCAAGCTGCTGGTCCATACTCCACTCGCGGCGGGACAACAATATGCCGTAGCCCGCGTCCTCTCGTATTTGGTTTTTCTCTTGGGGCTGATTGTCGGTTTGCAATCGCTCGGCCTCAACCTCAGCAGCTTGGTGGTTGTCGGCGGCGCGCTCGGAATCGGCGTCGGCTTGGGTTTGCAGGCCGTAGTCAGCAATTTCGTAGCCGGCTTGATTCTTCTGGTGGAACAACCCATCAAGCTCGGAGATCGTATCCAGGTTGGCGAGACCTATGGAGACGTAGTTCGCTTGCGTGGGCGAAGCACCTGGATCCGGACCAACGACAACGTGATAATCATCGTGCCTAATTCGGAATTCATCAATGAGCGTGTGACGAACTGGACCGCGAATGACCGCCAGGTTCGAATTTCACTGAAGCTCGGCGTCTCCTATGATGCCGATCCGAAAGTTGTCCGGGACGTTCTAATGCGCGTCGCCGCCGCGCATCCGGCCATTCTTTCCGACCCCGCTCCCGAAGCCATCTTCGTCGATTTCGGCGATAGTTCGCTCGATTTCGAGCTCCGCGTCTGGACCGTTCAATATGTGCAAACGCCCAGCAGGCTGAAGAGCGATTTATACTTCGCGATCTTCGAGGCGTTTCGTAACGAGAAGATAGAAATTCCATTCCCCCAGCGCGACCTGCACATACGGTCGATGGTTGAGCCCCAGTCCTCGGCATTGACACCGTTCGTCGGGAAATCGAGTACCTGAAACGGCTATCTGCCTGCCCATGCGGCCTGAGGAAACGCGCGATTTTGACCGCCATACTTACTATAAAGAAGCTGTTGCACTGAGGCACTGGAATGATCAGACCAAAATTCCCCGATTTATCACGCCCGCCTTGCGTACATATCGCGACGTAATCGAGCAGACCGCGAAGTCCGCATAGTGCGTCTCTCCTTAAGTGATTGACAAATAAGTAGAATGGATGTATACTTAGAAAAGTCCAAGCAACCTGGCCCGGTCTTCCGGCTTTCTGAACTAAGTCAGATTACCTGAATTTCTCGTTCTTAGTCACAGACAACAGAGAAAAGGTTATTGAAAACGGCTGAAATGCACTTTGTTTACCAGGGTTTTACTCATCAAGGGGGTAGACGGTGTTTTCTTTTCAGAGGCATCGATGAATCAAAGCCGCCCATCCCCTTCTCGATCGAGATCGATTTGCTCCTTCTCAGTCAAAAGCGCGTTCCCGTGCAGGATGGCCCCACCTTCTGCCTTCAGATGCTGACTGCGGCTTCGCTCGCGGGGGCCAGCTATCTGGAAAAGCTGCGAAGTTATCAAGTGATCGACGACGATTTTCGTCCGCTCCTGGTCGAACGCGAAAGACAGGCAGCGCAGAAGGCTCTCAGAAAGCCGCCGCGGAAGCCGTTTCGAAAACCTCTTGCCGAATCAAACCTGCGCGGTTTAGGAACGCCCTAAGCGTTCTCCAAATCGACTTTCACACCTGTTCAGTCCGTTTCCGGACGCGGCGGATTTGCCCAGTGGCAAAAAATGGGATCATAACTCACGTGAGACCCGTGTGAGAATCGACAAATGGCTGTGGGCCGCTCGCTTCTTTAAGACCCGCGCCCTCGCTGCTCGAGCGTGTGAGCTCGGCAGGATCGAGTCGAACGGGAAAGAAGCCAAACCCTCCCGCGAGGTCCACATCGCCGACCTCTTGCGAGTGAAGACCGGTCACGCCGGCTTCGAAGCGGAGGTCCTGGCTCTCAGTGGGATACGCGGCCCCGTGGCAGTTGCGCAGACGCTCTATCGTGAAACCGAGGCGAGTCTGGCGTTGCGTCTGAAGTTGGCGGAAGAGCGCAAATCGACCCCGCTTTTCGAGCTGTTGCGGGAAGGCAAACCATCGAAGCGCGATCGCCGTCAACTCAACCGGCTTCGGGATAGAGTCTGACGGTGCGCCGGAGATATCATGTCTCTGGTGCTGGCTCGAAGCCTGATAGCGGCATTGTGCCTGGCGGGGACGCCTCTCATGTTTCCCCAAGCAGAAACCGTCGGCACGTTGAAGCCGGAATTGGTTCCCAACAGGGTCCACGGCCAAACCGAACCTCTGGAATTGGCTACTTCTGAGGAACTCGCCGCTTTCCCGATTCTCCGCGCGACAGGCGCCCGCGTCTTTTTTGGGGCTACTTCCTTTCGCGCGAACGCTCCTATCAAACTAGCTCTGATCGAGCCGGTCGTGGGCGCGCCATACTTGTTTGCCGACGTCAATCAGAATGGCTCCTTCGAAGCGAATGAGCGCTTTTCGTTCGAAGGCTCGCCCCGCGAAGTCGTATTAAACATCCCCATCATAGGCCGCTACCATTACTACCCGATTCGCTTGTTTATTCCGGAACACGATCTTTATATGAGGGACACCAGTGGAAAGGCGGGCTCGATCGGCCGTACGCTGGCGCGCTCTCCGCTCGCATTTGTAGAGGGCAGCGTCAAGATTGGCGGCCAAATGACGCTTGTCAGATACATGTTCGACCTAGCTAAGGACAATGCGTATGCCGATTGGGGTTGGCAAGGCATGGACACAAACGGCGATGGCAAGATTGAGGAGACTGCCAATTCCGACGAGTGGACCTTTGCTAGCGACGAAAACGTGATTTTTCGCGTCAATGGCCACGACGTTTCTACCGTCTCACTCGATTTGGCGTCCGGAACTTTCGTTGTCCGGGAACACCCGGCGGGCGACAACAAGCGTATTCAACTCCACTTGGGCGACAGTATTCCGGAGTTCTCCTTCACCGATCTCGCTGGCAAGTCCCACCGCTTTAGTGAATTTCATGGCCGCTACGTACTGCTCGATTTCTGGGGAACCTGGTGCGGTCCTTGCCGCGCGGAATTGCCCAATCTGGAGAAGGCCTATCGACAATTCCGTGCCCGGAATTTCATCATCCTTGGAATGAACGATGAGGAGGAGTCAGCTAAGGTGCGTAAAGTGCTTTCTGATGCCGGCGTCACCTACCCACAGTCAACCGGCGAGGCTGGTAAGGATCTCGTCCACAAACGATTTCGCATCGACCGCTTTCCAACCAAGGCGCTGGTCGATCCGCAAGGCAAAATCATTGCACTCGATTCCGATGGCTCATTTGACCGGCAACACCTCCTGTCGACCCTGGATAAGCTATTGCCTCCGGGCAAGTCTAGCGGAGAAAGTGGTGTGGGAAAAAGGGCGGCAGCAACTGCCATGTTCTCGATGCCCGCAAAGGACAGATCCTTTGCTTTATTTCCGCAATCCTCGAATAATAACCAGGCGCTCCTGTGTTTGGTTTGGCTACGCTATCAATCACCGATGCTTTGAAGTGGAAGTCCTCGGCGATTCTCAGGGTTAGGCGGCAGTTGCCGACGGCAACACGGCCTCGGACGTTTACGATCGATGTCGGCGAAAAGGAGGAATTATGTCGAGCGAAAGAAATGCAACAGGATCAAGTGTAACCTTGCACGTGGTTGCAAGCCTTGATGGCTTCATCGCGCGGAAGGATAACAGTGTCTCCTGGTTAGATGCCAATGGAAGCGTCTACCAAGCCGGAGTTTCTATTTCGGAGGAAGAAGCCGCAGCCTTCGTCAAAGCCATAGATTGTTATGTGCTCGGTTCTCGCACGTATGAACACGCACTGGAACTGGGCTGGCCGTATGGCGATACTCCAACCGTAGTGGTGACGGGAAGGAAATTGCCGTCGACAAGGAAAAGCGTCGAGTTCTACTCGGGCGATCTCAAGACACTTCTTGATGAGAAACTCGCGCCCCGATATCGAAACATCTGGCTCGTGGGCGGGGCGATGTTATCCCAGCGTTTTCTCGAACTCGGCTTGGTGACCGAAATTAGGTTGACCATAGCTCCCATCCTATTGGGTGACGGACTGCGGCTCTTCAGTGGTTCTCAGAACGAGGAGAGGTGGGATTTGAAGAACGTGGTTGCGTACAAGAACGGCTTTGTTGAGTTATCGTACTCCGCCTCCACCGTGGGAGAGCGCGTGTGAGAGCGATCGGTTCGCCTTCAGTCCGTTTCGGGACGCGGCGCATTCGCCCAGTGGCCCGATTCGTCTTTTCCGCTCACCACCACCCCTTTTGCATTCCAGCCCAAACCCGCTCGGACCACCGCCGGGCAAAAGCGCAGCGTCAGACCGCAGCGCCGCTTGCTCGATTCGTTCGCTTCTGAACCGTGCAAAAGCAGGTCGCTGTGGATGGAAATCTCACCGGCCTTCAGTTCAACATTCACCGGCTCGCCCAAAGTCTCGGCGCCTGCGACGGTTTGATTCAAAACATTGGCTTCGTCGTTTTCACTTAGGCTGTAAGTCAAATGCCCCAAGCGATGCGAACCCGGAATGTAGCGCATACAGGCGTTTTCGACGCTGGCATCGTCGATGGCGAGCCATGCGGTCACCGCCATCGAGGGCGTCAACGGCCAGTAGCTCGAGTCCTGATGCCAGGAAACCCGCTTGCCATCACCCGGCATCTTACAAAAGAAATGCGATCCCCACGCAATCACGTCCTCGCCAAGCAGGTCCTTGATGCGCGCCACCAGCCGCGGCTCGGTCAGGATGTCATAAACCCGTCCATGCTGTAAGTGCGCCGTGCTGATCGAATAGCTGTCGCCACCCGCCGCGAGCGTCCTCGCCAGCAGCTCGTCAAAGTAAGACCGGATGGCGGTAATCTCTTCTTCGTCGAAGATCCGAACGCCGGCCAGGTATCCATCGCGATTAAAAGCAGCTATCTGCTCACGCGTCAGCACCGATGGGTGCTCGGTAGTCGACGGATGAAAACGCAGGTCGCGTTCCAGCTTGCTCAGGTCTTCCGTGCTCGGGATGAAATTGGGTGCAACTTGGGAGCTCATATCTCGCTGCTGTCAGTCTATCGCTCTCAACTCGAACAGCAGCGCGTCTCGCTATGCCCCAATCGCCGGATCGGTCACGCTATCTTGGCCGGTCTCGACATGCCCGGCTAGTTCTTGCCGGAATGTAGCGTCGGTTTCTACTGTGAGCACGAAGTCATACCACCCAAAAAACCTCGCCAAATGCCGATACTCTACAGCATTCTCACCGGCCCTCAAGACGTGCGTACTGGTCGCCTTCGTGTAGGCATCTAGGATATGCAACTTGACAGTTGCCGTACCTTCATTAATAACGTCTAGTGTGATTCCGGCAGGCGCCGTATCGTACACGGCAATCGTGCGAAGGTTCGCTGCCGCGTCGCCCGTGATGCTACCTTTGAACGCGCGCAGGAAGCCGTTCGGACCGTAAACGGAGAGATCGTATTCTGTCCAGCGGTTCTCAGCAAGCACCCATGTGTCGGAAACTTCCGCCTTCGGGCCGACGGAATAGGTCCAAGGCAAGCCTTGACCATTATTCGAGCGCACCTGAAATACCGCGGCGCGCTTGCCCGTGTTCCTGAAATGGATCTGGACGGTGCCGCTTCTGAAGTTCGCATTCTGGTGTACGTGCAGTTCGTAAGGCACGGCGCGTGCCGGCCGTGTCCCGGGTTCCTGCGCCGGTAGCGCCTGATCCGTGGGCGGCGTAGGTTTATAGTCCGGATGTCTGTCGTTATCCGGCGGTATATAGGCAGTCGTGCTAGGCAGTGGAACCCTGACATCATTCGGCGATTGGAAATTGAAGGCCGACATCAAATCGCCGCACACCGCGCGCCGCCAGGGCGTGATGTTCTGCTCCATGATCTCCGGGCGCTCCTGTCCAAATCGCCGCTCGATAAAACGAATGAGCGAGGTGTGGTCGAACACCTCGGAATTCACCCAGCCGCCCTTACTCCACGGCGAGATCACAACCATGGGCACCCGCACGCCCAAGCCATAAGGTCCGGCCGGATATTCGCTGCTGCCCGGAAAAATCTCGTTGCTCGTATCGATGGTCGATAACCCCTGTGCACGGCTCTGCGGCACCGTCAAGGGCGGCATGTGATCGAAGAATCCGTCATTTTCGTCATACGTCAGAAAGAACGCCGTCTTGCTCCAAATCTCCGGATCCGCGGTAAGGGCATCCAATATCTGCGATACGTACCACGCGCCGTAATTCGCCGGCCAATTCGGGTGCTCCGTATAAGCTTCCGGCGCAACCACCCACGATACCTGCGGCAGCTTACCGTTTCTAACATCGCGTTCGAAAATATCGAACAACGTTCCTTTGACCGAAATATCGGTCCCGGTCTTCGCGCCCTTATAAAGCGCGGAGCCGGGCTGCGCGTCTTGATACTGGTGAAAGTAGAGCAGGGAATTGTCGCCGTAATTGCCGATGTACGCGTCGTCGGTCCATCCCCAAAACCCGTCCGCGGTCAGTCCCTGTCCCACATCCTGATAAATCTTCCACGAAATACCCGCCGCTTGCAGAAGCTCAGGATAAGTAGACCAGCCGTAACCTGCCTCGGCGTTGTCAACCACCGGTCCGCCTCCGGAGCCGTCATTGCCAACCCAGCCTGTCCACATGTAATAGCGGTTGGGATCGGTCGGGCCCAGCAGTGAACAATGATAGGCGTCGCAAATCGTAAACGCATCCGCCAAAGCGTAGTGGAATGGAATATCGCTCCGCACTAAATGCGCCATCGTGGTCGTGCCCTTGTTCGGCACCCACTGATCGTGATTGCCTTCATTCCACGCTGCATGCGTGGTGGTCCAATCGTGCGCCAGATCTTCGAGAAATTGAAGGCCCAGGTTGGGAGCGCCCGGGTGGAACGGCAACACATAGCCATCGCCGTTCGGCTGATACCATACTGGCTTTCCCGAAGGAAGCAGCGCGACTCGCGGGTCTCCAAAACCTCGCACCCCTCGCAGCATCCCAAAGTAATGGTCGAAGGAACGATTTTCCTGCATCATGATGACGATGTGCTCGACGTCGGCGATGCTGCCGCTCCGGTTGTTGGCGGGAATCTGCAGCGCTCGTGCGATGCTCGCGGGAAAGGCGCCGCTGAATACGCCCGCGGTCAGGAGTTGTAGAAATTTACGGCGGTCTGTCGGCATGAGATAAACCTCGCTAGCGAAGTCGCGATTCGCCTTCGCTCAACGAAGTTATCTCCCCGCTGTTTCGGCGCGGTGACAAACGCATTGCAATCTATGCCGCTGGGAAAAGCACTAGGCGGCATTAATCGCTTTGGCTACCCGGTTTGCCGATCGGGTCGCCGCTTCCTGGCCCCAGTTCAAGTTGTCACAATATGCACCCGCAAAGTGGATTCGTCCCTGCGGCTCCATAATGGTTGGCCAGAACTTTGTGAGTTCGCCCGGCCGGTAAGATGTCGTTTCACAGGCAAGGCGCCATGGATCGCGCGACCAATCCACGATCATGACCTTGTCAATCGTGTCGTGCTTGGCGGGATAGTGTGTTCGAAACGTCTTAACGGCCTTCTCGGCGCTCACTCCGGGCTGCGCGGTTCCGGTAATCAGGCCGCGTTGCGTGGCGACCTCATCCGCCATCGCCCAAACATGTTGCAGCGATGGCTGGCTAAACTCCACGTTAATGCTGGTTTCTTGTTCCCGCCAGAATTTCGTGCGCGATAAAAAGATCGGGCGTGTCGCCGAATAATAGGGCATGCTCGCGATGGCCCAGCGCTTCCGCTCTTCGAAGGCGGGCGTTACCGGAATCTGCCGCAGCATTACCGCAGACATGCAGCAAACCAGATACTCCGCCTCAATGCTCTTCGCCGCGCCCGATGGACCGTATTCGACAGACACGCCTTGCCCGCTATGCCGAATACTACGCACCGGACTGTCCAGCTTGACTCGGTCACCAAGGTGTCTCGCAAACGTCTCCGGTAGCAAACTGTTGCCGCCGATCAAGCGAAAGACTTGCGTCGGCCACGCCGGAACGCCGCGCTTCCTGAGAATTCCGCGATGCCAGACAACCTGCAGTGCCGAGCCGCCGCCGCCCGCCATTCGGATGTACGCCTCAGATGCGCCTTCCCGCTTCAGCAATGCATTCAAGCTGATCTTGTCGAGCGCGTCGAGTCCGGCCCCAAAGGGCTGATATTCATCGCTGAATCGCTCAGCATACTGGTTCAGATAGACACCTTCGGCGTCCCACCACGGATGATCTTTAAAGAAATCGATCTCACGCTGATTAAGCCCGAAGCCGGCCAGCACGCGCGGGCTTGCCAGTTCTTGTTCGGAATACATGCGCCCGTTGATCCAACGCAGCATATGCTCGCGCCGGTGATCCTGTAAATACGGGAGATTAAATTCCTTCACGTATGACCAGTACAATTCATAGCCTGGCTTGGTGAATTGCTCAGCGCCGGCGTCCACGTATAACCCGTCCGGCAAACCGGCGCGGACGGTATGGACATGGCCGCCTACCCGGTCCGATGCTTCCAGCACCGTCACGTCGTGCCCCCTGCGCATCAGTTCATAACCGCAGCAGAGGCCGGCAATTCCGCCGCCCGCCACAATGACTTTCTTGGCGGTTTTTGCGGGTCCGGATTGAGTCTGGCTTAGGAGGATAGTGGCGTTCGCTGCGGTACTTAGAAGATCCCGTCGCGTCATCATCTCTTTTTGTCTGCATCGATTCTATGACAGAGTGAAATTTCACATAATTCGGCTTACCCTTCGTCCCCCTTGCCGCATCCAACATAGTGTGAGATATCCAATCGTAGTTAGCGCATTCTCACTAGTTTGCGTTCTGGCCATACCGGCATTTCCTGGCCAAGCGCGGAATGCGGCCGGCCCCGCCGTTTCTATCGTGGTGACAGCGGAGGGAACAGGCGGTCGAAGCGCACCAACGCTTTGCGCCGAAGACGTTCTAGTGAAAGAAGGGCAGCAGCCAAGACCGGTACGAGATTTGCGCGCCCTGGAAAAAGGGCAAGCCCAGATTTTACTCTTGATCGACGATTCGGCAGAAGGCAGCTTCAGTACGCAGATTCCGTCGCTCAAGAGCTTTGTCAATTCGTTGCCGGCCAATACTGAAATCGCCGTCGGCTATATGCGAAACGGCATGACGCAGATGGCAAGCGCATTTACCACCGATCACCAGAAGGCCGCAGCCTCTATTCGCTTGGCCGTCGGTCCGGGTGGCGCCGACGTCAGTCCGTATGATTCGGTATCGGACGCCGTGAAGAAGTGGCCCAAGACAGATTCCTCAACGAGGCGCGAGGTAATCATGATCAGTGGCGGCCTCGAAGGTCTTGGTGGCGGCTTTATCGTCGACAACCCCTACGTCAACAAAGGTATCGCCGATGCGCAACAGGCCGGCGTCATTGTCTACGCTATTTACAATCCGAGCAGCGGCCGCGCCGGGCACACCCTGTGGCGATCTACTTGGGGTCAGAACTTCCTCTCGCAACTGACCGATGGGACCGGCGGCGAATTGTATACCGCCGGCTTCGGCTCGTCTGTCTCGTTCGATTCGTATCTTAAAGATATTCTGGAACGGCAAAATCAGCAGTATGTTTTAAGCTTCGAAGCCCGGCCCGAGAAAAAAAGCGGCCTCCAGCCAATACGCGTCAGCTTTAAAGAGAAGGGTGCCGGGAGTATCGCGGCCCCCAGCAAGGTCTTCGTAAAAGCCAGCCTATAGCCGCGCCGCGCGCAGCATCTGTTGAACCAAGCCGCTATTGGCAAATGTCCCAACAGGCTGCTTGCTCAACGCCATGGGAACGGCCCAAATGACAAGGTTCGAATAATAGTCGTCGCCCCACATGGGAAGTCCGGTTTGTCCGTTGAGCAGACATCTCTGATTCCACGGAGATCGGTTTTTCAGCGCCATCGCATCAAACATGGCGCGCGCCATCTCCAACCCCGCGGCTTGTCGCCCCTGATAAAGAAAGGTCATGGCGGCACATAGATTCTCGCCCACAAAGATGTTCAATCCGAAATCGCCCGCCGGGTGAATCTTCGTATCGAATGGTTTGCCATCGGGTGTTACGCCGTTGATCAAGCCGTAAGATGTAGCCTTGGCGTTGAGCCGTTCGATCGAATCGAGAGCCTTGCTCACGCGCCCTGGGGGGAGTACCGCCGCCACGCCCATCACATCGGCGCACCACTGGCCCATCAACTGGTTCGCAAGCGATACTTCGCTCAAGCGATTCGCCGCTGGATGACTCCACAATCGGTAATAGCTGCCATTCCACAACCGTTGTTCAAAGCTTCGTTGCGCTCGCCCGAGCCGGTCGGCACACTCGCCCGCAAATTCACGATCGCCGCTTGCTTCCGCCAAAGCCCGCCCGGCCGCCAACGTGGCTAACCAGGTTCCTGCGACATAACTGGAGGTTCCCTCCCACGGCCAGACGTCGTAGAACTGGTTCGCCGGCCATGGCTCTCCCGGACGTGCATGCGACTGCTCGTGAACCAGCCCGCAGTTGTCGTCGTCGAGCGTGTACTGATAGCGGATGGCCCGTTTTGCCGAGTCGTAAAACTTCGTTAACTGAGACCGGTCACCCGTGCGGCGATAGAGCTGATAGACCATCTGTGCATACTGCCCCGAATTCAGTGGATGCTGGCAATGAAAGCGCGGGTCGCGCATGCTGGTCGGCTGTCCGAAGC
Organism: Bryobacteraceae bacterium; assembly: GCA_036501045.1. Classification (GTDB taxonomy): domain Bacteria; phylum Acidobacteriota; class Terriglobia; order Bryobacterales; family Bryobacteraceae; genus Bog-105. The sequence continues at coordinate 11,112 of DASYAX010000313.1, forward strand.
AGAACGGAATCTCGCCATCGGAGATTTGAAAATGCCGGAATGCGTCGAGTGTCGTTGTTTCCAGCTCCGGGAAAAAAAACAGGAGCGCAAAATGCCCGTGCATCCGGCATACCATCGTTTCGACGATCGGGCAGCCGGTATGACTCTCACTGTGTGTGAACCAGCCGTTGTCGCCCCACCATTCGTCCTTGCGCGTGCGTGCAATCCACACCGAATTTTTGGCGAGGCTATAAAAGCCTTGCACCAGAGCATCGCGCAGCCATTCCGGAGCGTCCGAGTTATAGATCACGGTCTGCCATCGCAGAATTCTGGCCAGAATGGTATCGGCATTCTTCAGCGCATAGTCCGCCGTCTCGTCCGAATCGTGGAACCGCGTGCTGTAACGATTGTGATGCGGTTCGCCGCCGCTATCCCGCCAGGACGGAGCCGACCAGGCAAAAACGAATCGAACGCGTTGAGCGGACCGCGCCGCTAGATCTGCATTCAGCGTGTAGACGCCAGGCTCCCGCTCGTTGGCGGCGAGCCCTGCCCCTTTCACCGCTATCGTCGAGCCGGCCGGCGGCTTGGGAAACCGCAGAATCAGGCTGAGTGGCAGCGCTGCATCCGACGAATTTCGCAGCTCGATTTCAAAAATCGCGGCTGGGGTATTCGAGAGCGCCGAATCTCCCACCACAAACGGCGCGTAAGCGCGAATCCCCGCTTGGAGCGGAATCTCCGGGAAATCGGCGAGTAGATCTGCGACCGGAAAATGCCCCCAATATTGGATCCCGCTGGCCGACAACGGAATGCGCCGGGTACCGGAAGCGATCGTCAGCCAGTCCGCAAATACCCGCTTCGGCGGGACCCAATCGTTGAAAATGGAACAGAAGCCCAGCTTCCCGCTTCCCTCCAAGGTGAAATAACCAGTTCCTAACCCGCCAAGGGGTACTCCGGATTCGAGGCCGCTGCCGTCAAATACTACGCCCGGAACCGGGCCGGCAAAGCCGTCCGCCGTGACCTGCACCCACTGATGAAGGCTGGCCGGCGCAAAGGGCCAGAGCTGTTTACCCGGCGGTCCAGCCAAACTACTCGAAGCCATGGCCGTTCCCGCGCCTACCGCCGCTAGCAAGTCTCTGCGAGTCATCTCGTTGCCTACACATCGTACCCCGAATCGATGGTTCGCGATAAACTAGCAGCGAGAGGAGCACGTTTTCGCGCCCTTGTCCTCGCCTCGCCATCCCTCCTGGTTTTTGCTGATTGGCTTCGTTTCGTTTTTTGCCATCGCCCATCCGGCGGCTGCGAAAGACCATTGGACCGAGCTGAATATCGGTCCGTTTTACGTCGATACGGACGGCGATGCGGGGGCGGCCCGGGATGACCTTACCCAACTGGAGCAGCTTCGCTGGGTCCTCGAAGGCCTCCTCGAATCCAAAGATTTGCATTCGGTTTGGCCGCTGCGCGTGGTCCTCAGCAATTCCGCAAAAACGAACCCAACCACTTCCGGAACCGAGTTCGTTTGGCAAAACGCCCAGTTTGTGCTACTTACAGCCCCCGGCTCCCACCTTCCGTTGGGGCAGGTGGCGAGCATTCTGCTCGAAGCCAACACGCCACGGATGCCGGCTGAGGTGGAATCCGGCCTACAGCAGCTTTTTGACACGCTGGAGGCCCATGGCAGCCATGTGAGCTGGGGCGGCA
>DASYAX010000314.1:0-1550 GCA_036501045.1 Bryobacteraceae bacterium
GCAGATTCCTGACAAGTTTTGGAGCGGACCGCCTCAGGCAGAAATAGTGGTTCGGACCAAAGCTTCGCCCGCTTCAATGGTTCCGGCGATTCGTGAAGCGGTCGAAAAACTGAACGGCGAGAATGTGATCTTCGAAATCAAGCCGATGGAAGAAATCGTGGCGAATTCTCTCGCCGCGCGGCAGTTCTCCATGATCTTGCTCAGCGTTTTCGCGGCGCTCGCGTTGTTGCTATCGAGCATCGGCATCTACGGCGTGATTTCGTACGTCGTGGGCCAGCGCACTCACGAGATCGGCATTCGCATGGCGCTTGGCGCGCAGCGAGGCGACGTATTGCGCCTGATGCTGGGCGAAGGGATGAAGATGGCGTTCATCGGTGTCGCCATTGGCGTCGCCGTGGCTCTGGGACTCACGCACATCATGACCAAAATGCTGTTTCGCGTCAGCGCCACCGATCCGGTGACGTTCGCCTCCGTGGCAATCGTTCTAAGTGCGGTGGCCTTGGCCGCGTGCTACATCCCGGCGCGCCGCGCCATGCGCGTGGATCCGATAGTGGCACTTCGCTACGAGTAAATAGGAGTCTGCGGATGGGGAACTTGCTGCAAGACGTTCGATTCGGATTGCGCACGCTGGCAAAAAATCCAGGCTTCACGCTCGTCGCCGTCCTGACGCTGGCGCTCGGCATCGGTGCGAATGCCGCGATTTTTTCCATTACCGATCAGGTTCTGCTCCGCCTGCTTCCCGTAGAACGCCCGCAGGAACTCGTTGTCCTGCACTCACCCGGAAAAGCTCATGGCCGCACCTGGAACGATATAGCTGGCGGCCAGTCTTTCTCCTATCCGATGTACAAGGATCTACGCGACCGCAACGAAGTATTCTCCGGCCTGCTGGCTCGTTACCACGTGCAGGTGAGCGTTGCCGGACAAGGACAGTCCCAACTCGTCGAAGGCGAACTCGTCAGCGGAAATTATTTCCAGGTGCTGGGAGTGCGACCCTCGCTGGGTCGAGTACTCAGTCCGCAGGATGAAACAGCGCCGGGCGCGAATCCCGTCACAGTGCTCAGCTACGGCTACTGGGCGCGTCATTTCGGCAGCGATCCAAACATTCTGAACAAACAACTCAGCGTGAATGGCAATTCTCTCACTGTGGTAGGCGTCGCTCGTTCCGGCTTCACGGGTGTGCAAGTCGGCCAGGTTCCCGATCTTTTCATCCCGATCACGATGAAGGCGCAGATGACGCCGAATTGGGATGGGCTCGCCGACCGCAACGACCACTGGGTAACGATGCTGGGCCGGCTGAAGCCGGGAATGCCAGCAACGAAGGCGGAGGCAGGGCTGGCTCCTCTATACCGCGCGCTGATGGAGGGCGAAGCTCCGGCTTTGAAGCTCTCTGCGAAAGACCAAGAGGAATTCGTCAATCGCAAGCTGGTGCTGGATGCCGGCGAACACGGCCGTCCAGTCCTGCAGCACGATGCCAAGCAGCCGTTGCTCGTGCTCATGGCCATGGTCGGGTTGGTGCTTTTGATCGCCTGCGCGAATCTTGCCAGCTTGCT
>DASYAX010000315.1:0-4625 GCA_036501045.1 Bryobacteraceae bacterium
TGCCGCACCGTGGGCGTTGCGAACGTGCCCGCTAGCACTCTGACCCAACGCACCACCGAACACATTCTGATCCATAGTCCGGCCGACCAATTGGTTGCCGTTCAAACGTACACGGCGACGACCGTAACTCTGGCGCTGCTCGGCGCGGCCTGCCTTGACGAATTAGATATGGCTCAATCGGAATGGGCCGCCGCCATGGCCGAATTTTCTTCCTATGTGCCGGGGTGCGTCGCCGCCAGCGAGGAGTGGCGCGATTTCATTGCGCTCGATTCCCCTTTGTACATTTTGGGCCGCGGCCACGCCATGGCTTCGGTAGACGAAGGCGTTCTCCTGATGCACGAGACTGCAAAGCTTCCGGCGATCGGCATGTCCGTCCCGCAATTCAGACACGGGCCCGTCGAGGCAGTCGATGGGCATTTTCGAGCGGTCATGATCGGCACTCAACCTTCAACCTGGGAAATGGATCGCGAGTTGGCACTGGACCTCGGCCAAATGGGCGGTCATGTCCGCTGGGTTGGGCCGCCGGCCTCGCATGTCGATTCCCTGTGCGCGTGGCCACAAAATCCGCCGACGCGGTTTCGCTCGGTGTTCGAAACGATTCCCCTACAAATGCTCGCCTATCGCAGCGCGGAAGGGCACGGCATCGTTCCGGGCGAATTTCGCTGGGCTTCCGCGGTGACGGGCACGGAATCCGGCTTCCCTGGCTTGAGCGCGTCATGAATCAGTCCGTACTCTGCGTCGATATTGGCGGCACGGCCACCAAAGCGGCAGTTCTCGACAGCGCGGGTCAACTCCACTTCGCCGCCAGCATAGCTACCGAGCCTCCGGCCGATTCGTATTTCCGGGCTCTGTGCCTGTTGATCGACCGGATACGCGCCGCCGCTCTGGCAGAGCGTCATCGGATCGCCGGCATGGGCATCGCCATCGCGGGTTTTCTCAACCAGGATCGAGATCGGCTGCTCTACAATCCAAACCTGAGCTGGCTCGAACGGTTCCCTCTGCGTGAGAATCTCGGCCGGCACTTCGATCTGCCGATCGAGTTGGAGACCGACTCAAATGCGGCTTGCATGGCCGAGCATCGCTTCGGTTCCGGACGCGACTCGACGCGCTTCCTCTGTGTCACCGCCGGCACCGGTTTGGGTGCGGGCCTGAGCGTCGCCGGGCAGCCGCTGCGCTTCGCCTACGGCTGTCTTGGTGATATCGGCCACATTATCGTGCAGCCCGATGGGCCGCTTTGTTATTGCGGAGGTCGCGGCTGCGCTGAAATTCTGGTCTCCGCGCCCGCCTTGGCCAAACGCTTCGCCGCGCGCTCGGGTATCGGGTTGCCGCTCACCCTCCGTCAAGTAATCGAAGCGGCAAACGCTGCCGATCCGGTTGCCATCGCTATCTTGCGGGAGGCGGGCGAGGCGCTCGGTATCGCCATCGCTTCCATGGCCAATATTCTGTTTCCGGATCGCATCGCAGTCGTGGGCGGCTTGTCGGCGGCGGGCGATGTTGTTTTGCTGCCTGCCGAAGAAGTCTTTCGCCAATCGGCCAGCATATTGGCCCGGTCGAATGTTTCATTCACTCGTGCCGCGCTCGGGCCGGCCGCTACGTTGATCGGTGCAGCGTGGCCATTCTGGAAAACGGCGACAATGGAAAATCATGGCGAATCAATCTCCGGATAGACGCGAAGTATTGGCCATGTTGGCGAGAGTGGCCGCCTTGAGCCAGTTTCCCGGCTTCAGCCGCTGGGTTTGCGCCGTGGGCGAAGCCGCGCCGGCTAGATCAGCAAACTACCAGCCTGAATTCTTCACTCCCGCCGAATATCAAACCATTGATCAGCTTGCCGAGCTGATTATTCCGGCGGACAGCACTCCCGGCGCCCGGGACGCTGGAGTTCCCGAGTTCATCGACTTCATGGTGGCGCACGATGAGGATCTCCAATACAACTTCCGCACCGGTCTCGCGTGGCTGAACGCCTTCGCGGCCCAAACGTATGGACAGAATTTTTCGAGGCTTCCTGCCGATCAACAAGAGATTCTTCTTCGCAAGCTAGCCTACAGGAACGAGCAGTCGCCGACGGAGGTCCAGGGCCAGGAATTCTTCAAGCTGGCCCGTGAATACACGGTGATGGGTTATTACACGAGCCGCGTCGGCTTAGAAGCAATCGACGACCCCGGTTTGCGGCTCTATTCTTCGTCGCCGGAATGCCCGCATAAAGACAATCCCGAGCACCGGCATCTGCCGCCCCCGAGGTATTGAATGGCGAAACAGATTTACGACGTAATCGTGATCGGGACCGGCGCAGGCGGCGGCATGGCCATTCATCGGCTGTGCCAGGCGGGCGCCAAAGTCTGCGCGCTGAATGCCAGCCGGCGTCTCGATCCACGTAAAGATTTCCGCAATCACAAGCAGCCATACGACATGCCATTCCGCGGATTTAACGATCCAAAGAAACGCAAGCAGTCGATCGGCTACATGGACAACGAATATACCGATGGCATTTGGGAGCACGAAATCGCCTTCACTACCGCGCCCGGCACCGAATGGACCTGGCGCCGCTGCTTCGCGGTGGGCGGCAAGACCAACTTCTGGGGCCGCTCCTCGGCGCGTTTCTCAGAAATCGATTTCAAAGCCGCCAGCCGCGATGGCTACGACGTCGATTGGCCTGTTAGCTATGAAGAAATCGCGCCGTACTACAGCCGCGTCGAGCGCATGATCGGCGTCGCCAGCACGGTCCAGCATCGCGCGAGCAACCCTGACGGCGAGTATCTGCCACCCATGAACTTCCGCTGCCTCGACCACATTCTCGAAAGCGGCGCAAACAAGATCGGTATTCCGTACCTGCCTGATCGGATTGCACAACTGACGCGCGCTCACGCCGGCCACCCGGCTTGTCATTTCTGCGCCAACTGTACTGAAGGCTGCGATACCGGTTCGTTCTTCTCTACTCCGTGGTTCTTCCTGCCGCAGGCGGAAAAATCGGGCAACCTCGAAATCAGAACCAATGCGCTCGCCAAAAACATCATTGCCGATGAGAATGGCCGCGCCGCCGGTGTCGCCTACATCGACCGGACGACTCGCCAGGAAGTTGAGGTATTTGGACGTGTCGTGGTTGTGGCCGCTTCGTGTATCGAATCCGCGCATCTGCTGCTGAATTCGAAGTCACGGCATTGGCCGACTGGCATCGCCAATTCCAGCGGACAAGCGGGCCGCAACTTATGCGATCACCTTTACGGCACTACTGCGCGCGGCTATTTTCCGCAATTGCTGGGCCAGCCCAGCTTTCCGGATAACGTTTCCGCCAGCACCATCGCCTGGATGCCGCGCTGGCAAAATCTGGAAAACCCGCATCAGGAAAAATTCATTCGCGGCTATTCGGTTTATCCGGACGGCGGTTGCGCCGGCTTCCCTTCGTATTTTGATCAGATCGAAGGGTTCGGCCGCGACTTCAAACGCGAAATCAAGCGCCGTTATCCAACTCCGGTCAGCTTCTACATCCAGGCGCCGACGCAGCGCAGCGATGCGAACTATGTCGATATCGATCCAAGCGTAAAGGACGTCTATGGAATCCCGGCGGTGCGGCTGCATTTCGCCTGGGATCAGAACACGCTGCTCATGTGGCAGCACGGCAAACAGGCTTGCGAGGATCTTTTACGAGCGAGCGGCGCCGAATATCTCGGCGCGGGAGAGATCGATACGCCGGGCACCAGCCTGCACGAAACGGGAACCTGCCGCATGGGCAACGATCCGAGGAAATTCGTTACCAACCGCTTCGGTCAAACACACGACGTACCGAATCTTTACATTTGCGACGCGAGTGTCTTTCCGAACTGCACCGACAAAACCACTACCATCTCGATCCTGGCCTTCTCGCTGCGAACCACCGAGTATTTGCTCGACCGTATGAAGCCTTAGCCGGTTCTGTCGATGGTCCGCTGCGAAAGGCCAACGAATCTATTTGGCCGCGCTCTTTTCCTGCTTGTTCAAATTCTTGACCAAGCTCAAATGACCTTGCAGTACCGGCAAAGTCTTGGCTGCAAACTGCTTTACATTCGGATCCGTACCGCCCTGTGCCTCGCTCTGAAACTCACTCACATCCTGCTTGTGATCCTTTACCTGATCTTTGATGTAAGCCTTGTCGAAACTTGGACCGTCTAGCTTAGATAATTTGTCGATTCGGGACTGGTGCTTCGAATCGATAGAATCGGGGAGATCTATCTTCTCGAGGCTGGCAACCTGCTTCAACTCCTGGTTCGCTTTTGAGTGATCGTCCACCATTTTTTGCCCGAATTGCTTCACGGCATCGCTCGATCCCTTCTGAGCCGCTAGCTTCCCGAGTTCTACTTCGGTCATTCCACCGAGTGCCGCGTCCTTGGCGAACTTTTTGTCGTCGACCCTTGTGGGCATGGCGTCGGCACTATTACCAGGCAGCGAGCCCGGCGTGTTGACATCCGGCGTCCCAGGACGAGACATCGGAGCGGATTGTTGGCTGGAAGGAGATTGTGAGCCAGTGGTTTGCGCCACGGCCGCACATCCTCCTGAAAGCCAAGCAAAGCCGACCAAAACTAAACTGTTGACTATAATTCTTCGCATAGTAGCCTTTCTGTGGTACCGAAAGGCGACCGGCTCTCATAGCCGAT
>DASYAX010000316.1:0-7458 GCA_036501045.1 Bryobacteraceae bacterium
AATCAGCTCTCTGTCGCGCGGATTGAAGCTGATGTCGAAGGAGCTGCGCGTTCCGTTCCTGGTGCTTTCTCAGCTCAGCCGCGCGCCGGAAACGCGGCCTGGCGACCATCGGCCCATGTTGAGCGACCTTCGCGAGTCGGGAAGTATCGAGCAGGATGCCGATCTTGTCGCGTTCATCTTCCGCGAGGAAGTTTACCGACCGGATAAAGAGAGTTTAAAGGGTACAGCAGAGCTAATTCTGGCCAAGCAGCGCAATGGCCCTACTGGCATCGCCAAACTTGCGTTCCTGAGCGGCTACACGAAGTTCGAGAACCTGACGGCGGACACGGGAGGCGACGACGCGCCCTTCGAATAATCAAAACTTGAGGCAAATCTTGCCGAAATGCTGCTGCGATTCCATATAGCGCAGCGCGTCTTTAAACTCGGTCCAAGCGAAGGTCCGATCCACCGCCGGCTGAATCCCGCGCACCTCGATCGCACGGATCATTCGCTCGAACATCGCCCGCGATCCCACATAAATTCCCTGGACGCGAGCGCTTTTCCGGAAAATCGGCACCGGACTGACCGTCGACGTGCCACCGCTCAGCACGCCGATCACGCTTATCGTTCCGTACGTCCGAATCGCTTTCAATGACCGGGGAAGTGTGTCGCTGCCGCCCACTTCAACCACGTGATCGACGCCCTTGCCGTTCGTGAGGTTGAGTGCCTCCTCTTCCCAGTTGGGCGTGGTTTTGTAGTTGATCGTCTCTTGCGCGCCCAGTTTCTTCGCGCGCTCGATCTTCTCGTCGCTGCTCGAAGTAATGATCGTGCGAAGGCCGGCCGCCGCCGCGAACTGCAGCGCGAAGATCGAAACTCCGCCCGTTCCTTGTAGCAGCACCGTCTCGCCCGGAATCGCATTCGCGCTCTCGAAAAGCGCATTCCACGCCGTTACCGCGGCGCAGGGAAGGGTAGCCGCTTGTTCGTCCGTCAGCGAATCGGGTATCACCACTAGCCCCTGTTCCGAAAACACGGCAAACTCGCGCAGAACTCCATCGATCGCGCCGCCCAATGCCGAAAAATCCTTCTCGCGCGTCGGCGGTCCATCGAACCATGTCTGAAAGAAACACGCAGCCACGCGATCGCCCTTCCGGAAACGCGAAACGCCGGCCCCCACTTGCTCCACCACTCCCGCACCGTCCGAAAGCGGCGCCAGCGGCGCCTTCAGCTTCGGGTTGTAGCTGCCTTTCACCATCATCAGGTCGCGGTAATTCAAAGAGGCTGCGGTCATTCTCACCAGCACTTCACCGGGGCCCGGCTGTGGCCGCTCGCGCTCGACGAATTGCAGGCTGTCGATGCCGAATTCTTGAATTTCAAACGACTTCATGCTGCAACCGCGCGGTAAATTCGATGACCTGTTCTAATTTGCGCCTCGCCGCGCCCGTATCGATAGATTCCGCCGCCATGGCGACGGCCGACTTCAAGTCGTTCGCGCGCTGCGCCACAAACAATGCGGCGGCGGCATTCGCCACTACAATGTCGCGGCGCGGCCCGCGCTCTCCTTCGAACATCGCGCGGATAATCGCGGCATTCGTTTCGCGGTCGCCGCCCCGCAGTTCCTCTATTGCACTTTGCGGTAAATCAAAATCGGCCGGCGACCATGCGCCCTTCTGAACGCGCCGTTCTTCCACTTGAAACACCGTTGTCGGTCCGGTGGTGCTGATCTCGTCCAGCCCGTCCGCCCCATGCACCACAAACGCGCGCTCCACCCCGAGCCGGGCGGAAGCCTGCGCCAGCATCTCGGCCGCGCGTACCGAAAACGCACCGATGAGCTGCACCCGCGCCCTTACCGGGTTCGTCAACGGGCCAAGCAAATTGAAAACCGTGTGGCCTTTCAGTAGCAACCGCGCCTCTTGCGCATGCTTCACGGCCGGATGCAGCAGCGGCGCGTACAGAAAGCCGAGCCCGGTGAGCCGGATACATTCCGCCACTTGCTCGGCCGGCAAATTCACCGGTACTCCCAGCGCTTCCAGAACATCCGCGCTCCCACATTGACTCGAGATGCGGCGGTTACCGTGCTTGGCGACGCGCAATCCCGCGCCTGCCGCTACGAATGCGGTGGCAGTCGATATGTTGAATGTATTCGCGCCGTCGCCGCCCGTTCCGCAGGTATCGAGCACCGGGTCTTCCGATTGATCGACCTCGAGCGGATGACTCATCTCCCGCATCGCCGTCGCAAAGCCCACTAGTTCCGCGATCGTCTCGCCCTTGCGGCGCAAAAATTTCAGAACCTCCGCGATTTCGTCCGTGCTCATCTCGCCGGAGAGCATGCGATGCATCAGCGCGTGCGCTTCCGGCTGCGCCAGATGGACGATGTTCCGGAAGGGTAGGTGAGACATACGGGCCTTGCTCAATGCTTCGCTGCGATCCAGGATCCCAGCCAAACGGCGCCGTACCCTCCCACTACGCTGCTGGCCAGATAAAGCAGCGCCGTTAGTCGATGGCATCTGCGTGCCGCAAGATAGGCGTCGTATTCGAAACTCGAAAAAGTCGTATAGCCCCCAAGAAAACCAACTACCGCAGTCAACTGCCGAAAAGGGGAGAGGCGGAAGCGCTCCACCAACAGCCCATCAAAAGGCCAATCAAGAACGAACCGGCAACGTTAATCGCAAATGTCCCGGCGGCGAAGTTCGCGTTAGGGAAACGCTGCACAATCGCTCTTCCCAAAAGATAGCGCGTCAGCGATCCCGCTCTGCCGCCGCCGACCACGCATTAAGTAGCGAGCCATAGCCAAACCATCCATTTTGAACTACTCGTATATTCTGGGGAGCAAGAGGACCCGGAACTGTGCTCGTTTTGATGAAGGCCCACGCCGGCCCCGCCGAAATCGCCCGCGTCTGCGCCCGCGTCGAATCGCTCGGCTATAAACCGCACATCATACCCGGCGAGCAGCGCACCGCGATTGGCATCACCGGAAACAGCGGACCCGTCGATCCGGCGGAATTCGAAGATCTACCCGGCGTGGCCGAAGCCATCCGTGTTTCGAAAGCCTACAAACTGGTCAGCCGCGAGACCAAACCGGAAAACACCGTGGTGCCGGTAAATGGAGTCCCTGTCGGCGGCGAGCAGATCGTTTTGTGCGGAGGTCCCTGCGCCGTCGAGAGCCGCGAGCAGATTCTAGAATCGGCCCGCGCCGTCAAAGCCGCCGGCGGCCAACTCCTGCGTGGCGGCGCCTACAAGCCCCGCACCTCGCCCTATAGCTTTCAAGGGCTCGGCGAAGAAGGGCTGCGTCATTTGGCCGATGCCCGCGCCGAAACCGGCCTGGGCATCGTCACCGAGGCGATCGACGTCGAAACCTTCGACCTCGTCGAGCGCTATGCCGATTGTGTACAAATCGGTGCTCGCAACATGCAAAATTTTTCGCTGCTGCGTCGCGCCGGGCGATCGCGCAAGCCGATTCTGTTGAAGCGCGGCATGTCTTCCACTCTCGAAGAATTCTTAATGGCCGCCGAATACATTCTGGCCGATGGCAATTACAACGTGATCCTCTGCGAGCGCGGTGTCCGTACGTTTGCCGATCATACTCGCAATACGCTCGATCTGAGCGTTGTCCCCGCCGTGCAAAGCCTGAGCCATTTGCCCATCATCGTCGATCCAAGCCACGGCACTGGCAAACGCGACAAAGTCCTGCCGATGTCCCTCGCCGCCATCGCCGCCGGCGCTTCGGGATTGATTGTCGAAGTTCATCCGGCCCCCGAACAGGCCGTGTCGGATGGCTATCAATCGCTCGATCCATCCCAATTTATGGAGCTCGCAGATGCCTGTCGCGCCATCGCGGAGCTGCTGTCGCAAAGACGCCAACTCAGTCGATAATTTTTACTTGGATTTTCCCGTTTTCTTCCCAGGCGGCTAACACGTTCCCGTTCGAGAGAGTCAGCAAGCTGGGAAAACTGCCGGCTGCTGACAAACAAGCGGGCTGCTTATCGCCGGGCTTGTGCAGCTCGATCCCGTTTGTGCCGCTCCAAGCCACGTACGCTCCCTTGGCGGAGAGTGCAATCGCTACATCCTTGCCTTCGCCTAAGCCGATCTCAGGCCGCCCCGGTTCGTCCAGGTAAACCGTTCGATCTCTGCGCCAAGCCGTCATCACCGTATTTCCTAAGCGAGCGACACCGCCGCCATCCATCGGACAAGCGTCAATATTCCACGAGCCGGTTCCGAGTTTCCTGGCCTTTGAAATTTGTCCGTTAAGATTCCAGGTCGTGAGATACAAATCGCGCGAGCCATCCACCAGGTTGCGGAACATGACCGAAAATTGACCGTCTCCGGCGGCAGCCAAAGACGGATCGCAGCACTGGCAGATCGTCTTCTCCGGCGATTCATAAACCAGAACGTTCTTTGACCAGTGGCCGCCGCCATCTTCCGAATACGCGCCATAAAGCCGTGTTCCAGGCGCCCGCAGATCCAGCCACACTGCCGCGATCTCACCGCCCTTTCCAGCCGCCATCGCGTGCAACCCCTCGTGTGCCGATGCCGGAACGTCGTTGATCCTGACCGGTTTGGACCAGGAACGCCCCCCATCCGTCGAGCGCCACGCCACCAGATTGGCGTCCGGTACGCTGCCATGTATCGGTGCCGTTGGGCTTTGTTCCGCCGCGATAGCACTGACCACGATCGTTCTTCCGGAGATCGCGACCCGCGGTCCACGATGCCGGCCCAGCGCCAACGCCGCTATCCGGGCCACTTCGGTGGGGGCTGAAAAACTATGTCCGTTGTCGTGTGAAGCCGAAAACCAGATCGAATTTCCGCTGCCGAACACCAACGCCGTGAGGCCCGGTGCGGCGGCCAACTGCGGTTGACGGTTTGGCGCCGGCCCCTTCACCGGAGCAATTGAAGTGAGTAACGCTGTAGCTAAAAGTAAGTACATAGAAACCTTTCTTAGAACGAAACGCGTAGCGCAAGTTGCAGAGTTCGTGGATCTCCTACTGCGGTCGCTTGCCCGAACGTAGAAAGCGGGTCTACGGGATAAATCCCCGGCCCGAATGTTCCATTCGGGATCAGGTTGTTGCGGTGATTAAGCGCATTGAATCCTTCCGCCATGGCTTCGAGCCTGTAGCGTTCTCCAATGGCGAACGTCCGGCTGAGGCGTCCGCTCAGGCTGAAAAAATCGAACCCGGTACCGGTATTACGGCCGATAAACGATCCGTTAACGGTCGGGCGCGCGGTGGTGCCCTGCACCGTGTTCGCCCCGGTCGTGACGTTGAGTGGCAGCGGGGAATAATACTGCAAAATGCCGCTCAACTGGAAGCCGTGACTGAGGCGTTCCCAGACCGTGCTCGCCTTCGCCATCGAGGAATGAATCGTGGCGTCAAAGACCACGCGGTGCCGCTGATCGTCATCCGACCGTCCCCAATCTTGCCAGATATTGAAGTTATTGATCGGTGTGCTGAAGAAGAACTCGCCTACATCGTCCAAAGCCTTCGAGTAAGTGTAGGAGATCCGATAATCGCCCCATCGTACCGGCCGTTGCACGAAGGAAACGGAGAGGTCGTCGTATTGCGAATCGGCGGCCGAAGTGTATTGGCTGTTATTTCCATAAGCTGGGTTCGCGCGGCATCCATTGTTCCCGCCCGCCGCCGTGCAGGTCGGTACGTTTTGGTTGATGGATGCGATCAGGTCGCGTCCGCGCATGTGCTGATAGCTCACTCCCAGCGTGCTGCGCGAACTGAGCTGCTGCTCGATCTCGAGGCTCCCTTGTTCGGAGTACGCGTTTTGGATGCGCGGGTTCATCGTGCTGTAATTGACCAATACGCCTGATGGAATCACGCTGAGAATGCCCGGAAACATGGGTGCTCCGGTCTGTGTGGGAGAAAGACTGACGCTGACCTGGGTCGCGCTGGTTAAATTTGTCGTGTTTCCGCTCGATAGCAGTGCATTCGCCAGCGCGCGCAGTGGAACGCGATCGTAGAATAACCCGAAACTGCCCCGAATCACCATTCGGCGCGAAGCAAATGGCGTCCAGGCGAAACCGGCCCGCGGCGAAACATTATTCGTATCCGTATCGATACTCTTCAAAAACTGTAAGTCGTAGCGGACGCCGGCATTCAGCACTAGGCGAGGGTTCACTTTCCACTCGTCTTGCCCATACCAGCCGATATTCGGATTCGTCTGCGGCACGACAGTGCGGCCGAAGGTCTGTGTAAAGCCTGAGTTGTTGTAGCTCCCGCTGAGGAAATTAGCCAGCGAAGAAAAAGAATAGCTGCCGCGAATTGATCGCGGAAAGGTGATCGTGAGGTCGTTGTATAGAAAGTCGACGCCCGCGCGCAAGGAGTGCGCTCCTGCTTGATGCAACAGATTGTCCACCACTTCATACAGCTTGTTGAGCCGCGCTGTGGGAGAGCCGGAGAGCGTTCCAAAAGACGCAACCCCGGAAATACTCACCGCTGGTCCGATCGCATCATTCGGCGGAGCTTTCAGATTGCTGTATGTGAATTGCGCCCGTGTTTCGTTGACGGTGGCCGGAGAAAGCGTCAGAATGTTACTCGCCGCGAACGTTTGATCGAAATCCTCGAGTCCCGCCGCGGCAGTGGCCGCGCTCAAGGCGCCCGCGCCGCGCGAATTGTCGCTGTCTACGTCATATAAGTTGTAGCGCGCGCTGAATTGGTCGCTGGTGCTGAATTGATGATCTAATTTAGCCAGAAAATTACTGTTGTGAACCGGGTTGGGATACAGTCCCGTCGCAATCTGCGCCCCTGGATAACCGATGGCTGCCAGTCGACTGTTGATCGCTGTCACATTGGCCGGCGTAATCGTGATCAGAGCGCTTTGATTCAGCTCCCGCTGTTCGAAATTGGCAAAGTAAAACGTCCGGTTCCGAACGATGGGCCCACCTAGGCTGGCGCCATACTGCGCCTGGGTCATGGGAAGCTTGCTGTTGGTCAGCGGATTCGCGGCATTGAAGCGCTGGTTTCGGAAGAAGCCATACAAATCGCCATGCAGCGCGTTGGTCCCGCTTTTTGTGACCATGTTGATGTAGCCTCCTAGAGCGCGTCCAAACTCCGCCTGTCCTCCCGAAGTCACCACCTGGAATTCGCGCACCACGTCCAGGCCCCAAAATGTGCTCGTCAATCCGGCGGCATCGTCATTGGCGGAGAGGCCGTCCACGATGAAGCTGTTTGAAAAATTGCGTTGGCTGCTGACGGAAATACCCTGTCCGGGAACCGCCGCCGTTTCCGGAAAGAGCTGCGTACTCGCCGTGTTGGTGGGCGAAACGCCTGGCACTAACAGGGCAAGGTCCAGAAAATTGCGCCCGTTGAGCGGTAAATTACGGATTTCCGTTTGCGCAATGGTGCCCGCGATTTGCGTGCGAGCCTCTTCCAGCACCGGGCCTTCCGAACTCACCGTGACGCTTGTTCCCGCAGCCCGTAGCGCCAGCTCGATGGGCAGTGCGAATGCCGCGCCGATGGTGAGCGTCACCGAGCGCTG
>DASYAX010000317.1:0-8296 GCA_036501045.1 Bryobacteraceae bacterium
CAAGCATCTGCCGGAACTGGAAAAGCTGCAGGTTCTGGAGGGCTTCAACTCGGCGGGTAAACCGAATCTGCGGCCGGCCACAACGCCCGTAACACTGCGCCAACTGCTGACCCATACATCCGGCTTTGCCTACGACGTTTGGCACGAGGCGATCTTCAAATTCACCTCCGCGCATGGAGACGCAACCCACGTGTTGGCGTTCGAACCGGGCACGAAATGGCAGTATGGGCCCAGCACCTATTGGGCGGGCCGGCTGGTGGAAACAGTCAGCGGCATGAACCTGGAAAAATTCATGCAGCAAAACATACTGGGACCGTTAGCGATGGAAGACACCAGCTTCATTTTTCCCAAGGAAAAATACGAACGCCTGGTGGGCCGTTACCAGCGCCAGACCAATGGTTCGCTGACGCCCGAGCCCCGCCGCGTGCCCGCGCCCCCAAAGGCATACCGCGGCGACGGTGGACTATACTCGACCGCTCTCGACTATCTCAAGTTCATGCAGACGATTCTCAAACGCGGCGCGGGACCGCGCGGCGAACGCATCTTGAAAGAAGAGACCGTGGCGCTGATGTCGGCCAATGGAACCGGGAACATTCCGGCCGGCAGGCTCAAATCGTGCCAACCGCTCCTGTCGAGCGACGTGGATTTTCACCCAGGCCATGACGATCGCTACACGCTCGGTTTTCTGATGAACCCCGAGGCGATCCCCGGCGCCCGTTCGGCGGGAAGCCTGGCGTGGGCCGGTATGTTCAACAGCTATTATTGGATCGATCCGCGGCGCAACCTTTGCGGCGTGATCATGATGCAGTTTCTTCCGTTCGCAGATAAAGAAGCCGTCGGACTATTGAACGATTTTCAGCGCGCTGTCTATTCCAGTGAACGCTGCTGAACGCTGCGACTCGGCTTGACTTCATTCGGAAGCGCTTGATACGATTCCGACGTACTCATGCAGTGCTCGTTGTACCGTACGCAAAACGCGTGGGAACCTAAATGACCTACCTTTCCTGGCTGATCGACCGCACCCCCACCAAATGGTGGCACGATTCCGCTGAGGCCGCCGAGCTCGACCTCGCAATGGAGCGCGGCGCCATCGGCGCCACCACCAATCCCTTGCTCTCGGCCGCGGCGCTGAAGACCGACCGTGCCCTGTGGTCCGCCGATATCGAAGAAGTGCTCGCGCGCAATCTGCCGGCCGAGCAGAAGGCCGAAGCGCTCATGCGCATTCCCGTCACGCGCACCGCCGCGAAACTTCAGGGACGGCCGGGCCTGGTCTGCGCGCAGGTGAATCCCGTGCGCGCCGGGGATCGCGAGTGCATGCTTTCCATGGCGCGGCGAATGCATGCCTGGGCGCCCAATATCTCGGTGAAACTGCCCGCCACCGCCGCCGGTCTGGACGTGCTCGAAGAGTGCGTGGCTGAGGGAATCTCGGTCACCGCAACGGTCAGCTTTACAGTGCCGCAGCTGGTCGCCATCGCCGAGCGGCATCGCGCCGGCAGCCTGCGCGCGCGCCAAAATGGCATCGAGCCAGGCGCCTGTTGCGCCGTGATCATGATCGGCCGCCTGGACGATTATCTTCGCGAGATCGCACACGACACGCAAGCTCCGGTCGAAGAATCGGACCTCCGTCTGGCCGGACTCGCCGTCACCAAGCGAGCCTACGCCCTCTACCAGGAACGCGGCTACGAGGCCGTGCTGTTGGTGGCCGCCTTGCGCGGCGATTATCATCTCACCGAGTTGGCCGGTGCCGATCTGGTCATGTCCATCCACCCTTCGTATCAGAAAAATTTCGTCACCAAGGATTTGCCGCAGGAAGAGCGCATCGGCTGCCCCGTGCCGCCCGAAGCTATCGAGCGATTGTCCGTTATGCCGGAGTTCGTGCGATCGTTCGAGCCCGATGGCATGAGTCCGCGGGATTTCATGGCGTTCGGCTTGACCCAGCGGACTCTCAGCCAGTTCAACGAGTCCGGCTGGAAGCTCATGGAAGGCTATCGTTAGTGGCCGTTTTCGTCGAAGTGCCGAAGCTCGGCAACACCGTCGAAGAATGCATCGTGGCGCGGTGGTGCAAGCGCAAAGGAGACTCGGTTTCCGCGGGCGATGTGGTGGCGGAGATCGAAACCGACAAAGCCACATTCGAAGTCGCCGCGCCGGAGAGCGGGATGCTGCTCGACACCTTCTTCGAGGAAGGCGCACTGGCGCCGGTGTTCAGCCGCCTGTTCGTCATCGGAGCAGCGGGCGAGGCCGTCCCCACGACTGTGCCGGGCCCCGCGGCAGTCGAGCCCACGCCCGCCGAAGCGCCGGCGACGTCTGTTAATCTCGCGCCCGCGCCTCCCTCGGACCAGCACCAATACGGCCTCAGCCCGCGCGCCCGCCGCTTCGCCAAAGAGCGAAACTTTCACCCCGAGCGCGTGAACGGCTCGGGCCCCGGCGGCCGCATTCTCGAAAGCGATCTGCGCGCGCTCTACGAGTCCGGCTCGCCGCTTTCGTCCATTCGCCAGAAGATTGCCCGGCGCATGCGCGAGTCGCTGGCCTCCACCGCGCAGTACACCCTGCACATTTCCGCGGATGCCACCGGCCTGCGCGCCCTGCGCACGCGCCTTTCGCGGTCTATCAACATCAACCACCTGGTGGCCTCCTGCGCGATCGAGACATTATTAGAAGTGCCCGCGCTCAACGCCGAATTCCGCGATGGCCGCATCGTGACGCATTCCGAAGTGCACCTGGCCTTCGCCGTCGATACGCCGCGCGGGTTGCTGGCCCCGGTGGTGCGCAACGCGGAAATGCTGGGCCTCGATGAACTCGCGGAGCGCATGAAGCAACTCGCAGCGCAGGCGGTCGCCGGAACCATCGATGCTGCCGACCTGGCCGGCGCGACCTTCACCATCAGCAACCTCGGCAGCCTGGGCATCGAAGCCTTCACGCCGCTGCTCAATCCGCCACAGGTGGCGATTCTGGGAGTGGGCGCGATTCAGGTGAAGCCCGTCCGGCGAAACGGCAACGTCGAGTTCATCGATGCCATCGGTTTATCGCTCACCTGCGACCATCAGGTCATCGACGGCGCGCCGGGCGCCGGATTCCTGCAGGTGCTGAAGCGTAACATTGAAAATGTGGAATCGCTCTACTGATTCCCTAGGAGTGGAATGCCCAAGTCGCTCATCATCGAACCGGAAAAAGTGCTCGCCAGCGGAACCATTGCCTTCAGCGGCATCCCGGTCAACGTGTATTCCAAGACAGTGGCGGAGGAGTCTGCCCGCTATTCGTCCGCGGATTTCCTGAACATCTGGCAGGATATGTGCGGCATCCGCGAATTCGAGACCAGCCTCAACGAAATCAAAACCAAGGGCGCATTCAAAGGCCTAACCTACAACCACGCCGGACCCGCGCATCTTTCGATCGGCCAGGAGGCCGCCGCGGTCGGCATGGCCTACTGCCTCGGCCCGGAGGATCATATTTTCGGCTCGCACCGCAGCCACGGCGAGATTCTGGCCAAGGGCTTCTCCGCCATCCGCCAGCTCAGCGATGAGCGCCTGCTCGAAATCATGCGCCAGTATCGCGATGGCGCACTGCTGCGGCCCGTGGAAAAGGGCTACCGCGGCGATGTTCCGGGACTCGCCCTCCGCTTCTTCATCTACGGCGCGTACAGCGAAATCTTCGCCCGCGAAACCGGTTTCAATCGCGGACTGGGCGGCTCCATGCATGCATTCTTCGCGCCCTTCGGCATCTATCCCAACAACGCCATCGTGGGCGGCTCGGGGTCGATTGCGCCGGGCGCGGCGCTGTTCAAGCGCGTCAATCGCAAGCCCGGCATCGTGGTGGCCAACATCGGCGACGCCTCTTTCGGCTGCGGGCCGGTGTGGGAAGGCATTACTTTTTCAGCGATGGCGCAGTACCGCGCGTTGTGGGACGAATCGCTGGGCGGCGGCCTGCCGATCGTCTTCAACTGCATGAATAATTTTTACGGCATGGGCGGGCAGACGCTCGGCGAGACGATGGGCATCGATGCCATCGCCCGCATCGGCGCGGGAGTGAATCCCGAGCAGATGCACGCCGAGCGCATCAACGGCTACGATCCTCTGCCCGTGATCGATGCCTTCCGCCGCAAGAAGCAGACGCTCCTCGAAGGCCGCGGCCCCGTCCTGCTCGATACCGTTACTTACCGCATCAGCGGCCACTCGCCATCGGACGCTTCAAGCTATCGTTCGAAGGATGAGATTGAACGCTGGCAGCAGGCCGATCCGATCGGCGCGTTTCGCGACCGGCTGCTGCGCGAAGCGGGGATCGGCGCCGACGCTTTGGATTCCGCGCGCGTATGCCTGGAGGCCGCGCTGTTCGACATGTTGCAACTCGCGGTCGACCCGGTCGCCAGCCCGCGGCTCGTGCCGGGCTCCGAAGTCGTCGGCGAGGTGATGTTCACCAACCAGAAGGTGGAGCGATTCGACGAGCGCGCTCCCGAATTTCTCGAAAGCACGGAGCACAACGCGCGCGTTGAGCAGATTCGCGGCAAAGTCCGCACGCCCACCAGCGGCGGCAAGCCCGTGCCGAAGATGAAGGCATATAATATCCGCGACGCCATCTTCGAAGCCATGCTGCACCGCTTCTCCATCGATCCGACCATGATCGCGTTCGGTGAAGAGAATCGCGATTGGGGCGGCGCCTTTGCCGTGTATCGCGGCCTCACCGAGGCGCTGCCGCACCATCGTCTGTTCAATTCGCCGATCTCCGAAGCGGCCATCGTGGGCGCGGCCGTTGGCTATGCCCTCGAAGGCGGCCGCGCGGTCGCCGAGTTGATGTATGCCGATTTCATGGGCCGCGCCGGCGATGAAATCTTCAACCAGCTTTCGAAGTGGCAGGCGATGTCCGCCGCGCAGTTGACTATGCCCGTGGTGCTGCGGATTTCGGTCGGCTCAAAATATGGCGCACAGCATTCGCAGGATTGGACCGCGCTGGTGCACCACATCCCCGGCCTGAAGATTGCCTATCCCGTGACGCCCTATGACGCCAAAGGAGCCATGAACGCGGCCCTTGCCGGCACCGATCCGGTGATCTTTCTTGAGAGCCAGAAGGTCTACGATTTTGGAGAAGCGTTCGAGGAGCAGGGCGTACCCGAAGGGTATTACGAGATCGCATTCGGCGAGCCTTCTCTCAAGCGCAGCGGCAAAGACCTGACCCTCGTCACGCTTGGGCCGGCGCTCTACACCGCCATAGCGGCCGCCGATCAATTGCAGGCTCGCTTCGGACTCGCAGCCGATGTCATCGATTTGCGATTCGCCAATCCGCTGAATTACGCGCCGTTGGTCGAATCCGTCCGCAAGACCGGCAAGGTGCTGCTGGTCTCGGACGCGGTCGAGCGCGGGTCGGTCATGCAGACCGTCGCGGCCACTCTGACGCAGCTTTGTTTCGACGATCTGGATGCTCCGCCGGTGGTCCTCGGCTCTCGCAACTGGATCACTCCGGCAGCCGAACTCGAAGCCATGTTTTTCCCGCAGCCGGATTGGTTGCTGGATGCGATTCACGAGCGCATCCTCCCGCTGAAAGGCCATCGGCCGCAAACCGACCAGAGTCTGGAAGAGGTTTCTCGCCGCGCAAAGCTGGGCGTTTAGATTAGCGCGGATGGATGCGCCCTCGCCGATGCGCTCTTCAGCGCGGCTCCTCGCCTCCACTCAGCCGGTGGACTGCCTCCAATAGTGGCGGGACGTCCCGCTGAACGATGGCCCATACGAGCTCAGGGTCGGCACCCTCGTAATTGTGGATGAGCACGTTTCGCAAGGCGTTCATCTCTCGCCAGGGGACTTGCGGATTCGCCGCACGAAACTCGGGACCAATCTTCCTGGATGCCTCGCCAATAATCTCAAGATTACGGCAAACGGCATTGAAGAGGATGGAAATGGGGACATCACCCCGCTCGCGAAGGTCGCGGCACTGAATCAGTTCCTCACAACAATCCCGGATGTGCAGTAGGTAGAGCCTGTCCCGTATTTTCGTCGACCAAGCTCTATCGTATGCGCCGGCTGAGCATATCCACAACATAAATGGTCGATTTTGTTTGGTTCTTGGAAAGAAGCCACTTATAATTTGGATTGCCTGCCCAATTTGATCTCTCGCTGCTGCCCGCGCTGGTTCCAGAACAAGAATTTCTGTCGTGCTACGTCTCGACCGTTTTCGGTCCCATTGAGTACCGCGAGTGGAAAGACCAGTTGGAGCGAATCCACGAACTGCTTGGGCTGAGCCGTGTGGAGGAGACGTTTCAAAGGCTGTCATTGGCGCAACGCAACCAAGCCGAGCAACAGGCGGCGGAAAAGGAGAATCGCCCGTTCTACCAGTGGAGCCCGGTGGAGCAAGAGAGCTACCAGCGGCTTTGTTCACAGGTATTGCGGTGCAACGTGGCGCGGACGCTGACGGGAGAAAGTTTGCGCAAGTTCGGATGCCGCTTGGCAGACTCGGGGCTGTTGCAATGGTTTTGTAAGTTGGACCGGCTGGGCCTGGAGATACAGATTCCGGGCAAGAGCGCGCTGCAGCGCTACGGCCAGTGGCTACCGGAAGCGGAGATGCGGAAAGTGATCGACACGCTGCTGGCGGCGGCGAGCGAAGGCAAGACCGAGGGCGAGCAGCCATTGGAATTGGCTTCGGCGCTGGATCTGGAGGCGTATTTTCTGGACACCACTTGCGTCAAACTGCATATTCACTTTCCGGTGGATTGGGTGCTGCTGCGAGACGTGGTGCGTACTTTAATGAAAGCGACGATTTTGATCCGCAAACGGAACCTGAAAGTGCGGATGGAAGAGCCGGAGGAATTCCTGAAACGGATGAACCAGTTGTGCATGAAGATGACGCATGCGCGGCGAAAGAAGGATGGCAAGCGGGCCCGCAAGGCAGTCCTGCGAGAGATGAAAAAACTGAGTAAGATCATCGCGGCGCACGCGGAACGCCATCGGGATTTGTTGCAGGAGCGCTGGAGGGAAACGGATCTCAAAGAGGGAGAGGCGCGGCGCATCATCGAGCGGATCACGAGGGTGGTTGAGCGTTTGCCGCAAGCCATCCGGCAGGCGCATGAGCGGATCATCGGGGAGCGGCAGGTGAAAAACGGGGAGAAGATACTGAGTTTGTACGAAGAGCATGCCGCAGTCTATGTCCGAGGGAAGGCGGGCGCGGAGGTGGAGTTCGGCAGCCAGTTACTGTTGGGAGAGGCGGTCAGCGGCGTGATCGTGGATTGGGAACTGGTGGGCGGCAATCCGCGGGCGGACACGAAGATGTTAGGCCGCAGTTTGGAGCGGATGAATCAAACAACGGCAGGGTCGGCCATTCGTCAGGTCAGCGGCGACCGTGGATTCGACAGCGCAACGAATCGAGCGCTGTTGGAAAAAAACGGAATCTACAACGCGATCTGCCCCAAATCGCCGGCGGAACTCAAGAAGAGGATGAAAGACTCTGAATTTGTGGAGTTACAGCAGCGGCGGTCGCAGACCGAGGCGCGCATCTCCATATTCAAGAACGGATTCTTGGGAAGCCCGCTTCTGAGCAAGGGACATGAGAATCAAAACCGGGAGGTAGCCTGGAGCGTGCTGTCGCACAATCTCTGGGTAATCGCCCGTCTGCCACAAGCCACCGCGTCGGCGTTAGCAAAGGCTGGCTGAGCGCCGCCGTCCAGTCGGCCTCCACAACACGAAGGTCGGGCGAGAACAAGGGGAAGGTGTGTCCGCAATTCGAAGAATGAGCGGGCGAAAGGCTAGAATCACTCGTTGACGCGCACACGGACCACCGGCCGCTCATTTATTGAAAAGTACTTCTTACTACAAAGCAGCAACATCTCGAAAATCGCCAAACACGGGACAGGGTCTACCTAGTTTGAGATCACCCTTTTTTAAGCGGCTTCACGGGTGCCCGTGCACCGGTAAGAAGCTTCATCTTCTTATATCGAGCCATTTGCTGCTGGATATTCATCCCCTCGGCAGGTGGAATTTCGAGTTCTAGGCGCGGGCAGAAGATCGGGAGGAAATGAGATGCATTCCCAATACTGCTGGTGTAAAACTGGTTGCCGTCGAAGGCGACATAATCTTGATAGTTTCGAATCGTGACTGTGCCGAGGCCTGGGTCAGCTATTTGAAAATGCATCAATTCTCTGTCTTGTGGCGGGTACGCCGCATGTCCGTCATAATCCCAGAGTTGGAGGTTCGGCGGGTTTGAGGTCCAGCACTCACCTTGAGGGTGCTTCGAGTAGTCTACATCCTCGGGAGCAATGAAAATCCAGTATGCCCAATATGGTCCCCAGTTCCCCCACACGTTAACAAAGGTAGTTGGTGCG
>DASYAX010000318.1:0-4944 GCA_036501045.1 Bryobacteraceae bacterium
CCGCCTAAACACGTCCGCGTGGAGAATAAGACCGAGGATGAAGCGGCGGCGGCTGGGAACGTAACGGCCAAGGAGAGCGCTCCCGCGCCGGTTGCACCTGCTGCTTACGCGCCTGTCGTTGAAGAGGCGAAGGCCGAGGAAGCGAAAGTTGCGAAAGCGCCTGTGGTGGTGGAGGCGAAGTTAGAGGCGCCTGCGTCGTTTGCGGCGCACGACGAGCCTGCGGTGGGGTCGTCTAAAGCTAAGGTTGCTGAACCCGAGACTTTGCCGGCGCCCGCGGCCGATACTTTTTTGGCGGAGCACGACACTAACGAGAAGGCTGCTCCGGAAGTTGAGCCTGCTGCTACGCAGCACGAGGCAGCGGCGGAGTCCACGCCGCGTCCGAGTTTTGTCTCGCGCGTGCGGGGATGGATGGACATGATGTCGCCTGCGCATGAGGAAGAAGCGAGCGACCATTGGATGAACAAGATCGCAGAGCCGCCAGCCCAGGAACATGCGGCGGCGCCGCACGCGGAAGCTGCAGCACCGACGGCTGAGCCGGAAGTGACGGCTGAGGTCGTACAGCGCGTTGAGTATGCGCCTGAGGTTCATGCCGAGACGCTGCCCGAGGCAGAGGCGGTCGCCTCCGAATCCGAAGTGGCGCAGATTGAGACCGAGGAAGTGGTGGCGACGTCGTACACGAGCGCGGAAGTGGAGACCGAAGACGAGCCGCGCAAATTTGGCGAGAGTAAGTTCGGCGAATCGGGATTGGGCGGGTCGTCTTATCATTTTTCCGATGATGCGCACAGTGACATTCATGAAGCGGTGATGGACAACGGCGGGAATGAGCGGGGCGAAGAAGAGCCGGCGGCTGAATTCGTTTCGACGTCTGGGGCGGCATTCACACCTGCTGCCACGGATTCTTCTGCGCATGAGGAAACG
Source organism: Bryobacteraceae bacterium (assembly GCA_036501045.1). GTDB lineage: Bacteria > Acidobacteriota > Terriglobia > Bryobacterales > Bryobacteraceae > Bog-105. Next base: position 919 of record DASYAX010000318.1, read on the forward strand.
CGCAGCGAGGAGCCCGAGGTTGAAGCCGCGCGCTTCGAGGAGTCGTTTCCGGCCGAGTCGGAACCCGTGACGAGCGCTGCAGCCGATTTTGCGCCTGAAGTAATGGCTGCCGTGCCCGCCGATGCGGGGCGCAACGGTGATTCGGCGAGCGAGCGTAAGCCTGCCGAGCCTTGGCTGACGCGCGACGAGCACCACGAGCCTGAGGATTATTTCGCGGCGCCGGTTGCGGCGGAGCCGCTGCCCTCACTGCGCGAGGAAGAAATTCACGCGGAGAGCGCGCCGCCCGCGCAGCCATTCTTGCCGACGCCTAGCGATGACTATTGGAATCACGAAGCGGCCGTGAACGACCAACCGGTGGTTGCCGGCGATGCGAATTCCCTATTCGCTGATTCCGCGCCGCCACCCGCTTTGAAGCAATACTTCGAGAGGGTTCCGACTTTGCCGCCGCCGAATCGCGAGGCGCTGTCGGACATTCCGTTCTTGATGCCCCCACCGCCGTCTGCTCCGGTGGATTCTTCCGAACCGGGTACGCGCGCCGCGAGTTCCGATACTGTGGATGAAGTGGTGCGGAGAGTACTCGAGAAATTGCAGCCGCAGCTGCACGAGCTGCTAACGCAGGGCGTCAAGCCGCTGGTTGAGAATTTGATTCAGAACGAGCTGCACAAGAAAGAAAAGTAAGCTAGCTGTAGCTGATACGCTTCTTGTCCCGCCGATGGCGATGACCGATTACATCAGCGGTGGTTACTACGTCCTAAAAACAATCCCTCGACCTCACGGTTTGTCGGACATTCTTCCGAACACTTTGCTCACGATTTCTACATGCTTCACGAGGGTCGTGCGCGACATCATCGAACTGCAGTGGGATAGTTACGACAACGTCGGGGCAACGATAGCGGAAGAAGCTAACGAGTTTGGAATTCCGCAGGCGCGAATTCCGGAACTCATAACCTGGGCAAAAGCGCAGCACAACACGAATGATATTGTATATTCCGAGGTTGCGCCTGCACTCGAATTGCGACACCGTTTTATCGGCGAACCTTCGGCACGCGTGGTTGGAATTGGACTGCACGCGAGCCTGCTTGACTCATTTGAATCCCAACTGGAGAAAGACATCAACCGAGGATCGGGCTTGCTGGAACTGGTCCGCGAAAAACGTCCGCCCGCAGAAGGTGGCGCCGTGCTGGGGTTTGAACCTTTAGGATTTGAGGCGATGACGTTTCATTCGTGGCTCTGTCACTATGCGCCCGACGAAGCGTTCAAACGATTCGGAATCCGACCGAACCAACTTGGTCTCATTGACGGGATCGACGACGCTAAACGAGTGAACGACTACTTGCTCGAAACCGGAGCGGAGCCGGCGATTTGGGAGCCGTGGTTGGTGCTCGACTACACTGCGAAGTCAGACCGCTCTTGCTAGGTCGCGAGCAAGGCTTGGATCAACCGGTTAGCTGATTGCGGCTCAGTTTCTTTGTCGCTGCAACCGCAGGATGGCGAGTTCTCGCAAAAATGTCGTCAGTGCCATGACGGGAGCTACGACGAACATAAACGCCAGACCGTATCCTTCCGTAAAAAAACAGCTGACATCGGCCCAGGTATGCTCGAACCGAAAGTGGCCGTATCCGCGATAGACCCAAGACGGCAGGTACGCAAGGCTGCACCCCACAATCAGCGTGGCGACGAACGGAGTGATCCAGCGCGATTTCGCTACATCTTTTGCGGAATTTGTAACCGCGGACGTTCCCGTTCCGATGAGGAAGTCGTAGATCGTGAGCGCGAGAGCCAATTGAGCCGTCAACAGAATATGATTGCGTGCTCCCGGTCGAACGCAGAACGGATCGCCGGCGGAAAAGGATACAAGGACTAAAAAGGCGACGAGACAGTAGATTACGGCGAGGACGCCGCGGAGCGCTGCTTCTGACAATCTCATATTGGTTTGTGATTCCGGCGACATCATACTTGATTGCGGTATAGCCCTGACAGCGAAGAGCGCATGAGCCGATCCGCTGTTAGCATTTTCCCTCCGTTGACGGCCCGCTTCGTTGCCCTTTATATTGATTGATTCCCTGTTGGGTGAATTTCACTTTTGTAAAGGACCTATGCCGCGAGAAATACCGAAGGCTTATGAGCCGCAGGAGATTGAGGAGCGCTGGGCGAAAGCCTGGTACGAGGAGAAATTATTTCGCGCGGAGAATTCTGGGACGCCGGGGGTGCCGGGCGACGCGCAGCCGCGGTTTTCGATTGCTTTGCCGCCGCCGAACGTGACCGGGTCGATTCACATCGGGCACATGCTGGAGCATACGCAGATTGACATGCTGGTGCGTTGGCACCGCATGCGTGGGGAGCGGACTTTGTGGCTGCCGGGAATGGATCACGCCGGCAGTGCGACGCAGTTCGTGGTGGAGCGGATGCTGGCGAAGGAAGGCATCCAGCGCAAGGACCTGGGGCGCGAGGAATTCGAGCGGCGCGTGTGGAAATGGAAGGCCGAGAGCGGCGGCGTGATCAAGCAGCAGATGATTCGCCTGGGCGCTTCGTGTGATTGGACGCGCGAGCGATTCACGCTGGAGCCGGGGCTGTATCGCGCGGTGCTGGAAGCGTTTCTGCGGCTGTATCGCGAGGGATTGATCTATCGCGGGCGTTACATGGTCAATTGGTGCCCGCGCTGCCAGACGGCGATCAGCGATCTGGAAGTGGTGCACAACGAGCGCACCGGGAATTTGTGGTTCATACGTTATCCGGTGGCGGGATCGCCGCAGGAACATCTGGTGGTGGCGACGACGCGTCCGGAGACGATGCTGGGTGATGCGGCGGTGGCGGTGCATCCGGAGGACGAGCGTTACCGGCACCTGGTCGGACGGCGGGTGATGCTACCGCTGATGAATCGCGAGATTCCGATTATTGCGGATGCGTATGTGGACCGCGAGTTCGGCACGGGAGCGGTGAAGATCACACCGGCGCACGATCCGAACGATTTCGAAGTGGGCAAGCGGCACGGGCTCGCGGAAATTGATGTGATGACCGACGACGCGCACATGAACGAAGCCGCCGGGAAGTATGCGGGGCTGGAACGGTTCGTGGCGCGGGCGCGGGTGATTGCCGATCTCGAAGAGCTCGGATTGATGGATCACATTTCGGAGCACACGCATTCCGTGGGGACTTGCGACCGTTGCAAGGCGATTGTGGAGCCGCGGATTTCGACGCAGTGGTTCATGAAAATGAAACCGCTGGCAGAGGAGGCCCGCAAGGCGGTGACCGGCGAATTCGGGCCTGCGGCCGAGATTGAGGTGGTGCCGGACAATCAGCGGACGATTTTGCAGCAGTGGCTCGAGAATATTCGCGACTGGTGCATTTCGCGGCAGCTTTGGTGGGGACATCGCATTCCGATATGGCATTGCGCGGACTGCAAAGAGATGGTGGCGGCTACGGACTCGAGCGTTTCGATTGTTGAGGGCCATGCGCGGGCGGCGGGCGTGCCCACTGCGTGTCCTAAATGCGGCGGCGCGAAGTTGACGCAGGATAAGGACGTGTTGGACACGTGGTTCAGCTCGGCCTTGTGGCCATTTTCGACTTTGGGCTGGCCGGATGATACGGAGGATCTGCGGACTTTCTATCCGACGAGCTTGCTGATCAGCGGTTATGACATTTTGTTTTTCTGGGACGCGCGGATGATCATGATGGGGCTGCATCTGGCTCCGGGCGCTTCGGAAGCGCAGCGAATTCCCTTCCGGCGATTGTATTTGCATTCGCTGGTGCGGACGGCGGAAGGCGCGAAGATGTCCAAGACCAAGGGCACCGGCGTGGACCCTTTGCAATTGACGCAGCAGTATGGGACAGACGCGCTGCGTTACATGCTGGCGAGCATGTCTGCGCCGGGTACGGACATTGCTCTGGCCGAGGACCGCATTCTGGGGGCGCGGGCGTTTGCGAACAAGATTTGGAATGCGGCGCGGTTTTTATTTGTGAATTTAGAGAAGGCGGAGGCTGCGGCGGGATTTTCATTGGATGAGCTGGCCGCGCCGGACGTGCGGG
>DASYAX010000319.1:0-5987 GCA_036501045.1 Bryobacteraceae bacterium
GCGGCCACTTCACAATCGTTTGCCAAGCTGAAGGCAGATCTGCATCGCTTCGATCCGACGCTCGAAGCGGCGGCCGGGAAGAGCGAGGCGAAAGTGGCTTATCAGGTGGAGAAGCTGTCGCGGAAGACTGCACGTGAGACGCTGCGGCGGGATGAACGCGCGGCGAAAGACGCGACTTACCTCATCGATCTGATCTATCCGCACCGGCATTTGCAGGAACGGTTTTATTCCATACTTCCATTTCTGGCGAAGCATGGATTCGATTTGCCGCAGGTGTTGCTCGAGCAGGCTCAGCTTAGCTGCCCGGACCATATGGTTCGGGTGGTGTAGCCGGGATGTTCGAAGTCAACGAAGGCGCGTACAATGGCGAATGATTGAGCTGTCTCCGGATTCCGCTAGTCGTACTGTTGCTCTGGCCGTGCCTTTGGGCTGAGACGCCGGTGGAATCGGCGGCTCAAGCGGAGCAGTTGATTCGTAGCGGCAATTCGCAAGCGGCGCTGGCGGTTCTCGCTAAAGCCGCGGCGCTGCCAGGCGCTTCGGCTGAATCAGAAGATCGCATTGGTTTTCTTTTCGCCGTGCTGGGCAAGCAGACGGAGGCGGTTGCGCATTTTCAAAAATCTCTTTCGCTGAATGCCGATTATGCGTCCGCTCACTACCATCTGGGCGTGGCTTGGTGGCTCGCTAAGAATTATGACCAGGGCTTGCCGGAACTACAGAGCGCGGTGAAGCTGGCTCCGAAGGTCTTCGATTACCGGTACCGTTTGGGATCGGCCTATGCGGAGACGGGCAGCTATCAGCAGGCCGCGGCCGAACTGAAAGACGCCGTAGCGCTTGACGCGTCGAACGCCGCGGCTTGGAGTGTCCTTGGGCAAGCATTGCGGCAACAAGGTGAACTGGATGCGGCGGTGGATGCGTATGCGCATGCGGTCCAGCTCGATCCGAAAAACGATGCGACGCGCGACAGCTATTCTTACGTCTTGATCGAGACGCGGCATCCGGAGCAGGGCATTGCGGAGTCACGAAAAGTGCTCGAGCACAAGCCGTCTGATACTACAGCCTTTATGAATATCGGCTACGCCAATCTCAAGAAAGGCGATTTCGACGGCGCGGAGAAGGCTTACCGGCAAGCGCTAGCAATGGATGCGAAGCTGGCGGCGGCGCATTACGATTTGGCCATTGCGCTCAAGATGAAAGACCAGATTGAAGCGGCGCAGAAGGAGTTGAGAGAAGCGATCCGGCTGGAACCTTCGATGGCAGAAGCGCATTACACGCTGGGCATCAGCGACTGGCAGTTAGGCAACTTCCCCGCTGCCCTGGAAGAGATGCGCGCCGCCATCGCGATCCGTCCCGAATACGCCGAAGCTCACTATATGTTGGGAATTGTTTTGAAACAGAGCGGCGATCTCGACGAGGCAATTCGTGAATTGAAAGAAGCGAGCCGGTTGGATCCGAGTACTCCGGGACCGTGGAATACGCTGGGACAAATTCTGCGTATCAAGGGCGATGTTCCAGGCAGCAAAGAGGCGTTCGCCACGGGCGCGCGATTGAAGCGGGAAAAAGAAGCGCAGCTAGCCAATACGCTCGAACAAGGAATGCGCGGAGGCATGGCTCCCGAGCCGCTGCCCATCACGCCCAAATAGCAGATGCCCTCGCGCCGGTCTTTTGTGCGTTCCCTTTGCGCCACGCTGCCGGTGTTCTCGCTCGATCAATTGCTCGAAGGCACGCCGCTTGGCGTCGAGTTCGTGAACGTGGCGAAGCAGGCCGGGCTCAATGCCAAAACGATTTTCGGCGCTGAGCGAAAGAACAAATATCTACTGGAGACCACCGGGTGCGGCGTGGCGTTTGTGGATTATGACGACGATGGCTGGCTCGATATTTTCTTCGTCAATGGCACGCGCTTCGAAACTACATTTCCGAAAGGCGCGGAGCCGGTCAGCCGGTTGTACAAGAACAACCGCGACGGCACCTTTACCGATGTCACGGCGAAATCCGGAGTGGCGCGGACCGGCTGGGGACAGGGCGTGTGCGCGGGCGATTACGATAACGACGGCCATGTCGATCTGTTCGTGACGTATTGGGGCGACTGCGCGCTCTATCACAACAACGGCGACGGGACGTTTACCGACGTAGCGGCCAAGGCGGGCGTGACCACACGAACAACCAGCCGGCTCAAACGCTGGAACACGGGCTGCGCGTTTCTCGATTACGATCGCGACGGGCACCTGGATCTCTATGTAGCTAACTACATTGATTTCGATCCGAAGACCGCGCCGCTGCCGGAGAGCGGGCCTTGTTTGTATGAAGGCCTCGTGGTGGCGTGCGGCCCACCCGGTTTAGAAGGCGGGAAGGACATTCTGTTCCACAACAATGGCGATGGCACTTTCAGAGACGTCTCGGGGAAAGCCGGCATTTTGAAGAAGCAAGGCACCTACGGCCTGGGCGTGCTGGTGGGCGATTTCGACAACGACGGCTGGCCGGATATTTATGTGGCAGACGATTCGGCGCCCGCCGCGCTTTTTAAGAACAATCACGATGGCACATTTACGGATGTCGGGTTGGAATCGGGCGTGGCATTTGGCGCCGATGGCAAGACGCAGGCCGGAATGGGAGTTTCGGCGGCGGATGTTCTGGGAAATGGCAGGCTCGATATTTTCAAAACGAACTTTGCGGGCGATACCTCGAGTCTTTATCGCAACATGGGCGACGGGAATTTCGAAGACATGACGTTTCAATCGGGGCTGGGGCGCAACACGCGGTTTCTGGGTTGGGGCGCGTCCTTTCTGGACTTCGATAACGATGGCTGGCCGGACATTCTCACCTGCAACGGGCACGTGTATCCGGAGGTTCGTGAGAAGGCCAGCGAATCCGGGTATCGCGAGCGTAAAGTGCTGTATCACAACCTGGGAAACGGCAAGTTCGAAGATGTCTCGCTCGAGGCGGGCCCGGGTATTCTCGAAACAGTTCCGGCGAGGGGCTGCGCGATCGGCGATTTTGATAATGACGGCGATCTCGACGTGGTGGTCAACTGCGTGAACGATGTGCCGCAATTATTGCGGTGCGACAGCACGCTGGGGAATCATTGGATCAAAGTGAAGACGGTGGGAACGAAATCGAACCGGTCGGGAATTGGCGCGCGAATTTACTGCAAGCCGGAAGGGGAGCATCCGCAGATGGACGAAGTACGCAGCGGCGGGAGCTACATTTCGCAAAGCGATTTGCGGGTGCATTTCGGGTTGAAGAAGGCGGCCAAGGCGGACCTGGAAGTTCATTGGCCCAGCGGGCAGGTGGACAAGGTTCCCGGCGTAGCAGCGAATCGGGTGGTGACGGTGGTTGAGGGGAAAGGGCTAAGCACGATTTAAGCGGAACCGAACGGGCTTCACTGCGTATTACACGAAATGAGCTTCCCAGCCGAGTTCCGCTATGTCGCGCGTTCGCTCGCGAGATCGCCAGTATTTGCCTTGGTGGCCGTGCTTTCGCTGGCGCTTGGCATTGGGGCGAATACCGCGGTTTTCACGCTTCTAGATCAGGTACTTTTGCGCCTGCTGCCGGTCCAGGAGCCACAACAATTAGTCCAACTGAGCGAGACCGGCGGCTTTCACGGCTCAAACACCGGCATCAATTCGCTTTCTTACCCGATCTACCGGGATTTCAGCGAGCAGAACCAGGTGTTCAGCGGGATGTTCTGCCGGCATAACTTTCCGATCAGCGTGAGTTCCCAAGGCAGGAGCGAGCGGGCGGCTGGAGAGCTGGTTTCGGGGAGCTATTTTCCGGTGCTGGGAGTGCACGCGGCGTTGGGACGTCTGTTTACGCCTGCCGAGGACCGGACGCGCGGCGGCGCGCCATTCGCCGTGCTTGGCTACGACTACTGGCAGACCCGGTTTGCGAGCGACCCGTCCGTGATTGGCAGGCAGATTTCGATCAATAATCATCTATTCACAATTGTGGGGGTGGCGGCTAAAGGGTTCGAAGGAGTGGAACGGCTTTTCGTTACGCAAATCTACGTGCCGGTCATGATGACGGAGCAGCTCACAAACGAAGAAAAGCCGTTCCACAATCGCGGCAGGCGCTGGGTGCAGGTGTTCGGGCGCTTAAAGAACGGAGTGACGGTCAACGAAGCAATGGCATCGCTCGAGCCGATCTTCCGGCGGATTCTCCGGCTGGAAGTTCAGGATGCGCGCTTTGCGCACGCCTCCGCCTATGCGCGTCAGCAATTTCTCAAGATGGGCCTCGATGTGAAGCCGGGAGGCCGCGGGCAAGATGAGGTCGGACAGTTTCTCGACGCGCCGCTGTGGGCTCTGATGGCGATGGTCGGGTTGGTCCTGTTGATTGCCTGCGCGAATGTGGCGAACCTGATGATCGCCCGCGCGGCGGCGCGGCAGAAAGAGATTGCGGTTCGGCTGGCATTGGGCGCGAGCCGGGGACGCATCGTCAGGCAGTTGCTGCTCGAAAGCTTGCTTCTTTCGGCAGCCGGCGCTGTTTTGGGATTGGCGATTTCGTCGTGGACGATGCGGCTGCTGGGCAGTATCATGCCGCACATGGATCCGCCGTTGAAGATTGCCACGAATCCGGATCTGCGCGTACTGTGTTTCAATCTCGCGGTCGCGCTGCTGACGGCGGTTATTTTCGGACTGGTTCCGGCGCTGCAGGCAACGCGCCCCGACCTTGCGCCGGTGCTGAAAGATCAAGGCAACGCGGTGGCGGGCGGCGGGCAAACCGTTTGGCGCAAAGTGCTGGTGTGCGCCCAAGTCAGCCTCTCACTGCTGCTGCTGATTGGCGCCGGGCTGTTCGTGGGCACGCTCAAGAACCTGAAAAATTTGAACCCGGGATTTACCATCGGCAACCTGCTGTCCTTTTCGGTGAACCCGAGCTTGAGCGGTTACAACACCGCGCGGGCAGATCTGTTCTACAAGCAGTTGACTGAAAGGCTCAAGGCACTGCCGGGGGTTCAATCGGCCGCGCTGTGCGTGGTTCCGCCGCTGACATTCGATGAATGGGACAGCAGCGTGAACGTGGAAGGCTATTCCGCTAAACCGGGCGAGGACATGCAAGCGTGGCAGAATTACGTTTCGCCCGGCTATTTCGAAGCTTTGAAAATCCCGATATTTGCGGGCCGCGATTTCACGGATCGCGACAGCGTAGGCGCGCCGAAGACCGTCGTTGTGAATGAGAAATTCGCCCGGCATTATTTCGGCAATGAGAATCCGATCGGGAGGCACATTGGGATGGGCGGCGACCCCGGCTCGAAGGCCGATATCGAAATCATCGGCGAAGTCCGCGATACGCGCTACCAGACGATGCGGCAGGAACCGCCGCGCCAGATCTTCCAACCGTATCTCCAAAACGATTGGACGATGCAAATGACAGCTTACGTGCGCACCGACCAAGGCGCCACGCAAGTGTTCCCGGTGCTTCGTGCGGTGGTGCACAAACTGGATCCGAATCTGCCAGTGTTCCAGATGAAAACGGAGGAGAGGCAACTCGACGATGTGCTGGCGGTAGAGCGGCTGGCGGCTAGTCTCTCGACCGCGTTTGGAGTTCTGGCGACGCTCCTCGCGGCCATTGGGCTCTATGGCGTCATGGCGTTTCTGGTGACGCGGCGGACGCGCGAGATCGGCGTTCGCATGGCGCTTGGCGCTGCCGCGAGCGACGTGATCTGGATCGTCTTGCGCGAAGTGCTGATGCTGGTAGGCATCGGGATTGCGATTGGGCTGCCGGCGGCGCTGGCGGTTTCACGCCTGCTGCGCAGCCAACTCTATGACATGTCGCCGGCCGATCCCGCCACAATCGGCATCGCGCTCTTCGGTATTGTGCTGATCGCGGCGCTCTCCGGCTACTTCCCGGCGCGCCGCGCCACGCGCATTAACCCGGTGTCGGCTTTGCGCTACGAGTAGCGATTAGAAGTTGATGGTTCCCGAGTACTGCAGCCTGCGCATGTTGCCTCCGCCGAAGGCGAGGCTGGTAATCTGGCCCGCGGTAGCGCTCTGGAC
>DASYAX010000320.1:0-3105 GCA_036501045.1 Bryobacteraceae bacterium
TTCGCGAAAGCGGAATCCGCTACACGATTCTTCGGCCTGTTTTCTTCATGGAGAACTGGCTCGGCATGAAGGAGCGGATTGAGCACGGATCGCTCGCGCTGCCGCTATCCCCGGACACCCGCTTTCAAATGATTGCAGTCGACGATATCGGAGCCTTCGCGGCCTTGGCCTTCGAGCATACAGGTCATTGGGAAAATCGGGCGGTGGACATAGCAGGTGACGATCTATCCATGACGGAGGTGGCGCAAGCGTTCAGCCGCGCTGCCGGCCGGCCGGTGCGATATGAGCAAGTCCCCTGGGACGAATTCGAGCGGCAGGCCGGTCCTGAGATCACGGTCATGTATCGATGGTTTGAAGACGTGGGATATCACGTCGACATCGGCGCGATTCGGCAACAGTATCCTCACCTGACGAATTTCGCTCGCTGGCTCAATACGCGATGGCAGTCACCTCAAACCGAACAGAAGGGCAGCGCAAGCGCTTGATCTGAGGGATGACAGCGCGCTTGGCGACTCCCGATCACGCGGAAGCGATCGCGACGATTTACAATCAGGGCATCGAAGATCGCACGGCGACCTTTGAGACCCGGCTGCGTACTCCTGAGGACGTGGGCAAGTGGTTCGATGGGAAACATCCCATCATCGTGGTGGAGGAGAACGGCGTCATCGTCGCTTTCGCCGCAACCTCCACCTACCGGCCGCGCGAGTGCTACGCCGGAATCGCAGAGATCTCAGTCTATGTGGAACGCCGCTCGCGCGGCCGCGGCGCAGGGCGTCTTGCCTTGGAGGAGTTGATGCGAGAGGCGAAAGCGGCAGGATTTTGGAAGTTGCTCTCGCGCGTATTTACCGACAACGCCGCCAGCCGCCACTTACTTCGTTCGCTCGGGTTTCGGGAAGTCGGAATTTATGAGAAACATGGCTGTCTCGACGGCGCCTGGCGCGATGTCGTGATTGTCGAGCGCTGCTTGGCGGCTTAGCGGGCGTGAATACCCTTCAGGTACAGAGTGGAGGCGCGAACCGCTTCTAGATGCACTTGGGCTTCGGCTGGTTTGCCCTTTGCCAAAGCCAGCCGCGCGGCCAATAGATTCTCCTCGCCTCGTTTGACCGCCGCTTCGACATCCGGTTTTAGCGGCTGAGCCGCTACGCCTTGCGTCTGCTTCAAGAGAGATTGGTTGGCTGCGTTGAACGCCGCCGCCACTGCATCATAGTCAATCGAAGGCGCCACAGCGGTCGAAGTGACGGGAGCGGGCGCTGTCGCTTGAGAAGGCGTTTTCCACGCGAACCAAAACAGGCCGAGGCCGATGACGCACACCGTCAATGCGGCAGCCTCTAGCAATGGGTTCGAAAGAAAAGAGGACTTGGCCGCGTGGACAGGTTGAGGCGCGGGCGGCCGGGGCGGAATGCCGGTAGTCATTGGCGCGGCAGCCGCGGCGGGAGGCGGTGTGCTGGCGTACAAACGAGTGAACTCGAACTCAGGAGCGCGCCCAGGCCTGCTGACGTCCAACGGCATTTGCACCAGATTCATGGCCGGTCTGGCCGGCCCGGTTTCCGCTTCCGCGATGCAGTTTGCGCGCAGACGCCGGTAGCCGCGCTGTGCGTCTTCCCATTGCAGCTCGATGACCACCGTAAGCGTACCTTGGCGGAGCGGCGTCAGCAGAAAGGCACAGACTTCGCTATCCGCATTCACCGGAACAAACAAATTCTTGTGCTGCACCGGCGGGGAAAAGTCGGGGGATGTGAGTTCGATCGTGACTTTCAGCGGCTCCGGTCTTCCGGTAGGGCCAAGAGGGAAGTTGATGTCGAAGGGCTTGGCGCGCACATCTTCGGGCCGAGCCTCCGCCTCTTCGTCCTGGGCGAGAATGCCGCTGAGGCCAATCGACTCCGGAAGACGGATTAAAACAAGCAACTCCGTGGCGCGATCCTTGACGATATGGCTGGGCATGGCGGCATCGAGGACACGCGGTTTCGGCGCGATTTGATCCGTCAGAATGACTGGGGTCGCGTCGGCTGAAGAGTCCGGCTGCTGAAATCGCACCACGATATTACGAATGGCGCGAGCGGTTTCCGTGAAAGCCTGGTCGCGATTCGCCCAAAGGGTAACCGCCTTGCCATTGGGCGGAAGCGCCTGCAGATGAGCGAAGGGCGAAGCCGACCAGTCTACCGGGCGCACGATGATTGGAATGACGATCGCTTGTTGGTTCGTGTGGCGCTCGAGCGCCAGCTTCATTTCAACGTCGTAGCAATAATCGGACGCGAGGAAATCGGGACTGATCAACAACAGAACGATCTGCGCGGAGCGGACGTGCGCATCAATCTGGTTGCGCCACTCGTCACCCGGCTCAATGCGGCGATCGTGCCAGGAAACGATGAGCCCGCTGCGTTGAAGCTGCGACAGATGGGTTTCAAGCCGGTCGCGGAGGTCTTCGTCTTTGTGCGAGTAAGAATAGAAGACTTCAATCGGCATAACGGAACCGCGGAATGTTTTCCATCATAGCGAATGATTATTGATATGCTAGTGCGGTCTAAAAATGAGAACAATCGGGGCTTGGGCACTGGCATTCCTCACCGCCGCCAGCATGTACGCGGCCGATTTGGCGACGAAAAAAGCGCTGAATCTGGTAACCGTCAAGGCGCTGGTGGCTACCGCGGAAGCCGAGGCGCAGAAGCGCAACGTGCAGGTGACCATTTGCGTTGTGGATGAGAGCGGTAATCTGCTCTTTTTGGAGAAACAGGACGGCGCGGGGCTCAACACCATCCTGTTTGCTCAGAAAAAGGCCCGGCACTCGGCCTTCTTCAAAAGCCCGTCGAAGAATGCGGCGGATCAGCTCAAGAATGGAAATCTGGCGCTGCTGGCAATGCCGAACGCGTTTCCAAATCAGGGCGGGCTACCGATCAAAGTCGACGGACAGACGATTGGCGGCATCGGCGTAAGCGGCGCGGCCTCCGAAGTGGATGAAGCCATCGGACAGGCCGCGCTCGATGCTGTGTTCGGAAGCAAGCCCTAGCTGGTTGCCGCCGTTTCCCCACGCGGGCAGCAACGATACTCCTGAGATTTATCGAGCAGGTCGATCCTCTTCTGAAGTAGCTTGTTTTCGAGGTCCATGCG
>DASYAX010000321.1:0-3874 GCA_036501045.1 Bryobacteraceae bacterium
GCAGTTGCTCGAGGTTTGGTTGTGGAGGCAGCCGCCGGATCGAAGGGCGCGTTGCTTTCTTTTCGGACACGTCAATCTCCTTTCGAGTGGCCCGGTGTCCGCGTCACGGGCGAAAGAAGATTGGTCTGATTTCAAAAAAGCGATTCATCGGTGGGCTCGGCCCTTCTCGCGGACAAGATGGCGCCCGACACGCCAAGCCCAATATAACGCGGGGTCTAAATCGGCACGAGTCCCCGGCGAATGCCTTGCGTTACGGCTTCGGTGCGCGAGGCGGCCTGCAGCTTACCCAGGACGGACGCTACGTGAAATTTGACGGTGTGTTCGCTGATACCTAGTTGATCGGCAATTTCTTTATTCGCCAAGCCTTCCGCCATAAGCCGCAGCACCTGTAGTTCGCGTGGCGTGAGCGCTTCGACTAAAGCCGGAACGATTCGCGCGGCGGCAGGCGCGTTCTGTGGAGGGTGGAATAGCGTCTCCGCTTGACTCGGCGTGAGCACGATCAGGCCATGCGCGACCGCCAACACGGCCGCCACGACTTCGACCGCCGTGGCGGTGTTGGGTAATTGCGCTCGGATCGAATGGCGGCTGTCAAATGGCTCGAAGGCGTCGCTGTTCAGCACGACTGCCGGCACGCCGGCAAATTCCATCCGAGGAACCCGCACACCGCTTACCAGCAGAACGTCCGGGTTGTCCTCGACGATTTCAATGCGCTCTTCTTCTCCGATTAAACGCGCAAGATTTGTCGCGGCGGATTCCGTTTCGGCGAGTATGAGAACGCGGATCACGCAGCGCTCATCACCGGAGACGCCGCAAGCTGCACCGCGACGCGCCGCAGGCGAGTGCTGCCGGAGCGAAGGAAATCCAGTTGTAAGATGGCGCTCCGGGAAAGAGCGAGCGCCAGATCTTCCGTGGATTGCAGCGGCTTGTTCGCAGCGTTCACCAGGAGATCTCCAGGCAGCAAGGAAGCCCGCTCCGCCGGACCGTTGGGCGTCAATTCCAGCAGCAGCAGCGCCTGGCGCGAGCCAGCGGGCGATTTGAAAGTCACCGGTCTCACCACCGCTCCAAGAATCCAGCGCTGCGAATGATCCGAAAGAAACTCCTGCACGCTGGCGGCCGGAATCGAGAGCGCGAGGCCGCCGGCAACCATGCTGTTGATGCCGAGAATCTGACCATTGATGTCGGCTAGCGGTCCGCCGGAGTTTCCGGGCGCAAGCCGCACATCGGCTTGAATCCATCGCCGGACGCCGAGGTCGCGGATCGCTCCAATTCGATAGATGAAGCCGGTGGATACGGCTCCGACAAAGCCCATCGGATTGCCAACGGCGATGACGGCTTGTCCGGCCTTCGCTTCGCCCGCTGCCAGAGTGGCGGCCGAAGCGTCGCATTGCTCCATCAACAAAAGAGCGAGGTCGCGGTCCGGGTCCGTCTTAGCCAGACGTGCGCGCTGCGCTTTCCCGTCCCATGTCTCGACCGTTGCATCGCCTCCGATCAGCACATGAGCATTGGTGACGATACGGCCATCGTTTAGAACAACGCCGGAACCGCTTCCTTCGCGCTGCCTTCCCGATCCGCTGCGAATTTGTACGGTGGAACGCCGCAGCAATTCGGCAATACGTCCTGGAATCGGAAACGGCACGTTAATTCCTCTTGCTTTCCCGGACGGCCACTTGAATTTCGATGTCGACGATGCTGCCGGCCCGCAGGACAGTCAGACGCAGAGGTTTTCCCAGAACATCACCACCGAGCAGGCTCAAAAGCGTCTCGGGCTCCGTCAAAGAGGTCGATCCTGCAGCGAGCAAAATATCGCCCATTTGAATGCCGGCGTCCTCCGCGCTTGCTCCCGGTTCTACGCTGAGCACCATCAGTCCCGAAGTACCCGCCAGCGAAGACTTACTTCGCAGATGTTCGGGGATGGCGACAGGTTGCAGGGCCACGCCGAGGTATCCCTT
Source organism: Bryobacteraceae bacterium (assembly GCA_036501045.1). GTDB lineage: Bacteria > Acidobacteriota > Terriglobia > Bryobacterales > Bryobacteraceae > Bog-105. The sequence continues at coordinate 1,950 of DASYAX010000321.1, forward strand.
GCGAATCCGGCCTTCACTGAGTAACTCGTTCGCGATCCGGTCGAGCGTTTCGGGTGGAACGGCGAGCGTGGAATGGCGCAGCATAGCGGCGCTTGCCATTCCCAGAAATCGCCCGCGAGCCGAGACTACCGCGGCACCAGCCTGCGATGGATAGACATTCACATCGAGGCGCAAAAAGCGGCTGAGCTGTCCCCCGCGCCAGGTCGGGCGTGGGCCGCCTACCGCGCCGAGCGTTCCGACGCTTGCCGAGAGCCCGCTGTCAATGGTGCGGCCAACCACAATAGCCAGCGCGCCGGCGCGTTGTGCCGATTCTTCTTCTGCCAGGGCGGGCTGCCACTTGGCGCCGGTCACTTTGAGAATGGCCAGATCTACCGAAGGATCGCGGCCGAGAATGCTCGCCTGCGCTTCCGTGCCGTCCGGCAAATGTACCGGAACAGTGCCTTCTCTGCGCAGAACGTGATTGTTTACCGCGATGAGGTCTTCGCGAAAGATCACGCCGCTCGCCACGCGATACGCCGCGGCTTTTACCGCGGCTACGAACGTGCCCGCTTTTTCGACAACCTGGGCAACGGCCGCCGAGTAAGCCTGTAAATCGAATTCAGATGCTTCACTCATGGTTCTAGTCTTACGGAAAAACACACGGTGCACATCCGCTGAACGGCTAGGTGGGCGATACTGTCGCTATGCGAATTTGGCGAGCAGGCTTTGTCCTGACGTTGGCGGCGATGTTATGGGCGGATTTCACGCCCAAGTGGAATCAAGCCATTCCCCCGTACCGGGTGATTTCAAATATCTATTACGTAGGCACGAACTATTTGGCTTCCTATTTGATTCATACGTCCCAGGGCGACATCCTCATCAATCCCGACTATGAGCAATCGGTGCCGGTCATTCGAAAGAGCGTGGAGAAGCTCGGCTATCGCTTTTCGGATATCAAGATCATTCTGATCAGCCATGCGCATGACGACCACGCGGCGGGATGCGCGCTCGCGAAGAAACTGAGCGGTGCAAAGCTGATGGTCATGGATGCGGATGCGGCGGAGGTCGAACGCGGTGGCGCGGGCGATTTCGCCTACACGCAGCATTGGACGCCGGTGAAGGTGGATCGCGTGCTGCACGATGGCGATCAGGTGAGGCTGGGAAGCTCGGTGCTGACCGCGCACCTGACGCCGGGCCACACGCCGGGCTGCACAACCTGGACGATGGACGTCCACGAAGGCGGCCATCTCTATCACGTGGTGATCGTGGGGAGCCCCAATGTTAATACCGGGTACAAGTTGGTGAACAATCGCAAGTACCCGCAAATCGCAGCCGATTACGAAAAGACCTTTCGCGTTTTAAGCAGTCTGCCGTGCGATATTTTCCTGGGCGCGCATGGAGTCTATTTCGACATGGATGAAAAGCTGAAGCGGCTGCATGCGGGCGGCGGTAATCCCTTTATCGATCCCGCCGGCTACCGGGCTTACGTGGCCGAGCGCGAGCAGGCGTTTCGCAAGGAACTGGCGGCGCAACAGGCTGGCGCAAGATAAAGCATGCAGTTTACAATGCCATCCATGAGATGTCTGGTAATGCTGTTCTCGGTGGCCGGGATGTGTTTCGCGCAGAAGTTGCCGGTCAAGTGGGAAGAGCTTACGGCAGCCGACTTCGCGGCGGGAATACAAAAGAGCCAGGGAACGTGCCTGCTGCCGTTCGGAATCATTGAAAAGCACGGGCCGCAGTTGCCGCTGGGGACGGATCTCATCAACGTCCGCTACGTGTCGGAGCATGCCGCGGAGCAGGAGTACGCGGTGGTGTTTCCACCTTACTTCTACGGCCAGATTTTTGAAGCCAGGCACCAGCCGGGCACGTTGGCGTACAGTGCCGCGCTGCAATTGGAGTTGTTGCAGGCGACCACCGACGAAATGGCGCGCAACGGGTGCAAGAAA
>DASYAX010000322.1:0-8746 GCA_036501045.1 Bryobacteraceae bacterium
GCAGGTGGTTCGTTCCGCGGGAGTTGTGTTTGCCGCCGTATTTCTCAGCCGCCTCACGGGTTTGGCGAGAGAAATGGTGATGGCAAACAAGTTCGGCGCCGGGTTTTCCCACGATTCCTTTCTACTCGGTTTCCGGATACCGAATCTGACCCGCGATCTGTTTGCCGAGGGCGCGCTCTCATCGGCCTTCATTCCAAGCTTTGCCAGTTCGCTGGCGAATGGAGATAAACGTCAAGCTGCTGAGCTGGCGAACCTGGTGACCACGGCGATCGTGTTGATTGTCGGATTGCTGTGCATATTGGGTATCATTTTTGCGCCGCAGCTCGTCTGGCTGTTCGCGCCCGGCTTTGCGGCCGTTCCCGGCAAGTTTGCGCTCGCCGTCCGGTTGACGCGCATCATGTTCCCGTTTTTGCCGCTGATTGCGCTGGCTGCGCAAGCGACCGGCATGCTGAATTCGAGCGGGAGCTTTGGCATTCCCGCCGCTGCCGGCATCTTCTTCAACGTTGGCTCCATCTGCTGCGGCTTGCTATTGGGCTTCGTGGCCGGTCCGCGCTTGGGCGTCACCGCTATCGAAGGCATGGCCTATGGCGTAGTAGCGGGCGGCGCTTTGCAACTCGGTTGGCAGCTTCTCAAGCTGCGTTCGCTGGGCTTTCGCTTCCGGCCCGCCTGGAACTGGTCGCATCCCGGCTTGCGGCACATTTTTCACTTGATGCTGCCGGCCATTGTTGGCAATGCGGCCATTCAGATCAACGTCATGGTGAACACCAGCTTTGCTTCGCAGTTGCACGATCCATTGCGCGGACCGGACGGTCCGGTAAGCTGGCTCGCGTTCGCGCTCCGCTTCGTGCAGCTTCCCCTCGGACTGTTCGCCGTAGCATTCGTCTCGGCGATGCTCCCCAGCGTATCGAGAAGCGCCGCCGCGAAAAACTTCGACGAGTTCCGAAGGACGCTCGCGCACTCGCTGGGGATGATATTCCTGCTCACCATCCCTTCTTCGCTGGCGCTGATCGTGTTGGGCCGGCCGCTGATCGGAGCGGTTTATCAGAGCGGCCACTTCCAGGTTTACGATACGCAACAGACGGCGCTCGCGCTGGCCTGCTATTCGATCGGCTTGGTTGCCTACGCCTCCGCTAGGGTCCTGAGCCCGGCGTTTTACGCGCTATCGGACGCGCGTACGCCTATGTACATCAGCCTGCTGTCCATTCTTGCCAACATTGCGATACCGCTGGTGCTGCTCAAAGTGCTGCATATGAATTTCGCCGCGCTCGCGCTGACTACGGCTATAGCGGTCACTCTCGAATGCTTAGCCCTGGCCGAATGCCTGCGGCGCAAATTGGGGGGGCTCGAAGGCCGCTACCTGAAGGATTGCTTCCTGCGTGTTACCGCCGCCTCCATGGTCATGGCGGCGCCACTGATCTTTCTGGACCAGCAATTTGCAGAGCACATCCCCGCCACCCGTAGCGCTTACTGCAACGAGCTGGCCATCGGCGTTCCGCTTGGCTTGCTAATCTTCTACTGCGCCGCGCGGTTCTTCCGGGTAGCCGAAATCGGCTTCGCGTCCGAGGTGTTCATCGCGCCGCTCTTGCGAAAGCTCAACGGCACGCATGCTAAAATCCGGAGTTGATGTTGCAAGATCTCGCTCTTGCGCTGCGTCTTCAGGCGCTCGACCGCAAGATCGCTAGTCTCGAGACTGAGATCGCGACGCTTCCCAAACACATCGTTGAAATCGAAAAACGGCTGGAATCTCACACCCGCAAGTTGGAGGCGGACCGTGCGGCGCTCGTGGCCAACGGGCGCGACCGGAAGAAACTGGAAGGCGACATTCAGCTTCACGAGCAGAAGATTTCGAAACTGAGAGATCAAATGCTGGCGGTGAAGACCAACGAGCAATATAAAGCCTTTCAACACGAAATCGCCTACATCGAGGCGGAGATCCGCAAGGCCGAGGACCGGATTCTGGATCTGATGGAGCAATCAGAGCCCCTCGACAAGAACGTCAAAGCCGCCGAAAGCCAGCTAAAAAACGAGCAAAAGCACGTTGAGAGCGAAAAGACGCGGGCGCGCGAGCGCACGGCGGCAGACGAGAAGGAACTTGCTGAAGAGCGCCGTGAGCGCAAAGCAGCCGCCGATCAGCTCGAGCCGGCATTCTATACCGAATACGAGCGGGTTCGCAAGAAAACCAAGAACACGCCGATCGCCGATGCCACGGACGGCCGCTGCAGCGCTTGCCAGATCTCTCTTCGTCCTCAATTTTTCCAGGACCTGAGGCGCGGCGACAAACTCATGTTCTGCGAGAGCTGTGGGCGGCTGCTCACCTATAACCCGGTGATTGACGTCGCGAGCGATGTCGATGCTTCCCGGCAAATGGCCTAATTCCACCCTCCGTAACCTGGCTGTAAGAAATCCAAAGCGACTTTGATATGCTCTCGGTTTCGGCCAAGGATTTGGCCGCTATCAGCGCATAGCAGCACGTACTAGTGTGCTTGCACCATGCGCGTTTTGTTGGAGGTTCACCTTTATGAGGGTCTTCGACAGTTCCGAAATCCGGAACGTGGTTTTGATCGGGCATGGGCATAGCGGAAAGACGTCGATGGCTTCCGCCATGCTCTTCACCGCCGGCGCGACCGACCGCCACTTGAAGGTGGACGAAGGCAATACGGTCACTGATTTCGACGAAGAAGAGGTGGCCCGAAAGATCACCATCACGTCCTCCGTGGCGGCTTTTCCTTGGCAAAAAACGAAGATCAACGTCATCGATACGCCCGGTTTTAACATCTTTCTGAGCGATGCGCGCGCCGCCATGCTGGCGGCCGATGCGGCGGTGGTGCTGCTCGATGGCGTAGCGGGAATCGAAGTCTCTACCGAGAAAGTCTGGCAGTACGCCGAAGATCTCAAGCTGCCGTGCGTGCTGGTGGTGAATAAGCTGGATCGCGAGCGCTCTTCCTTCGAACGCGTGCTGGAGGGGATTCACGAGCGCTTCGGCAGAACGGCTGTGCCGGTTCAGTTGCCGCTAGGCGCTGAGAAAAACTTCGGCGGCATTATCGACCTCGTCCGAATGAACACCTATTCCTACAAGCCGGGCGGCGACGGCAAGGGGAAAGAGGGCGAGATTCCGGCGGCGGAGCAAGAGACCGCAAGCGCCGCCCACGAAGCGCTGGTGGAGATGATTGCCGAAGGCAACGATGAGCTGATGGAAGAGTTCTTCGCCACCGGCACGCTGCCGGTCGAGCACATTGTCAGCGGGCTGCAGCAGGCGGTGCGTGAGCGGCGCATCTTTCCAGTGCTATGCGCGGCAGCAGCGCAGAATATCGGAACGGATCTGCTCGAGAACTTCATCTCGGAGATTCTGCCATCGCCTTTGCAGGGCCGGGCGCTGACGATGGTGGCGAATGGGAAAGAGAGCGAAAAACCGGTGGCGCCGAACGAACCGCCGGCCGCTTTTGTGTTCAAGACGGCCGCCGATCCGTTTGCCGGGCGCGTTTCCTACTTCAAGGTCGCTTGTGGAACCGTCAAGGAAGACGCTCACTTGACGAACGTGCGTTCGAACGTGAATGAGCGCCTCGCGCATATCGCGACGCCGTTTGGCAAGGCGATGCAGCCGGTCAGCGAACTGCGGGCGGGCGATATCGGCGTGGTGGCCAAGCTGAAGGAGACGTTGACCAGCGACACATTGTGTGAAAAGGCGAACGGGGCGGCGTTTCGCGGCCTGGAATTTCCGGAGCCTTCGATCGCCTACGCCATTTCCGCCAAGACGCGCAGCGACGAAGACCGCTTGAGCACGGCGCTCAACAAGATTCTCGAAGAAGACCGCTCGCTGCGCTTCTATCGCGATTCGCTGACGAAGGAGTTTCTGCTGGCCGGGAATGGGCAACAGCACCTGGAGGTGGTCGTCAGCCGCTTAAAGCGCCGCTACGGCGTGGAAGTGGAGCTGAAGGCCCCCAAGATTCCCTACCGCGAGACCGTGCGCGGTACCGCCAGCGTGCAGGGCCGCCACAAGAAGCAGACCGGGGGCCATGGGCAATTTGGCGATTGCTGGATCAAGATCGAGCCGCTGCCGCGCGGGGAGAAGTTCCAGTTCGTTAACGATATTTTCGGAGGTTCCATCCCGCGTCAGTACATTCCGGCGGTAGAAAAGGGAATTGTCGAGGCAGCCGAGCAGGGCTTCATGGCGGGCTATCCGGTGACCGATTTCAAAGTGACGGTGTACGACGGCTCCTATCACGACGTGGATTCGTCCGAAATGGCATTCAAGTTGGCGGGACGAAAGGCTTTCCGGGCGGCGATGCAGCAAGCCAAGCCGGCGCTGCTCGAGCCCATCATGAAGGTGGACGTGGAGACGCCCACTGAGTTTGCGGGCGACTTGATGAGCGACTTCAACGGCCGGCGAGGTCGCATTTCGGGTATGGATCTGAAGGGCCATATGCAATCCATTCGGGCGATGGTGCCTATGTCCGAAATGCTGAACTACCAAAACGACCTGATCTCGAAGACGCAAGGCCGGGCGTCGTTCCACATGGAGTTCGACCATTACGACTACGTACCGGGACCGCAGGCCGAGAAGATCGTGGCGGCCGCCAAGACGCACCTGCATGTGGACGAGGAAGAGTAGAATTACGGAACGAAGCCAATCCGACTAACTGGTTGTTTTTCAATAAGATACCTGAAGATTACCAAACGAACCCAGTGGGTTGGGTTCGTTTTTTCATCGCATAAACTGCTCTTCCTGATGTACCGGCTGGCGTTGCATGGTGGGGCAGCAGGAGCGTACGGCGGACTTGGCGCTGGAACAACTATGTCCTATTCCTGCCGCAGAGCCGCTACCGGATCAATTCGGGACGCTCGCCTTGCCGGCGCATAGCCAGCGAGAATCGCGGCGCTTAGGAGGACGACACCGGCCAGCACCAGGGTTCTCGGATCGTTGGGCTGGGTTTCGAACAGAAACGATTTGACAAGCCGGGACGCGCTCAACGCGACAGGCACGCTGATCGCGAGTCCCACTGCCGCCAGTATTAGAACGCGGCGCAGAACCATCCATACCACGGCGCCGCGTTGCGCGCCCAGAGCCATGCGGATTCCAATCTCGCCGATCTGCCGCGCGACGTTGTACGACATCGTTCCGTAGAGCCCCACGCACGCGATCAGGAGAGCGAGAACCGCGAAACCCGTACACAATTTCGCGAACGTGACTTCCTGGCTGATCGTCCGATCGATTTCCGCAGCCTGTGTGATCACGTTTTTGATGGGTATGCGTGAATCTGCCTTCTGCACGATCTCATGCACGCTCTTGACATACCTCAGCGGATCACCCGCAGTGCGCAGCGCGTACGTCATTCCGTCGGGAGAAAACTGGCTGACCGCTATGAACACGGTCATTGGATTGCCCCCTTTCAGATCACCGTACCGCACGTTAGCCGACACGCCGACGATTTCGAGATCGCGATTCTCGTCCACGAACGTGATGCGCCGGCCCATCGGATTCTCGTTCCCAAAGTAAGTCCGCGCCAGCCGCTCGCTGATGACTGCAACCGTCGTGGAGCCCGCTTGGTCGCGGTCGTCAATCTCACGCCCGGCCAGGATCGGAATCTGCATCGTCGTGAGGAAACGCGGTCCGACCGTCATAACGCCCGCGCCCTGGACGGTAGCAGTGCCGATCTTGACGGTCCCCCTGTATGTCCCCCCCGCTTGGCCGGCGCTGACGATCGAGGATTGCGAAAGCGACGCGCTGCGCACTCCGGGAATCGATTCGAAGCGCTTGCGCAGGTCCGTGTAAAAGGTGGTAATCTCCGGGTCGCGATGCCCGGCCTGGTGCGCATTTAACGAGAACAGAAGGATGTGCGCGCGGGCGTATCCCAGTTGGACGGATTGCAGCTTGTTGAGTGTCCGGACGAACAGACCCGCGGCGACCAGGAGGAGAAAAGAGAACGCGATCTGCGCGACCACCAGCACGTGCTGCGCGCGGCGGCGCGGTCCGCCACCGCCGCCGTTTTTTAGCGCGGGCATGACATCCGGACGCGTTGCTTGAATCGCTGGAGCGAGGCCAAATAACAGGCCGCAAACCACTGAGAGCGCCGCCGTCACGCCCAGCACGTTCCAGTTCAATTGCGCGTGCAGCGTAAAGTTCTCCTGCCCTCTGGAGAGCAGAAACGTCAGCGTTCGCACGCCCCAGATCGCAAACAAGATCCCAAACGCTCCGCCGAGCGAGGCCAGTATCACACTCTCGGTAAGCAACTGCCGCACGACGCGAAACCGTCCCGCTCCCAGACTGAGCCGGACAGCCATTTCGGAGCGTCGCGCGGCGGCCCTTGCCAGCAGCAGATTGGCGATGTTCGCGCAGACGATCGCCAGGATCAATGCCACCATCATCAGGAGCACGTACAGAGGCTTGGAATACCTGCGGCGCAAGCTACCCAAACCGGCGGCGCCGGGATTCAGCGTCAGCGCGGGCAGTTTGGCGCGCTCACCGTCGGTCGTCGCGGTGGTGGCAACCCATTGATGGAAACGAGGAGCCCGCGTTGCCTGCGCCTGGGCCATGCTTACGCCGGGACGCAGACGGCCCATCATTTCGATCCAATAGAAGTTTCCGTCGTGATACATACGAGCCGCTCTGGCGCCGTCTATGAGCAGATTCGTGTGCAACGGAAGATAGAGGTCCGGCGCCGCCGCAGGGTCTACTCCGAAGAATTCCGGCGGCGCGACACCGATCACCGTGAAGGGAATGTTATCGACGAGAATCGGTTGTCCAATCGCGTTCGGCGGTCCTCCAAAGCGATTTTGGCTTGTAGCAAAACTGATCACGGCGACCGGCGCTGCACCTGGACGGTCGTCTTCGGAGTCGATCAGACGTCCGGCGGCCGGCGACAATGCCAGCCCGCGAAAATACTCGCCGGTGACATATTCCGCGCCGACGCTCGTGGCCTGCCCACGGATGGCCAGGGTTTTGTTGTGTCCGTTGAAGTATCCGAAGAGCGTAGAAAAGACAGGATTGTCCTCGCGAAGCGTCTCGAAGGCCCTGTACGGGAATATTCCGCTGACCAGCGTGCCTTTGCCGCCCGGCCAGAAAAGGCCTTGTACCCCGTGCACGACGTGGACCCATTGCTTGTTGGCGTTCTGGGGAGGCGGGCTATGCCAATTCAAGACCACCAGCGACTCGGGATCGGCCACCGGCAGCGAGCGCAGCAGAATCGACTCCATCAAGCTGTAGATCGCAGTATTGGCCCCGATGCCGAGCGCCAGCAACAAGACCGCCAGGGCGCTGAATGCCTTGTTGGCCATCATCGTGCGGCCGCCATAGTGGACATCCTGGCCAAGTTCCGATAAAAACCGTGTCATCCAAATCTCCCGTGACTCTTCCTGCTTCACTCCGACATTGCCAAATCGCCGGCACGCTTCAGCCCGGGCGCGCTCCGCCGTCATACCGTCTGCTTGCAGTTCCCCGGCTTTTTCCGCAAGGTGGAGTTCCATTTCCTCACGCAGCGCCTCGCTGCGCCTGGCGCTTTCTGTCCAATACCTCAGCCGTCGTAACACGTTCCTCACTCCGCTCCCATCACGCGCGCGATCGCCAACGTGAGCTTGGCGTACTTTTGGGTTTCCACGGCCAGCTGTCTGCGGCCAGCCGCCGTGATCTTGTAGATCTTCGCCCGCCGATTATTCGACGTCACGCCCCAGGCGCCCTCGATCCAGCCGTTTAGCTCCAGGCGCTGGAGAGCGGGATAAAGCGAGCCCTCCTCGACCAGGAGCTCATTGTCGGACGATTGCTGAATGAACCGGACTATGCCGTAACCGTGGAGACCGCGTCGCGACAGCGTCCGCAGAATCAACATGTCCAGCGAACCGGGCAACGAATCGTTCTTTTGCGCCTTGCGTCCCATACAAAGAATTCTTAGCTTACTACGACGAGATTAGGCTGGTCAAGTTCAGATTGGCGAGCCCTCGCGCCGCAAGATGATTTCGGGGCCGTTGTCAATCTCCAACTCGCCGTATTCCAGAAGGCGCGTTAGCGCTACCCACTGATTCAGCGCATAGCGCACCGTTTCCGCCAAGCATAGAAGAAGTACTCCGTCAGCCCATGTTCTTTACAGAACTGCTTCACGGACATTCCGCTGCGCTGTTGTGCAGCGATTCGTTCGGCCCACTCGTCTACTTTCGGGTTGGCCGGCTTCTGCTCGATGAGAGTGTCGCTCATGGCACCACAATGCAGCACCGGCCGGCATTTCAGGAAGAGCGGTTCACGAGACGCTTACGTTTTCATTTTGCACCGGTGGCAAGACCCGCTCGCACGATGACCACCAGCGGCTTATCGATGCCCGCTTTGGCGACGATGACGGCCTGATTCTGGCGGACGTCGATATCGGCGGTGACATCCGCGCTGCCTTTCGCCTGGGGTTGAGAGGTATCGCCGGGGGATGGGACGTTGAGCCAGACCCGCAATCCGTTCAGGCTGATGACGTCTCCCTTTGGATCGGGGCTTAGAGAAGCAGAATCGAGCCGTATGCGCACTAAAGTAGCGACGGTGGGCGATGCGGGCGCAGGCCCCAGCGCCTCGGCGGGCTGACCTGCGCGGACGCGGATCATCTGGTAATCGGCGAGCTTCAGAGCGACCGAGCCACCCGCAGCTTTCAATTCTTTGCCAATGGCGGCCAATTCGGGCGGCAACGCTCCCGAAGGCGACGCCTGGGCGGCGGTGGCCAACAGATATACCGAGATCTCTATGTTCGCGGGCAAGGGCGGCGCGACGTCAAATCGCTTT
>DASYAX010000323.1:0-16370 GCA_036501045.1 Bryobacteraceae bacterium
CTCGCGAAACTGATAATGGTCGAAACCTGCCAATTCCCGATGATTCCGTCCACCACTTTGTTCATATTGCCACCGAAGCGTTTCCCGCGGCCAACCGGCAAATCCCAAATCAAAGAGGTAGTGAAGTATTGGGGAACGTCATGCGCGCTAATGGACCGCTCCGCCGATAAGTTGTAAGCGTTCCGTTCCTGATCGCCGATCTCCCATCCTTGTGTTCCGTAGCCAAAACTTCGCCCCACGAGCCCCGCGCCGAGGAAATACCTCAGTTGCTGTTCCGCCCCGAGCCCGGCTTCTGTCTCGCGCACCCAGATGCCGTCTCCCTTTCTTGTTACTTGATAGGCGATGTCACCGGCGGTAAATGCGTCATTTTCTCCTACCGGCGCGTTGTCGGCAGCGACGTCGCCGCTCGTTTGCGCCATGGGCGTAGAGAGATAGCTCTTATAGATCGCAGCATGGCAAGAGGCGCAGACTTTGTCGTCCGCTCGCGCCGGCAGCGGAGCGCTAAGCAAACAGAGCAGAGCGCTTTTAGCGAGACATAACCTCACGGCGCTGCGGTCTGCTCTTCCGTAATGATCGATAACCGATCTATGTGAACGTCCTTCACTAACTGCTTGCGGCCACCTGGCCAAGTGATCTCCAGTTGCTTTACTGTCGTTTGCGACCCGAGGCCGAAGTGCACTGGGCACAAGCAGGATGACGCGTAGCCGACGCTGCTGGTAACCGTGTTCCACTGCTCGCCCGAAGCGGTAGTCAAGTGTAAAACGGCGCCGATGGCATCGCGATTTCCAACTGTTCCGACCAACTTGAAGTCGACCCAGTGACCCGAATCCGGCGTCACATTGCGCCAGAATTCCGGTTTTTCCCCCAGACTCGTCACCACGGCATCCAATTTGCCATCGCCATCGAAATCGGCGACGACTAGTCCGCGATGGGCGCGCGGAACGGCAAATGCCGGGCCCGAAGCGGCCGATACATCGGCGAAGATCCCATCTTCATTTCCCGCCATGATCAAGTTCGGCTCCCGGTAGCGATCGCCCGAGAACAGATCGATGTTGTCTGTGACGTGTGAATTCGCAGTGAAGAGATCCTTCCAGCCATCATTATTCATATCCGCAAAAGCGATGCCCCAGCCGGAAAACTTATTGCTGATGCGGCCAAGGTGAGAGCCGGTAGTCACATCCTGAAACTGACCTTTGCCTAAGTTCTTAAACAAAAGAAAGGTCTGCCCAGTCAGATCCGTCAGAACGATGTCGGGACGACCGTTGTTGTTGTAATCCCGAAAATCTGCGCCCATACCGGACACGTTCTTGCCATCGTCGGACAATGCTACACCCGCATCGAACGCAAGCTCCTCAAAGCGGCCGTGGCCCAAATTGTGAAAGAGGAAGTTAGGCAGCGTGTCGTTGGTGACAAAAATGTCCGGATAACCGTCACCGTCATAATCCGCCACGACCGCGCTCATGCCCTTGCCCAACGATTTGGCAATGCCGCTCGATTTCGATATATCTTGAAAACGGCCGTGGCCCAGATTGTGAAAGAGCTGATTCGCCGTCGGCGAGAACAGATTTGGATTGCAATATACGGGATAACGCCCGGACGGATCGTGACATAACGGGTTGGTCTGTGCGGACCATTTGACGTAATTGACGACGAACAGATCCAGGCGGCCATCCTGATCGGCATCCAGCCAACTGGCCGCGACGGCCCAACCGGGCGCGGCAATACCCGATGAGACAGTAACGTCCTCGAATCGCTTCCCTTCGACGTTGCGATAGAGATGACTTTCGTGGACTCCGCTCACAAACAAGTCCACATATCCATCGTTGTCATAATCGCCTGCCGCTACTCCAGTGGCATAACCGGAACCGCCGAGACCTACTTCCTCCGTCACATCGGTAAAGTGGCCGTTGCCGTCGTTCCGATAAAGCCGATTCCAGAATTTCGGACTGCTCTTCCGTAAGCCGGGCAATTCGGCGCCATTGGCAAAGAAAAGGTCTAGCCGCCCATCGTTGTTGTAATCAAACGCAGCGATGCCGCCAGCCATCGTTTCCGGCAAGTATTTCCTCGACTGCGGTGAGTTTTCGAGCACGAAAGAAAGGCCCGAGGATGAGCTGGCGTCTTTGAATTGAATTACCGGCGATGGTTTTACCGCCCCAACGAGGCAACCGATAGACAGCGCGACGAAGAGCGCTAAAAGCGATCGCTGCATCCAAAAGCTCAGCCTACAGTATTGTGAGAAAGATGCGGTGCTGGTTCAGAGTTGGCTGCTTAGTGCTGCTAAGCGGACGCCTCTTTGCGCAGGACCAGGCACTTCTCGCCAAGAGCAAGCAAGCGCATCAGGACATGGAGGCTGGGCGCTTTGGCGATGCGGCCGAACTTTATCGTGAACTGGTGAAGGCCATTCCCGATGAACCGCGGCTACGGCTGAATCTTGCTATCGCTCTGGATAAAGCCGGCCAACCGGCGGAAGCGATTCCTGAATTGCAAGCTGTGGTGAGCGCCGAGCCCAAACTCGAGGCAGCGTGGTTCCTGCTGGGCGTTGCCAACGCGCAGTTGAAGAGACCGCGCGACGCCATCGGTCCGCTGCGCCAGGCGGTTCAGCTTAACCAATCGAATTGGCGGGCGTTGTTTGAACTCGCCGATGCCGAGTTGAGCTCCGGCGAACCCACTGCAGCGGCGCAGGATTTCGGCCGACTCGCGAAGAATCAGCCGGACCTGGCAAAAGCCTGGGAAGGGCTGGGCCTGGCTTACTTGACGCTTTCCGACCGGGCCATCATGAGCATCAAGGAAGTGGATGTACATAGTCCTTATTGGTACGCGCTGCTGGCCCAGACGCGGGTGTCGGAGGGAGATCCGGATAGTGCTGCCGGGCTGTATCTCCGGGCGATCGAAAGGGATCCTCAAATCCCAGGCCTGCATGCTGCGCTGGCGGCCGTCTATACAGAGTTAGATCGAGCGAGCGACGCGGCTAAGGAGGAACAACTGGAAGCGGCGCTGCCCAAGGCGAATTGCGCGGCCGCTTCCGCGAGATGTCTATTCCAACGGGGAGATTGGCAAGGAGCGCTGAACGAGAGCTCCACAAGGCCCACGATCGCGAATCGGTATTGGGCTTCACTCGCTTCCCGAAAATTGGCCGAGCAAAGCTTGAGCCATCTTTCCAAATTAGCGGCATCGGGCGAGGTCCACGAGTTGCTGGCGGATTCCGCACAACGTGCCGGCCGGCGCCTGGATGCGATTGCTGAATGGCGAAAGGCGATCGAAGCCGAACCGGGCAATGCCCGTCTCGAAGGACGGCTTGCCGAGTCGCTCTATCGCGCCAGAGAATATCCGGAGGCGCAGCGGAGACTGGAAGCTCTGGTGAAAGCACAGCCGGAAAATCCGGATTGGCAGTATCTGTTGGGTGTCACGCTGGCCCGTCAATCCCGCGAGGAGGAAGCCCTTCCTTTTCTCGAAAAGGCAGTGCGATTGGAGCCCGACTTCCTGCCCGCCCAAGAAAATCTCGGCCGTGTCTACCTGAAACTGGGCCAGCCGGCCAAGGCAGTTACGTGCCTCGAACGCGCATTGCCGATTGACGACGGCTCGATCTCTTTCAGCCTCAGTTCCGCTTATCGGCGTCTTGGAAGACGCGAGGAGGAGCGGAGGGCTTTTGCGCGCTATCAACAGATGCAACGGGATCTAACGAGATCCCAAGTCCGATAGTTCACGCAGGCCGCCGGAGAGCGCATGGTGCTCGAGGGCGATGGCGTTGATCCACACGCTTTCGAGAACACGAATGTAGGCGACCTGTAATTGGAAAAGCGTGCGTTGCGAGACCAACACCGGCGAATAGGCGGCCGCCATTTGCCGGTACTTCGCGAGATAGAGCTGGTGGGCGCGTTCGGCGCGGGGGATCATCTCCGTCTGGTAGCGAGCGGCTTCGAGTTGGCCGGAGAGATAGGCTTGCCACAACGGCGCAGCGCTCTGGCGCAGCGATAATTTGGCGCGAGTCACCTCGGCTCTGGCACGTTCGAGATTCGCGTTCGCGGCCGCTACATTGCCTTGGTTTCGATTGAAAATCGGCAAGGAGACGCCCGCTTCGGCGAAGCCTTGCAAGCCCACGCGGCCCGGGCCGAAATCGTTCAGGCGCTCGGAGTTTTGCTCGAGGCCGGCGCGCACCTGCAGATCCGGAATGCTTTCCCGTTTGGCGCTCTTTACTTCGGCTTCGGCGCGGGCGATTCCCTGCTGGGCGCGTTTCACCGATGGGCTGTCGGCTACGATTTGATCGAGCAGTTGCTCTTTTAGCTGGGGCGGATTTTCCAGATCTCCTTTCAGGGAGGCGATTGACAGATCCGGTTTGCCGACAAGCGCGGCCAGAACGCGGAATTCCTGAGCGTAGCCGCGCTGCGCGATTTCGTAATCGAGCTTCGCTTGTTCGGCTTCTACTTCCGCTCGCAGCACGTCGGGCGTGTCGGCCTGGCCCACATTCGCCAATTGATGAGCGGTTTCGACGGCATCATGCGCGATTTCCATGAGGCGATGCCGGAGAGTAACGGTCTCCTGGGCCGCGAGCGCGGTATAGAAACTCTGCCCCACATCGCTCAATACCCGCTCGCGCTGCTCCGCCGCGCCGATTTCGTCTTCGCGCCGCTGCTGCTCATACACATTGCGGCGCAATCCTAATTTTCCGCCCAGAACAAAGGTTTGCTGGACGAATGCTCCCTGTTCCCCGCCTCCGTATTGACCGCCGCGAAGCTGTTCGCCCTGGTAGCCAACGGATGGATTCGGCAGCAGCCCCGCCTGGCGCGCTTCGGCGGCAGATTGCGTCACCAACGCGCCCGCCTGTTGCAGGGTCGGGTTGCCGGTGAGCGCCCATTGCTCGAATTGACTTAGCTCGAGAGCAGGCTCGGCGGCCGGTGCGCTGTGCACGCAAAGGACAAGAAGAAGTGCGAATACAGTTCTCATGACTGCCCCCGGCGGATTCTTTCCATGATCTGGTCGTATTGAGCGGGAGGCAGAACGCGCACGAACGTCATCATGCCTTGCATGAAGCCGCTCCATCCGGGCGGCAGATTGTAGTTCTCCGGCTTCTTCACCATCTCATCCATGGCCATCATGGGACCTTCCATGTAAGCATCCTGGGGAAAGCCGGGGACGCGATTGGCGTCTTTGCTTACATCGCTATCCATTTGTCCGTGCGGACGGGACATAGGGCCGGCGATCGAGGCCATCTGATTCATCATGTGGTGCGGAAGATGGCAGTGCAACATCCAGGCGCCGGGATTGTTCGCCACAAACTCAACGTCGCGCGCTTGCGCCACTCCGACGAGAACGGTATTGCCGGGAATCCAGGCAGCTTCCGGAAGACGTCCGCCTTCGGTTCCGGTTACCCGAAAAGTATGGCCGTGAAGGTGCATCGGGTGGTGATCCATGCCGAGATTGATGAAGCGGATGCGGACGCGGTCGCCGAGCCGCACGATGAGAGGCGTTGCGGCGGGACCGGCTTTGCCATTCAGCACAAGCCAGTTGAACTCCATGTTCATGGTGTTGGGTACGGTGCTGTTCGGCAACACCCAGTATTCCTGCAGCAGCACAACAAAGTCTTTATCCACGCGCGGGGCGTAGGCCTCTTTTGGATGCATGATGAAGGCTCCCAACATGCCGAGCATCTCTTGCATCGCCATGTGCGAGTGATAGAAATAGGTGCCGTGCTGATGAAGAGTAAATTCGTACACGAAGCGGCCGCCGGGTTTAATGGGCTCCTGACTGATGCCGGGGCCGCCGTCCATGTCGTGCGGAATCTCGAAGCCGTGCCAATGCATGGAGGTCGGCTCGGGCAGATGGTTATCGACAATGAGGCGGACGCGGTCTCCTTGCGTGACTTGTATGGTTGGGCCGGGAGCACTGCCGTTAAAGCCCCACAGATCGACCGTTTTGCCCGGTGTGAGCTGCTGCTTTACGGGCTCGGCAACGAGATGGAAGACCTTCACTCCGTTGTCTAGGGTAAAGGGCAGATCTTTCAAGTCTGGTGACTCGACGGCAACGGGCGGGACAGCGGCTTTGGCGATGGGCAAGAAGCCGGCGCCAAGAGTCAATGCATTTCGAAAGAACTTACGACGATCGTTCATATCCTCTCCTCAAATGAGCTAAGTGCTGGCAGCGAGGAGAGAGATTAGATGCGGAGAGTAGTTCCTAAGCCGGGAGGAGCCGAGCGTTCCGTCTGGATTCGAAAATTGAGCGTTGGAGCGATG
Organism: Bryobacteraceae bacterium; assembly: GCA_036501045.1. Taxonomy (GTDB): domain Bacteria; phylum Acidobacteriota; class Terriglobia; order Bryobacterales; family Bryobacteraceae; genus Bog-105. Next base: position 6,228 of record DASYAX010000323.1, read on the forward strand.
AGCAGCGGCTGGGGCGTTATCTGAAAAGCGGGAGCGGAGAAGGCGAATGGCTCCAGATGGTTCGCGGTGACCGAATCAGCCGAATTGATAGCGGAATGCTGATGCGGGCAGTGACTCGCGGTTTTTTCGTGATGGCAATGCGAGGTTTTGGCGCACGCCGAAGCCAGGCAAGACGCGTAGCATTGCGAACCCGCAAGCAAAGCCGCGACCAGGACCAACACCACGGACTGGAGCCAACGCTTCGGCATTACTATTCAAACCGTAGCATGTCAGAGCGGCACGCGGCGTAGGCGGAGGGAGTTGGCGATGACGGAGACCGAGCTGAAGGTCATGGCGGCGCTCGCGATGATTGGGCTGAGAAGGATGCCGAAGAAGGGATAGAGAAGTCCGGCGGCGATGGGGACGCCGAGGACGTTATAGACGAAAGCAAAGAAGAGGTTTTGGCGGATATTGCGCACGGTGGAGCGGCTCAGGCGGAGCGCCCGCACTAAGCCCCGCAGGTCTCCGTGGAGCAGCGTGATGCCGGCGCTTTCCATGGCGATGTCCGTGCCGGTGCCCATGGCGATGCCGACGTTGGCCGCCGCGAGCGCGGGCGCATCGTTGATTCCGTCTCCCGCCATGGCCACGATGTGACCGGCGGATTGGAGTTTCCGGACCGCTTCGGCCTTCTGTGCGGGGAGAACTTCCGCCTCCACTTCGTCAATGCCAAGTTCACGCGCGATGGCCAGCGCCGTGGCGCGCGTGTCACCGGTCAGGAGCGAGATGCGGATGCGCTCTTTATGCAGGAGTCCGATGGCTTCGCGAGTGGATGGTTTGATCCGATCGGCGACGCCAATAAGACCGGCCGGCTGTCGATCGATCGCCAGGAAAATAATCGACTGGCCGGCTTCGACCATCGGTCGGGCTCGCTCGATCAGGCCGGTGGTTTCGACATGTGCCTCGTCGAGGAAGCGGACATTGCCGGCTAACATCGCGCGGCCGTCGACAGTCGCTTTGACGCCCTTGCCGGTGATAGATTCGAAACCGGTGACTTTATGCGATGCAAGTCCGCGCGCCGCGGCCTCCTTCACGATGGCGGCGGCCAAGGGGTGTTCGCTTCCCTGCTCCAGGCTGGCGGCCAGAGATAACACCTCGTTTTCGGGGATCCCGTTGATTCCTTCGATGGCAACGACAGCCGGTTTACCTTCGGTGAGCGTACCGGTCTTATCGATGGCCAGCGTGTCTATCTTTTGAAGCACCTCGAGCGCCTCGGCCTGCCGGATCAGGACTCCCGCAGCAGCTCCACGGCCAGTCCCGACCATGATCGACATCGGCGTGGCCAAACCCAAGGCGCAGGGACAGGCGATGATGAGCACTGCCACGGCGTTGATCAGCGCGTGACTCAGACGCGGCTCGGGACCGAAGACGGCCCAGATTGCGAAGGTGAGTATGGCCGATAGAACGACGGCCGGAACGAAGTAAGATGCGACCCGGTCGGCGAGTCTTTGAATCGGGGCGCGCGTGCGCTGCGCTTCGCTGACCAAGCGGACAATCTGGCTGAGGAGCGTGTCGCTGCCGACCCGTTCGGCTCGCATGAGGAAGCCTCCCGTGCCATTGAGTGTGCCGCCGGTGACGCGAGCGCCGACTGGTTTTTCGACCGGGAGGGACTCGCCGGTGACCATGGATTCGTCGATCGAGGTGGCGCCTTCGGTAACGACTCCATCGACGGGCACTTTCTCGCCCGGACGCACGCGCAGAAGATCGCCCACGTTGATTTGATCGAGAGGGACATCGTCTTCCACGCCAGGTTCGATCCGCCGCGCCGTCCTGGGCGCCAGATTCAAGAGCGACTTCAGGGCGCTGGTGGTTTGACTGCGGGCGCGCAGTTCGAGAACCTGACCGAGCAGCACGAGCGTGGTGATTACGGCGGCCGGCTCAAAGTAGAGTGGCAACTGACCCATGTGATCGCGGAACGAAGCGGGAATGAACTGCGGGAAGAGTAGCGCCAGCAAGCTGAACAGATAGGCGGTGCCGGTGCCCAGCGCGATGAGGGTGAACATGTTCCATTGCCGGTTAACGAGTGACGCCCAACCGCGCGCGAAGAAAGGAGCGCCGCCCCAAACCACTACCGGCGTGGCGAGCGCCAGTTGCAACCAGCCCGCCGGGGACATTTGGAGAACCATCAGGAGAAGGAGCGGAATCGTCAGTCCGGTACAGATCCAAAAGCGCCGCCGCATATCTGCGAACTCGGTGTTGTCTACTTCGGCGGTAATTTGCACCGGTTCGAGCGCCATGCCGCATTTGGGACAGGTTCCAGAACCCTGGCGGCGCACCTCGGGATGCATGGGGCAGGTGTATTCGGCGTGCGCTTTGGGGGGGAGCGCGGCGGGCTGCGGCGTTGGCGGCGCGACGAAGCGCGCGGGGTCCGCGTCGAACTTCACTTTGCAGCCGGGATGGCAGAAGTAGTAGGTTTTTCCTTGAAATACGCTTTGCGGCGGCGCTTTGGCGGGACTTACCTGCATGCCGCAAACCGGATCGGTTTGTGTGGGGTCCAACTCTAATTATGATGCTCGCCGCTTGTTTCAGGCTGCACGCTGGCGGCGGAGCTGGGCCATATGGCGTTTGGCGGCCAGCTCGGGATAGCGTTCGTGGGCTTCCTGGGCGCGGATCAGGGCGATACGTTCTTCAAGTTGCTCAATTGAAAATTCGAAGCCAAATTCGCGGGGGTCGAAGGCCTCGCCGCGTTCTGCGGCGTCGGTAAGGAGGCCGGCGGCCTGGTCGAGCTGTGATTCGAGGCGCTCGTTGCGGCCGGTTTGCAATTGCAGCAGTTCAGCCGTGTCTTTTTCGTAGTGACGACGCAAACGGGCTTCCTGGATGCTGAGGTTTCTGAGCTCGCGCTGATAGGTGAGAAAGACTTGCGCCTCGATGAGCGCGGCGCGGGTTTGGGGATCCTCTTGTTCCGGATACAACTCGGCGAGATTGTAACGGCCGATGGCATAGATGCCCAATTCGAGCGACGGAATGCGGAGGAGCCGCCACTGGGTATCGGCGAGCGACTGGACCAGAATTTTTTCGCGGTCGCCGACCGGTTGGTGGGTGTCATAGAAGCTTTGGACAAGCTGTTCGTAGGTGGCGGCGTCCTCAGCAGGGAGCAGAACGGTGCGCCCTGTGAGCGCGTTTTTAACGGCGTTGAGCGACGACTTCGCTTTGCCTTCCGGCGTAACGGGTCCGGTGGATAACTGGGAGTTGGCACGATTGGCGGCCATTTGGGCTTGAGTGGACATTGAGCGGGGGCTCCTTTGGGAAAAAGAAAACGCCGCTATGCGTAAACAGCACAGCGGCGTTGATGCGGCGGCAGCGAACAGCTACCTATGGGGAGGGTAGCACAGATTGAGGACGGGGCTCGGGGCAGCGGCATTTTACATTGACAGTTGCATTAAGGTTGCATATACTACCAATTCATGGGGCGGATGGAGAGGCGAAGCGAGACGCAAACGGAGACGCTTCCGGAGTTAGCGTGCGCATGCGCGAGTATCCGGCGGGCGGCGCGGGCGGTTACGCAGCTCTATGGAGACTCATTAAAGGGCCGATTGGAGGCGTCGCAGTTCGGGTTACTCGCGGTATTGAGCAAACAGCCGGGGTGCAGTCAGGCGGTGCTGGTCAAGAGTCTGGCGATAGACAAGACGACGCTTTCGCGAAATCTGACGTTGATGAAACGGAACGGTTGGATTGGACACGGGGCGGCGAAGGACCGGCGGGAGCGCGGGTTCGAATTGACACCAGCGGGGCGGGAGTTGCTGGCGGCGGCAAAACCAGATTGGAAACGCGCGCAAGAGCGTCTGCGGTCGGCGATGACCGGCAAAGAGTGGGATGCGATGTGGAACGTGTTTCGGGCGGTCACGCGGGCCGCACAGGAAGGGCGGAGGGCATGAAGCACAGAATTTTGCCGGTTTGTATCGGGGCGGCGCTTTTAGGATCGCTTCCCGGGCTGGCGCAACATAGCAAGGTGCCGCTGTTGCCGCGCGAGCTTGAAATCCGCCTTGCGGTGAACGCGCTGCCGCCCCATCTGCGCGATGGAGCAACCGTACTGGTTCTGGAACCCACCGGATATGTGAAAGCGAAAACGGGCAGCAATCCGTTCACATGTATCGTCAGCCGGCGCGGCGGGAATTTCTATCCAGTCTGCTTCGATAAAGAAGGCACGCGCACGATTCTGGTGGCGTTTATGGACGACGCCGTACTGCGTCTGAAAGGCTTGAGCGACGAAGAAATCGACCGTCACATCGCGGAAGGATTTGAAAGCGGCCGGTATCGGCCGCCGGCGCGACCGGGTATTGCGTATATGCTTTCGCCGGCGACGTATCTGCTGCACGGAGGAAAACTGGTTCGGGCGATGCCGCATACGATGTTCTACGCTCCGTACCTGACGGACGCCGACATCGGCGGCGTCATGGGGAAAAGCGCTTTTGTCGACCGCCCGGGTCCGCATGGCATGATCATCGTTCCGGCCGGACAGAAGGAGCGCGAGGCGCTGCTCAGCCAATCACAGGGGCTGGTGGACGAAGTCGAGAAGCAGATCGGACTACAGTAAACCTGCCGCCGTACTAGCTGTTATAATACAGTTGTGATTCCTTTCCGCCTGTCGTTCGAACCAGGCGTTTCTCTCTACGAACAGGTCGTATATGCCGCCAAGAAGGCGATCATCGCGGGCAATCTACGTCCGGGCGATCCATTTCCTTCCGTTAGAGAGCTAGGGAAGGCACTCAAAATCAATCCCAACACGGCGCACAAAGTGGTGACGCAACTGGTCGCGGAGGGATTGATCGAGGTGCATTCGGGAATCGGCACGGTGGTGGCCAAGCGAGCGGCGCCGGCGGCGGCCGACTGCAGCAACCTACTCGATAAAGAGCTGGAAGAGCTGGTGGTCGAAGCCAAGAAACTCGGCCTGAAACTCGATGAGGTCACCGCCGCGATTGCACAGCATTGGAAGCGGCTCAACGGGAGGAAGGCATGAGCGACATCCTACGGACGGTCGATCTGTCGAAGCGATTTCGTAAAACGGCGGTGCTCGATCACATGAACCTGGCGGTACCGGAAGGGTCGATCTATGGGCTCGTCGGTCCGAATGGGGCGGGAAAGAGCACGACGATTAAGATTCTGATGAATATCTACCGGGCCAGCGCGGGCCGGGCGGAAGTGTTTGGCAAGGACTCGCGGCGGATTTCGGCTGGTGCGTTTCAGCAGATCGGCTACGTATCGGAGAACCAGGAACTGCCGGAATGGATGACGGTGGGGTACCTGATGGCGTATCTGAAACCGTTTTATCCGACGTGGGACGATGCGCGGGCGGAGGAATTGCTGCGGCAATTCGAGCTGCCGCGCGACCGGAAACTACGGCACTTGTCGCATGGCATGCGGGTGAAGGCCGCGCTCGCGTCATCGCTCGCCTACCGGCCGCGGCTGATTGTGCTGGATGAGCCGTTCACGGGGCTCGATCCGCTGGTGCGCGATGAATTCATTGAAGGGCTGCTAGAGAGCGCGGATGGCGCCACAATTTTCATCTCGTCTCATGATTTGGCGGAAATCGAGAGCTTTGCGAGCCACGTAGGTTATCTGGACCGCGGCCGTCTGCAATTTTCGGAAGAGATGGCTTCCCTTGCGGCGCGCTTTCGCGAGATAGAAGTTACGCTCGAACAACCGGTAGCGCCCGGCCGATGGCCGGAGACGTGGCTGAGCGCGGAGCAATCGGCGGCGCTGGTGCGCTTCGTCGACACGCAGTTTGAAGAGGACCGGACGCTCGCCGAGGTTCACCGATTGTTCGGCGAGACACGGCAGGTTGCGGTGCATGCGATGCCACTGCGGCAGATATTCGTAACGCTGGCGAAGGCCGGCAGAAAGGCAGCGTAACGCGGTGCGACAAGCGCTTCACATTTTCAGGAAAGACGTTCGGCATCTGTGGGGCGAGATTAGCCTGGCGCTGGCGATTACGGCAGCCTTTACGTTTATCGGGACGCGGCAGGCGTTTTGGCTGAGCGATCCGCGCGCCAACCGGAACGTGGCTTGGATGATGGCGACGATTTTGCTACCGCTTGCCTGGGCGATACTCGTCGAACGCGCGATCCATGCCGAGACGTTGCCGGGCAGCCGGCAGTTCTGGATCACCAGACCTTATAAATGGACGAGCCTGCTCGGGGCCAAAGTGCTGTTTGCCGCGGTGTTTGTGAATCTTCCGCTGTTGATTGCAGATGTGATCATCCTGCGAGCTTTTGGGTTCAACATAGAAACGCAAATTTCCGGTTTGCTTTGGACGCAGGTTTTACTCGTAGCCGTGTTTCTGCTGCCGGTAGGCGCGCTGAGCGCCGTTACCACGGGATTTGCGGAAATGCTATCGATCAGTTTAGTTTTCCTGGTGTTGGTTCTGGTGTGGAACATCGCCGCTCCGGCGCGCGTGCTCGGCGCGATCTGGGGGCCACTCGATTGGATCCCGGCCTATTACGCCATGTTGGTGACGGTCGGGGCCGCGCTCGTTATCCTGATCTGGCAATACAAGCGGAAGGGAACGTGGATCGCGCTTTCGGTGGCAGCCGCGGCGGCCGTCTGCGCGATCGGGGGCAGCGCGCTGAGTCCGTGGACCACGGCGTTTGCCATTCAATCCCGACTGAACAAGCAGCAAGTGAACGCAGGCGCCATTCATGTTGGTTTCGACGCCAACAAAAAGTGGTTGGCGCACGCGCTGGTCGATAAAGACGAGCCGGTTGAAATTGACCTTCCGCTCGAGATCACCGGCATTCCGGCGGGGATGGAGCCACGACCCGACGGGGCCATAGCAACGATTGAGGCGCCGGATGGGACCGTTTGGCGGACCGAGCGGCAGCCCTGGGAGCATGCAGCGTCGGAAGCGGATATTGTTTCGCTGCGGACCGAAGTGGCGGCGGCGTTTTATCGAAAGATCAAGAACGAACCGGTGAAGATTCGTGGGATTTTATATTTCACGCTCTATGGGAATCCGCGAACGTCGCGTATTCTCTTTGGAGGCGGACCGGTTCCGGCGGCCGGCATGGGGTTGTGTTCGGCCAGCCAGAGCGGACAGGGGCGGACTTCCTTTTTGCTGTGTTCTTCCGCGTTTCGGGCGAAGCCGGATTTGGTATCGATTCGCTTTGTGGAGGCGGGAAAGAACACGTATGAGGTACGAGCGGCTCGTGGGCCGCTGCGGCGGATTTCTTATTCGCCGTTTCCGGCCGAGGTGAGCATGAGCCCGGTCAGCCAATATTTCACGTACCGCGTGTCGGCGCAGCCACTGTCGGAGGTAGTGATTGACAGCGTGGAACCGCTGACGCATGAGCAGCGGGAATTTGAGATCGATAAGCTGCGGTTGAGTGATTTTGAAGTGGGACTTGGTACGGGGCGGCGTTAGGCGTCTCCGGCATGGGAGGCGTTGGGCATTACCGAGCAGCGGCAATTACCCGGGGGTAATCGCCGCTGCCCGCCTCCGAACTCGATTAGCGCCAGTGTCCTTCGCGCCAGACCCAGCCGCGTGGGCGTTGGACCCAGTGTCCGGGGACCCAGTGGGCATGCGCCCGGGGCGGCAACATATAGGAGCCGCGAACCCAGACATAGCGGGCTCCATCCCAGCGGTGATAACCGCCGACCCAAACGTAGCGGGGTCCGGGGGGTGGAGGCCGGCGCTCCACGATCGGCCGCGGCGGGCCGATGCGGACGTAGATTTGCGCGCCCGCGGGACCGGCAGCCAATGCCAGTGCAAAGAATGCCGCAGCTACGATTTTCTTCATTGTCAATCGTCCTTTCGACTGTCTTATCGGCCGCGCTAGCTGTTGTTAGCGGCGCCTTGGCCACCATTTTGGTGTTGGCTACGGCGCTCGTGAGCACGATCGCGCATTGCTTGCAGCATCTGATCGTACTGCTGCTTTTGCGTGTCATTCAAAACGGCCTTGATTTTGTTTTCGCTGTCTTCGCGCACGGCCTGCATTTTCGCGCGGCGATCTTTTTTCGAGAGCGAGTTGTCGCCGAGGATACCGCTCACCTGCTGCTGGCGATCCGTCAGAATCGGCAGAATCTGATTTTGCTGATCGGCAGTGAGATTCAGATGCTTGCTTAAGGAGTGGAGCTGCCGGTTCGGATCGGCGTGACGCTGGCCGGATTCCTGGTTGTTGGCGGGCGGCGGTGCGCTGGGGTCCTGGGGAGCGGGCGCCGCGAGCGTCAGTCCAACGCCAAAAAATGCGCAGAGCGCCAAGGAAGTTAATTGTTTTTTCATGATGCGTTTTATTCTCTCCGGAGATCTTGTCTCCGCCTTACAAGACGCAACGCGGGGAGCATGGTTTATAGCCAGTGCGTTAAAGTTTGTTCAGTCAAAAGCTGACACACTGGAGGCGTATGTTCCCCGCGGCTTTCTCCGATCCGGACGTGGCCTTTCTGCTGATCCTGCTGGGCGCAGTGGGGCTTTACTGGGAGTTGCATGCGCCCGGGATGATCGTTCCGGGGCTCGCGGGGGTGCTGCTGATCGGCGCAGGCGTGTATGGTTTGTATCAGGATACGCCGACGTGGTCTGGGGCGACGATGCTGCTGCTGGCGGCGGCGTTGCTGACCATCGAGCTGAAATACTATACGCACATGCTGGCGGGGATTACGGGCAGCGCGCTGCTGGCGGTGGGAGCGATTGTGCTGCTGCAAGGCCCGCGCAGAGTGAATCCGGCGATAGCGATCGCGGCCGCGCTGGCGCTGGGGACCATCATCGTGTTTTTGGGAACGCTGGGAATGCGGGCGCGAAAGAGCGCTCGAATGACTGGAATCGAGACGCTAGTTGGGGAAAGCGGCGTGGCGCAAACGGCGCTCGACCCGGCGGGCACGGTTTTGGTGCGCGGCGAATACTGGCAGGCGACCAGCGACCATGCGATTCCCGCGGGGCGCCGCGTTTCCGTAGAACGTGTACAAAATCTGTTGCTCTATGTAAAGGAGAGTTAAAAATTGAGCGGAATCGATTCGCTATTTTCGGGTGCTTTTCTGCTGTTCCTCGTCATTCTATTCTTCTACCTGATCTCGTCGGTAAAGATTCTGGCAGAGTACGAGCGCGGCGTGATTTTTCGCTTAGGCCGGGTGCTGCATGAACCGAAGGGGCCGGGCGTTATTCTAGTTTTCGCGCCGCTCGACCGCATTGTGCGTATCTCGCTGCGGATCGAAGCCATGGAAGTTCCGCCGCAGGATCTGGTGACGCGCGACAACGTGACGGTGAAGGTGAATGCAGTGGTTTACTTTCGCGTGGTGGATCCGACTAAGGCGGTGATCGAGGTCAGTAACTACATTTACGCAACCAGCCAGTTGGCTCAGACGACGCTGCGCAGCGTACTGGGCGAAGTAGAACTGGACGAATTGTTGAGCCAGCGCGAAAAGATCAACGTGCGGCTGCAGGCGGTGCTCGACGAACATACCGGGCCGTGGGGCGTAAAGGTGACGATGGTGGAAGTCAAGCAGGTGGATTTGCCGGAACAGATGATTCGGGCCATCGGGCGGCAGGCCGAAGCGGAGCGCGAGCGGCGCGCGAAAATCATTCACGCCGAGGGCGAGTATATGGCGGCGGAAAAGCTGAGCATGGCGGCGAAGCAGATACAAAAGGAGCCGGTGGCGATACAGCTTCGCTATCTGCAGACCTTAGTTGAGATCGGCACGGAGAAGAACACGACGGTGGTGTTTCCGGTGCCGGTGGATCTGCTGGCGTCGCTCACGAAGCTTACGGAGAGAATGGCGAGCGCGGAAAAGCCCGGCTCTTGACACGCAGGTTAATCCGTCAAGTTAACCCAGACTCCGGCCGCAGGATTTGTAGATTGAGGCCATGTATTGCAGGTCGCGCAAGCCCTCTTCGCCATCGCTCTTCGGTTCCTTATCTTGCGCGACGCATTCGGCGAAATAATCGGCTTCGCGGACGAATTGGGCGGGATCTTTGGCGGGATTCAGGTCGTCTAGCGGCGGTTCGCCTCGCAGATGCGCGGTGAGATGAATTCCCTGGTAACCGAAGGCGGGTTCGAGACTCAACATGCCTTTGGAGCCGTGCACGCGAATGAAGCCCGGCATGTCGGCGCCATAAGTGGTGGTGCAAGTGGCGATAACGCCGGAAGGGAAACGCATGGTCCAGCCGAGGTTCTCTTCGACTTC
>DASYAX010000324.1:0-18294 GCA_036501045.1 Bryobacteraceae bacterium
CCCGGCGCGCCCGATCCAACACTGACCGTAGGCGTGATCGGCTGGGCGGAAGCCGCCGTCGTAATGGCCGAGAGCTGCCAATTATTGATCAGAAACCGGTCGCCCCAGCTTGTGCCGTGCGTGAACTTCGGCGTGAAGATGCCGTTCGCCACCATTCTGTGCCGCTGGTCGGTTGAAGACGAGCCTTTTTCGCTCGAGTAGTCGCCGTTAAATACCGAAGTGGGAAAGCTTGGCGTGAACAGCGTATTGCCGCCGCCGCCAATGTTGTCGTCTTCGGCGTGCGACCAGGTGTAGGAGACCTGTCCCTGGAACCAGCTCGAATAGCGCTTCTGGTATTGGATGGTCATGCCGTTATACCAACTGTTCTTGCTGCTGGTGACATCGAGAACGGTGCTGAAGAGCGGATTCACCCTCTTGGTATATAGCGGCGTGGTGTAGTATCCGGCGATTTGACTCGAGTTGATCGTGGTGGCGCCGGCCGCCAGCGGCGCGCTCAAGATCGGATAAGAATAGCTGGTGGTTGGGGCGGCGGCATTGGCATCATAGGCGGAGATCAGATGCAGACCGCGGCTCCAGATATAGGACACGGTGAGACTGGAATCCTTGGTGAGCTGGCGCTGGATGGCTGCATTCGCCTGTTCGGAATACGACGGACGAAAAGCGGGATCGGCATACGCCGGAACCAGCGTGCTCGTCGTGCCCGGTGGCGGAGCGGCCAGCGCGTTCGGAAATACCGGGCCGGCTGCTAACTGAGTGGCGTTGGTGCCGTTGAGGCTGTAATTCGCCTGATAAACTCCATTCGCCGTGAAGAAGTTTGAAATCGCGGCCGAAACATAGCGGTTGTAGAACATGCCGTAGTCGGCGCGAAACACGGTTTTGTCATTCAACGTATAGGCGAGACCAAAACGCGGCATGAAGTTCAGCAGAGTCTGCGGAATCGTGCCGGTTTGCGGAAGGTTGGGATTCACTAGGCCCGGATTTTGTTGGTTCGGTTGCGGCAGCAGCGAAAATTCCTGCCGGATCCCTGGGCTCAACGTCAGCTTGGGCGTGACGCGCCATTGGTCCTGGACAAAGAATCCGAATTCATTGATAAACGTATCGATCACCGGATTACCAAACCGCTGCGAAAACGAATTCCAATGTTTGCCGTTCGTCGCACCGCTGAAATCCTGCGCAAAGGCCGTCAAGCTGGGATAGCCGTAAGTGCCGGCCGCATTGCTGAGCAGGCTGACATAGTCTTCCAGGTTCGCGTAGTCGAAGCCGAACTTCAGGTTGTGCGCGCCGGTGGTGTAGGAAAGGGTATCGGCAATTTGAAATCGCTGCTCACTCGGATCGAGCCGGTTATAGCCGGTCGCATAACCGATATTGCTGATGCTCGTGGCTCCGCTGATGCTGAGACCGATCGGTCCCACCGCGGGCAGCAGGCTCGGGCTGTTCGGATCGTATTGCCGGTCTTTAAAATACCCGAATTTCAGCTCGTTGACCATGTTCGCGGAGATGATGGTCGTGAGGCCGATCTTGCCCGTGCGATCGAACACGGTTGTGTTCGCATTGTTGCCGACGCCGTCGCCGCTGGTGAGCGCGATCTGCGTCTGAATTCCATTCGGGGAGCGAAAATCCAGGTAGTTAAATTCAAAGGTCGCCCGGTTTCGGTCGTTGATTTGATAGTCGATCTTCGCGAACAGAAGATTTACATCCGCATCGCGGGGGACAAGCTGCGTTTGAGCGCGACTTTGAATGTAGGCAATCGCGGCCGCACACTGCGTGGGCGTAGCCGGGCTGCCGCAATTGGCTGGATTGATGGTGTTGCCGGCAGGAAAGAGCGTTTTGTTCGTGATATTAGAGGAGGCAATCGGGAAATATCTACGCTGCAACTCGCCGTTAAAGAAGAAGAACAATTTGTCTTTCTTAATGGGGCCGCCCACGCTTGCTCCGGCCTGATGCCGCCAATCTTGTGGCTTCAGGCCGTTAGAACTGATGTCCCTCGCGTTTAGCGTGCTATTGCGAAAAAACCAGTAGGCGGTCCCGTGAAAATCGTTACTTCCGCTGCGCGTGATGGTGTTGACCACCCCGCCCGAAGCATGGCCATATTCGGCCAAGGAACCGCTAGTGATGACCTGAAACTCCTGCACGGCGTCCTGCGAGATGTTGTAGGTGCGCGTGCGTCCCGCGTTCTCGTCATAAAAGCTGTTGGTGGTGTCAACGCCATCGGTCAGGAAGCTGTTACCTCCCGGCAGTCCGCGAAAGGTGAGCAGGCCGAAGCCGGCGTCACTCGTGACACCCGGTTGTGAGAGGACGAAATTATCGACGCGGCGGCCGTTGATGGGCAGGTTCAGAATCTGGTTGCTGTCGACCAATCCCGAAACGTCGCTCTTGGTGTTTTCGATGATTGGCGCCTCCGCCGTCACTTCTACCTTTATTGAAGAGGAAGAGACGTCGAGCTTCGGCGACAGACTGACGGTTTGTCCCACCTGTAGATCGATATTCCTGGCGTCGAACTCGGCGAAACCCGCTTTCGTGATGCGCACCGAGTAGCCCGCTGCGGGCACTAGCGAAGGCGCATTGAATACCCCGCCCTCCGTCGTCGTCAATTCGCGGCGGATGCCTTTCGATTCGTTCTCGACCAGCACCGTGGCGCCCGGCACGGCCGAGCCTGTCGCGTCCACCACGATGCCCGAAATACTGCTGGTGCCAGCGGTGTTTTGTGCCCATATCGGCAGGCAGGCAGCCACCAGTAGCCAGACAAATTTTGTACTTCTTTTGAGCATGTACTCCCCTGTGAACCAAAGGATAACGAGTCTATATTTCAGTCAGATTAACACAAAGCTACTACCTTTAAATACGGCTGATATACTGCGGTTTCAACCAAATCTATAGGAGCAAGATGCGAAGGAAAGTAACGGTCGTAGGCGCGGGCAATGTGGGCGCGAATACGGCACAGAAAATAGCCGCTAAGGAACTCGCCGACGTAGTGTTGGTCGATGTCGTGGAGGGTGTTCCGCAGGGTAAAGGACTCGACATGCTGGAATCCGCCCCGGTCGAAGGCTACGATGTGCGTATCACCGGCTCAAACGGCTATGCAGAAACCGCCAACTCCGACATTGTGGTGATCACCGCGGGATTTCCTCGGAAGCCTGGCATGAGCCGGGACGATCTGCTGCTGGCTAACTACGAAGTGGTGAAGAACGCCACCGAGCAAGCCGTCCGACAGTCTCCGAAGGCGATTTTGATTCTGGTTACCAACCCGCTGGATGCCATGTGCTGGACCGCGCTGCAGGTGTCCGGCTTTCCGCGCCAACGCGTAATCGGCATGGCAGGCGTGCTCGATACCGCCCGTTTCCGAACCTTTATCGCCGAGGAATTGAACGTGTCCTTCGAAAACGTGACGGCCATGGTGCTCGGCGGCCACGGGGACACCATGGTCCCGCTGGTGCGCTTCACCAACGTCAGCGGTATTCCGTTAGCGGAGCTCACCGATCAAGCCACCATCGACCGGCTGGTGCAGCGCACCCGCGACGGCGGTGCCGAAATCGTCAAGCATCTCAAGACCGGCAGCGCCTACTACGCCCCCGCCGCATCCACCGTCGAAATGGTGGAGTCCATTCTCAAAGACAAAAAGAAGGTGTTACCCTGCGCTGTTCATCTGGAAGGCGAGTATGGGATCCACGGGCTCTTTGTAGGCGTCCCGGTTAAACTCGGCAAAGATGGCATCGAAAAAATCTACGAGGTCAAGTTGGATGACAGCGAAAAGGCCGCGCTAAAGAAAAGTGCCGCCGCGGTTCAGGAGTTGGTTTCCGTTCTGCAGCAAAAGACGAAATAAAGGCGTGCGGAACCGTGGCGAAAGCGTCGCAAATCCGCTAACCTGACGAGCATGGCGCGTCAAAAATCTGCCAACCACACCGCCTCGCAAAACGGCGCCCAGGCAGGCGGCACACCGCGAATCGATCGACGTTATGTCTGTTTCGGCATGAAGCTGGCCCAATCAAAGATCCATCGTTGGGGCGTTTACGCCACCGAATCCATTCCGGCCGGAAAAAAGGTGATCGAGTATACCGGCGAAAAGATCAGCCGCCGCGAGACCAAGCGGCGCGCGGACGCGAGCGATCTCATTTACCTGTTTACTCTCGATCCCTATTGGACGCTCGACGGCTCCGTTGGCGGCTCAGGCGCCGAATACATCAATCATTCCTGTGAGCCGAACCTGGTAGCGCGCATCCTGCGCGGGCACATCCTCTACGTGAGCCGCCGCAAAATCCGGGCCGGCGAAGAGCTCACCGTGGATTATCATTTCGATAAGAAAGTGGAGCGCGTTCCCTGCCGCTGCGGAGCACCGAAATGCCGCGGCACGATCAATCTGCTGGAATGAGCGCCGGTTTCATGGCTGAACTTTCAGATCGTTCACCACTTTGGTGACTCCCTCGATCTGCGCGACGGCTTGCCCGGCCTCCTGCCGCTGAGCGTCGCTCGCTACCGTCCCGCGCAGAGTCACTACGTGACCGCTCGAATCGACATCCACGTCCGCGAGCGTTGCCAGTCCAACGTTGCTCGCGAGCTTCGTTTTCACCTTGGCAAGCATCGCCGCGTGATCTAACTTGGCCGCTGCCTGATCGTCCGGTTGCAGCGCAAGATCGATTTTCTTTCCCTGGCTGTTCGCTTCCCGCTTCGCCTCTTCGCCTAGTTTCCGGGCTTCTGCGGCCGCGCGGGCCGCTGCCTGCTGCGTCTCCTGCCGGGCTTCTGCTCCCCGCTCTTTCGCCTTCTCCCGGTCGCTTTGGTTGCATGCCAGCGAAAAAATCAAGAGCGTGCCGCTCATCGCCCGTCCAAAAATTGGCCGCATACCTACCTCTGTAGATTCGACCTCCTTTTGGGTACTAGTGTTTCCACTTGCGTCCGATAAGCGTACTGTTACCCCATGCAGCTTAAGGGAAAAAGAGAGTATTGTCTTCCGGCTAGCACTCAAGTGTTGAGAAAGTGCTGCCGATAAGGAGCGTAGGCAGAGTATGGAGCTGGATCTAAGTAAGAATAAGAAGATCGTTTCGATTTGTGAAACCCAACCGCTCACAGTACACGGCTTGCAGCATTTGCTCGAGTCTACTGAGGATCTCGCATTTGGGTCGGGCCACGCATCGCCCGCTGAATGGATGCTCAGTGCGGGCGCCGATCAAACGGACGTACTGATTATCGACAAGGGGTTAGGGGCCAAGACCGTTCTCGACGCCCTCACGCAATTACCCGCTGAACATGGGCAGACACGCGCCACCGTTCCCGCGGTAGTCGTTTGGGGCATGTCGGTGACCGAAGCCGAGGCATTGCGCTTCCTGCAATCGGGCGCGAAGGGCATTGTGCGGAAATCGGCCGACATCGCCACTGTGCTGGCTTGTTTGCGCGCCGTTTCCCAAGGGCGCAGTTGGATGCAGGATTCCGTCTTCCGCGAGTCCTCCTCGGTTGATACGCAAGTCCGCACCGACCTCACGCCGCGCGAGCATCAGGTGATGGAGCTCGTCGAACAGGGCTTCAAGAATCGCGAGATCGCGCAGGAGCTCGGTATCCGGCCCGGAACCGTCAAGATCCACCTCAAGCACATCTTCGAAAAGACCGGCGTCCGCGGTAGACACGGGCTCGCCTTGAACGGCCTACGCCAAAAGGGCGTCATATCGCTCCTCGCCTCTTAGGCGCCGACGGCCTCTTGACATTAGGCGAATATAAGGCGAACATGGCACTAGGAGTTCACTCCTTGTGCTGCACCAAATCAGAGTTCCCCAAAATCAGCCCCTAAAGCTGATCGGCATCGCCCGCATGGCGGCCGAAAGTAATCTGCTCGCCGAAAAGCGCCGCATCGAATACCGGACCCTTCCCACGCGCAAATGGCTGAATCGCTGCCATTCCGATCGTGTTCCATTCCAGTGGACGATCAACCCCTACCGAGGCTGCGAGTTTGGCTGTAAATACTGCTACGCCCGCTACACCCATGAATTTCTCGAGCGCCGCGATCCAGCGGCGTTCGAAACCGAAATCTATGCCAAAGACTGGGACGCCGCCGAGTTTCGCGAAGAACTCCGGTCCGTCAAACCTGGGCACGTGATCGGTTTGGGAACTGCCACCGACCCGTACCAGCCCGCCGAGCGAAAGTTCGGCCGGACGCGCCAGGCGCTGGAAGCGATGAGCGATCTACGCGGCGCGACCGTTTTTGTAACCACCAAATCGAACCTCGTCAGCCGCGACTCCGCGCTGTTTCTCGCGCTCGCCCGGCACAACGAAGTGCGGGTGACGGTCACGATCACCACGTTGAATCGCGAACTGGCGCGCCTCACCGAACCCTACGCGCCGCGTCCCGATCTTCGTCTGAAGGCGGTGGCCGAACTGGCGGAGGCCGGCGTTCCGGTGGGCGTAATCGCCAGTCCGATTCTTCCCTTGATCACGGATTCCGAAGAAAATTTGCTGGCCGTTGCCAAAGCCGCCAAAGCGGTCGGCGCCAGCCAGTTCGGCGCGCACGTACTTTTTCTGCAGCCGTCCGCGCAGCGCGTCTTCTTTCCATTCCTGGCGGAAAAGTTCCCTGTGCACCTGCGCCGCTACGAGAAGAGCTTCCACGAAGGAGCTTATCTGAAAGGCGCCTACCCGCAGCGCATTCGCGACTTGGTCGAGCGCATTCGCTCGCAGACCGGTATACCGGCTCGCGATCTGCAACGCCCGCGGCTCCCCGATTCCGAGGCTCCACAGTTACTTCTGTTTTAGTAGAGCCGTCTGCCGGCTGATCGCCGGCACCACCCTTCGGCCACATTTCTCTTCTCGAACACATTCACGCACATGCCTGCAATTTGCAACGCCGCAGTTTAATGAGTGAGCCTGCGTTGCAGGAAAGAGGGAATGTCGCGTGAGCCTTGCGTTATGGCGACAATTTCAACAGGCTTGCGAGTAGCGCGATAGATGACTAGGTAAGCGCCCACCGGGAAAAATAGCACCGGATGGCCGGTAAGGTCTTTTCGCCTGTGGCCGATGCCCGGAGCCTGCCCGACGGCTTCAAACGCATCAAACAGCTTTTCTATCCAGCGGTCGGCAGCGTCAAGATTGTCCTGAGCAATGTTTCCCATATATCATCCAAATCCAGGAAAGCATCTTCGCTGAGAATATACACGCTCATGCCGAAAATTTTCGGCGCTGTTCGGATTTACGCCTGAGCTTTTCGCGGGCTTCGGAAGGGCTGACATGCTTGCCGTTGTCAAGCGACTCAAGACGCCTGTCGAGTTCCTGATTGAATTCCGCAAGCCGCGTAGTCCGTGCCTTGTCGTGTTCTTCGAGCAGCCGCAACGCTTCCCGAACTACTTCGCTCGCCGAAGTGTAACGGCCTGTTTCAACCTTGGCGCTGACGAACTTTTCCAGTTCGGGAGTGAGAGATACATTCATGAGGCGTACTCCTGATTTCCCAACCATAACGGTTATAACAAAGATTGTCAATCTTCGTTATAAACCCTAACCCAACACCGAAAGTTGGCCTGTTGGAGGTCCGAGCCGCTGAGGCTTGAGCCGGAGAGTAATGCTCTCCTGAGATTCGCGTCAACAGGGGTAGAGCCCCTCAGCGGTCACCCAAAAGCGGCCAATAGAAAGTAAGCCAGGACATTGAAATCGACGGGGAATACCCTCCGTCGATGTGAGCAATGTCTTGAGCGAAGAAACGAAGAAACAAGTCATCGCCCTGGGCCAGTTGGGCTGGTCGCAGCGGCAGATTCAGAAGGCTACCGGGGTGCGCCGTGAGACGGCGGGCGCTTATTTAAGGGCGGCTGGCGTGAGCATCCGTCCGCCCGGCAGTTGGGGCGAGAAGCCGCCGGCAAAACCGGCCAATGGCGTGACCACCGACTCGGTGGCAGAGGTGGTGGCGGAAACGCCAACGTCCTCCACACCAGCAGTCGCTCAACCTCCCATCGCCGCCAGCGTGAGTGAGCCGTACAGTGAACTCATTCTGAACGGTCTCGCACGTGGCCGCAATGCCATGTCGATCTTCCAGGAGATGGTGGATCAGCACGCGTTTCCGGGCGCGTATGAAAGCGTCAAACGCTTCGTTCAAAACTACGCGGCACCGCTTCTCCCGACGCTCGCGCCATGATCATCACCGAGCCTGGGCAAGAGGCGCAAGTTGATTACGGCACCGGCCCGACGATCCGCGATCCTAACAGCGGCAAGTATCGACGCTCGCGCTTATTCGTAATGACGCTCGGCTACAGCCGGAAGTGCGTTCGCCTTCTCACCTTTCAATCGAGCACATGCATCTGGGCCGAACTGCACGAGCGCGCTTTCCGCAAACTCGGCGGCGCCGTGAAGATCATTGTGCCCGACAACTTGCGCGAGGGCATTGTCAAACCCGATATCTACGATGGTACGCTCAACCCTCTTTATCGCGACGTGCTGGCGCACTACGGCGCGGTCTGTATTCCCTGCCGTGTCGGCGATCCAGATCGCAAAGGCAAAGTGGAAAGCGGTGTTGGACACGCGCAGAAAACTCCACTCAAAGGACAGCGTTTCGAAAGCATGGAAGAAGCGCAGGCTTACTTGGATCAGTGGGAGGAGCGATGGGCCGACACTCGCATTCACGGCACCACGAAGCGCCAAGTGGCGGCCATCTTCGCCGAAGAAAAACCTTCATTGTTGCCCTTGCCTCTCGAACCGTTTCGCTATTACCAATACGGAGAACGAACCGTTCACCTTGATGGCTGTGTCGAAGTAGAAGCCGCTTATTACAGCGCGCCGCCCGGCTGGATCGGCAGAAAGGTGCAAGTGCAATGGGACGGCAAGCACGTGCGGCTACTCGATCCACGCGACGGCCAACTTCTACGTGAGCACTTGCGGGGTGAGCGTGGCCGGCATCGCATCAAGGAAGAAGATCGTCCGCAGCGCACTCCTATTTGGCGTTGTACAACTGCTTGCCCGCATGGCCACAGCGGGTGAGAGCATCGGCAAACTTTCCAAACTCATGCACACCCAGCAAGGGGAACCGGCTGTGCGACGCATCCAAGGCATCTTGTCGTTCACCAAGAAGTACGGCATCGCCCGTGTTGAAGACGCCTGTGCGGCGGTGCTCGAAATGGAAGCCATCGACTACCGCTTCGTACGCCGTTATCTGGAACGCAATAGCCAACCGCCTCTCAGTCTCAAGCAAGTTGATCCACTCATCCGTCAACTCAATCTTTATCGCGACCTCATTGAAGAAAGAACCAAGGACAAGCCCAAGGAAGAAAAACCATCATGAATATCACTGAACTGCAAAACGCTTTGCGCCAACTCCGTCTGAGCGGCATGGCGCAGACACTCGAAACACGTTTGCGCCAAGCGCAAGCCGAACCAATGGCGCCCATCGATCTGCTCTCGTGTCTGATCTCCGACGAACTCGCAAAACGCAGCGACCGCTTGCTGGAAAGACGTCGTAAACAGGCCGACTTTCGCGATCCACACCGATCGCTCGATAACTTTGACTTCGCCTTCAATCCGAAGATGAACCGCAGTCTCATTTTCGATCTGGCCACCGGCGGCTTCGTCGCCAAACATGAAGACGCTTTGTTCCCTTGGCCCGGGTGGCACCGGCAAAAGTCATCTGGCCCAAGCCATCGGGCAAGCCGTCATTTTGCAGGGCTACCGCGTGCACTATCGCGAAGCGCGTGTCCTGCTGGACGATCTCGCCGATGCCGCGGCCGCGGCACTCGTAAGCAGTTCATGACCGCGCTCGCTACCGTGCCTTTGCTCATTATTGACGACTTCGGTATGCGTAAACTGCCGCTCACCGCCGCTGAAGATCCACTGGAAATCGTCATGCGCCGTTACGAACGTGCCAGCACTTTGTTGACTTCAAATCGTCCGATCGAAGATTGGGGCAAAGTGCTCGGCGATACCGCCGCCGTTAGCTCCATGCTGGATCGCTTGTTGCATTACGGCCATCTGCTGAAATGCGGCCCACGTAGTTGGCGCATTAAAACTGCTCTACCACCAAAAGACTAACGAAGCTGCCGATCTTTAAAGAAAGGAAACGCACTCACGTCATCTAGCTGCGACATGAGCCAAGCCTGCTGTTCGACCACCCTCCACCGAGCAAATGCTATCTTGCTGGCAGAATGCCGCTGTCAGAATGGAAGAAGTTTCACGCCGTCAAAATGCCGCTGGCGAAGTGGAACAAGTTGATCGCGGACCTTACAGCTAGGGCCGAGACCGATGATGCGCAAGCTCAATGGGAACTGGGCTCCTTGCTCGATGGCGGTCTTCTAGACCGGCAGAGCGAATCTTTTGCTGTCAAGCCCAACCAGCGGGCGGCTATTTTTTGGTTTCGCCGAAGCGCGGAGGCTGGTAACGCGTCCGGTCAGGTATCGTTCGGCAACTACCTGGCGGCAGGGCGGGCGACGAAACGTGATGAGGATGAAGCGATTTTATGGTATAAACGCGCTGTACGTCAGAGTGATTCGTCTGCCGCGGTCAACATTGCCTGCGTGTACAACGACAGACAGGATCAGCGGCGTGCTTTCTTCTGGTATCAACGTGCTGCCGCGATGGACGATGGTGATGCTCTTGTCGAGATTGGCGTTCGCTACTATGAGGGCCGCGGTGTGACACGGAATCCGAAACGCGCGGTGAGCTGTTTCTGTGAGGCGATTCAAAGGGCAATATCAGTCAAGCTGGGCGCGAAATGGCAATGTTTGGGCTCGGGCGGGCCTATCGCGAAGGTCGTGGCGTAAGGCAGTCGAACGACAAAGCAATAGAGTGGTTGTCGAAAGCCAACGGTGACGACGACATTCCCGCAGCGAGAAGATTGATCAACGAGATTAGGCGCGAGGGTGGCCTGGATTCCGCTCGCTAACTAAAGAAACTCACTGACCTACCATGGGGACTCCGTCCCATAAGCGCTAACTTAAGAACAGATCCTGTAGCTTCCGTTTTCTGGTTGACTCGGCCAAGCCACATTCGATCTCCCTCCAGCGCTCCAGGGTCTGTCTGAGTGGAAGCAATGGTTCGATGGCTCGCTGGATTTGGTGGAGGGCGAAGAGAAATTCACGCCGCGGGCTGGCTTGTGGGCTCAGATAATAAGTATCCCCAGGGGGAAATATCGCGGCCAGTGCGGATCAGTTTTTGCGTGAGCAGTGCGACCAGCAGTTTTCCATACAACCAGGCTCGCGAACTGCGTGCGTCGTATTTGGGCAGATGGCCCAAACGTAGCAGGGATTTCAGCCGTTTGAACACAAGCTCGATTTGCAACGCATGCGGTACCACTGCAGAATCTGCGCCGCCAAACCCCGCTCATACGTCGTGAACACCATGACATAGCGAGCGAATTCAAAAGTCTGACCTATTTTTTAGCGTATTGCGAGTTTCGGCACTACCCCAGTCAAAACGGACCCATCAGATTTCTGATGAGTCCTTTAGAGTCGTTTGGCGCGCCCGGAGGGGCTCGAACCCCCGGCCTGATGATTCGAAGTCATCCGCTCTATCCAACTGAGCTACGGGCGCGCGCTGCGCCTTTATTATACGAGTGGGAAACTTGGAGTAGAAACGCTACCCCCAACCGCCATGTCCACAGAAGCCGGCCAGGAAGTCGAGGTCAAAATCCCACTGTTCGATGCCTCCGCCACCGATAAACGCCTCGCAAGCAGCGGGTTTACTGTCTCGGCGCCGCGCGAATTCGAATCCAACACGCTCTACGACACCGCCGACGGAAAACTGCGCACCGCGGGAATGCTGTTGCGGCTGCGTCAGGTCGGTTCTCGCTACGTTGTAACCTGGAAGGGTCCGAGTGTGCCCGGTCCGCACAAGAGCCGTCCTGAAGTCGAAAGCGCGGTTGGTTCGCTGGAAGCGTTTGATCTGATCCTGCGGCAGCTTGGCTACCAGCCGGCCTTTCGCTACGAGAAGTACCGGACCGAGTTAGTCAATCCAAACGACGCGGGAAAAGGCACTGTCACGTTTGACGAAACGCCCATCGGTCATTTTATGGAGCTCGAAGGTCCAGCCGAATGGATCGATCAAACGGCCCAACAACTTGGCTTCACTCCGGATGATTATGTACTCGAAAGCTACGGCAAACTGTACCTCGACGATTGCGCCCGCCGCGGCGTGCAACCGGCCAACATGGTCTTTGCGTCTCATCCTTAGAACGCCCGCAAAACGGCTTTTCCGCGCCACTCCCCTAGAATGAAGTGAAATGGCCCGATGTGAAATGGCATGATCTGAAATGGCAGAGATACTGAGTGAATACACCGCGGAGGTAGATCGCGCCACTTCGGATCTCGGCCGCGTGCGCGAGGAAATCGCCAAAATCATCGTTGGACAGACCGGCGTGATCGAGGGCGTTTTGATCTGCCTGATCGCCGGCGGGCACGTTCTGCTCGAAGGCGTTCCCGGTCTCGGCAAGACCACGCTGTTACGCACTCTGGCGCGCGTGCTGGATCTCCGCTATTCACGCATTCAGTTCACGCCCGATCTCATGCCGGGCGACATCGTTGGCAGCATGGTCATGGAAAACGATGACCATGGCCGCAAGAACCTGCGTTTTCAAGCCGGCCCGATCTTCGCCAACCTCGTGCTGGCCGATGAAATCAATCGCGCCACTCCGAAAACGCAATCGGCCCTCTTGGAAGCCATGCAGGAACGTACGGTGACGAGCGGCAACAGCAGTTATGTGCTGGAAGCGCCGTTTCTCGTGATGGCCACCCAGAATCCCATCGAGATGGAAGGCACGTATCCGCTGCCCGAAGCGCAACTGGACCGGTTTCTGATGAAGATTCTGGTGACTTACCCCTCGCGCGAAGATCTCAACCGGATCGTCGAAGTCACCACCAAGGAGGCCGAAATCGAGTTGGCGCGCGTAATGAATCGCGAACAGATCGCCGAGCTGAAGGCGACGTGCCGGCGCGTGATTGTCGCTCCGCACGTACAGAATTACGCGATTGAGCTGATCATGGCCACGCAACCCGGCACGCGCGGCGCCGCTGAGGTGACCAATCGATATATTCGCTACGGCAGCTCGCCTCGTGGCGCCCAGGCGCTGATCGAATGCGGGCGCGTACTGGCTCTCATGCGCGGCCGTTTGCACCTAAGCATCGAGGATCTCGCGGCACTCGCGCCCTCGGTCTTGCGCCATCGCATCATCCTCAATTTCGATGCCCATGCGGACGGCGAAACCACCGAGTCGATTCTACAGAAGATCCTGAAAGGCGTTGCTCCGCTCTCTTAGTTCGCCCTAGCAGGTGTACCTATGCCTGAGCCCCTCGTTGACCGCCATTTTCTGGAACGGCTGGAGCGGCTCACCCTACACTGGCAGAAATCGTTTAACGGCCTGGTCGGCGGCCACAATCTTTCGCGCTTCGCTGGTCCGGGGCAGGAGTTTCTGGATCACCGCAACTTCCATCATGGCGACGACCTGCGGGCGGTCAACTGGCGCGCCTACATGCGCTTTGAAAAGCTCTTTCTCAAAATGTTCCAAGTGGAACCGCGCGTGCCGGTTCGTTTGCTGCTCGATGTCAGCGAATCCATGACCGCCGGCAATCTTCCCGGCCAACCCACCAAGTTCGATTACGCCCGCAAACTTTCGGCCGCTCTCGTCTATATAGGTTTAGTCCGCCTCGATAGCATGCTCCTGCAGCCTTTCTCGAGCCGTCTGCTCGATCCATTTCTGGCCAGCGGTGGCCGGCATCGCTTTCAGCCCGCCGAAACCTATCTCCGGGCTCTCGCGCCCGGCGGCAAAACCAGCTATTTCGAAACCGCTCGGCAGTACCTGAGCACCTACCCGCAGCGCGGCCTCACGATCATCCTCTCCGACTTTCTCGACGATGCCGATTGCTTTCATCCGTTGCAATACATAGCCGACTTCGGTCACGAGCTTCTGCTGATCCAGTTGTGGGGCGAAGAAGACCGCCAGCCCAGCGGCAAAGGAGAGATCGAGCTGGTCGATGCCGAGTCCGGCATGCATGTCAAGATTGCTTTAGATGAGGAAGCGCGCGACTCTTATACCGGCGCCTTTGATGAGCACGCCTCCGAAATCCGCAAACTCGCGCTACGCAATGGCGGGCGCTACGCGGGGCTGTCCACCGCCATGCCGATTGAGGAAGCCATGTTCGGGCCGCTAATGATGGTCGAAGGCGCCTGAGCGAGCGTCATGTTTTTTCTGAACCTCAGCGCTGCCGAATTCTTTGCGTTGTTTGGCATGCTCGGTGGGTTGACCGCAGCTCTCTATTTGCTGGATCGCACGAAGCGCAAAAAAGTTGTATCCACGCTGCGCTTTTGGGCGGCGGCGCGTACTGCCGAAGAGCAGCAAAGCCGGCGGCGGATGCATGAGCCCTGGTCGCTGGCCCTGCAACTGCTGGGCCTTCTTTTTCTCTTGCTGGCGATTGCACAATTGCAATGGGGCTCTCGCCAAAGCCGCGGCCACGATCATGTTTTGCTGCTCGATACTTCCGCGTGGTCGGCCGGGCAGTCGGGAAACGGGACCCTGCTCGATCGGGAAAAATCTCTCACCCGCCGCTATCTTTCCACTCTTCGCCCAATCGATCGCGTGATGCTGGTTCGGGCCGATAGCATGGCCACGCCGGTTACTTCCTTCACCTCGAATCGCGCCGCCGTGTTGGATGCCCTCAATCGGTCTGTTTCCGCATTCTCGTCGCTCAATCTCGAGCAGGCGCTTTCGCTCGCCAAGCAAGCCCAAGGCTGGTCGGGAGGGGAGCCGGGCGAAATTGTTTATGTTGGACCGGCGCGGTTGGGCGAGGAACTCGGTTCTCCGCCCGTGATTCCGAACCTGCGGACCATCCTCGTCGAGCCGGACCGCGAAAACGTGGGCATTCGCCACCTCGCCGTAAAGCGCGGCGAAGAAGATTCGAATTCGTGGCAGGCCACCGTCATGCTCAAAAATTATGGCAGCACTCCGCATGCCGTCCGCTTGAGAACCCAGTTCGCCGGTACGGTGTTTGCGGCTCGTCCGCTCAACCTTGCCCCTGGCGAAGAGACCAGCGCCGAGTACAACTTTGTCACCAACACAGCCGGTGAACTGATTGCCGCAATCGAGCCTCGGGACACCTTACCCATTGACGATCGCGCCGTTCTTCGCCTCCCGAAGAACGGCCCGCTGCGCGTTGCAGTCTTCACCCGCCGTCCCGGCGTACTGGGGCCGCTACTCGAGGCGAACCATCGCTTGCGTGTGGCCTATTACAGCGCGTCTCAATATAGCGCGGGCCTCGCGGCTAGCGTCGCCGCCGACGTGATAGTAATCGACCAGTTCGGCGCCAGCCCGCTCGCCGCTACCCAGCCGCGAGTTGCGACGTTATGGATTGACCCACCCCCGCAGGATTCGCCGTTGCCGGTCGAGCGAGTAGTGCCGGGTGCCGTCGTCAAAAACTGGCATGACGACACGACGCTTGGGGCTGGCCTGCGCGCCAAGGAAGCCCAACTTGCCAGCGCCGAGGTATTCAAAACTTCGCAAAGCGATAGCCCGGTGGCAACCATCGCCGAAGGGCCTATTGTGGTAGCTCGCCCCGCTGACCCCAGCCATCCCAAATTGGCCGTCATCGGTTTTGATCCACTGAACGGCGAGCTCAAGTTTGAGGTCACGACGCCGCTGCTCTTTGCCAACCTCCTGCGCTGGCTTTCGCCCGAGGCTTTCCGTACGCTCGATCTGAGCGCCGGCCGCGTGGGTGCCGTCAATGTAACTCTCGATCCCGGCGAACGCGCCGGCCGCATCCGTGTCAGCAACGATCGCGGTTTTGCGGTTCCCTTTACCATCCATTCGCAGACGCTCGAATTGTTTGCCGGACGGCCGGGCGAGATTCGCGTTTTCTCGGACGAGCGCGAACGCGTTCTCTCGCTCACTCTGCCCGATGTGGCCGACGTCGAATGGAAACCTCCCGCCGGTGCCGCCCGCGACGTTCCCGCCGCTGCCAATTTCGGCCGGGGCGCCATCGATCTGTGGAAGTGGCTGGCCCTCTGCGGCGCCGCTTGTTTACTGATCGAGTGGTTCCTCTTTGGACGCAGGCGCCCCGTCAGAATTCGCACTCCAATCCAGCCCCGTCGCCCCACCGGTAAGCCTGAGCCGGCAAAAACCGGAAAGTTGGTGTCGAAATGAGTTTTGTGCATCCCTGGGCTTTATTGCTCGTGCCGCTTCCCTTGCTATGGGTAGCGTATTCCTGGCGCGCTACGGCGCGGCGGCTGACGCTTTCCCTGAAGGGCCTCAGCCTGGTGGCAATCGCGCTGGCGCTCGCCGAGCCGACTGTCATCCTGCCCCAGGTAAAGACCGGCGTGGTGGTCCTCGTAGACACCTCCAAAAGCATCACCGCCGATGATCTGACTCGCGCTTCGTCCGTTGTCTCTGAAATCGTGCGCGGTAAGCACGGCAATTGGGTCAAGGTTGTCCCCTTCGCCGCCCGCACTCGCGCCCTCGAAGCTACCGAGATTTCGCGCGGCATCCATCTGGTTCCTACTTCCGGCCAGCTTGGCGACTCCACCGATTTCGAAGCCGCTCTCAGCGCCAGTATGGCGGCCATTCCAAGCGGCTACATTCCCCGCCTGGCACTGATCAGCGACGGTAATGAGAACCAGGGAAGCACCGCGCGCGCCATTGCCGAACTACAGCGCCTTCAGGTTCCCGTCGACACCTTTTCGCTCGCCGGGCGGCCTGCCACTGCGTTACGTCTTGAATCGCTTTCCATGCCGCGCGTCGCCTATGCCGGTGAGCAAATTCCGATCGACCTCACGCTCGACTCTCCCCGCGAAGCGCGCGCCGTGGTCGAAGTCGATGCCGAGGGAAAGTCTCTTGGCAGCAATCCAATCGAGTTGCGAAGCGGCGTCAACATGGTCCGCGTGCATGCGCGCGTCAAATCGACCGGCGCTACTTCCATCTCCGGCCGGATTCTAGCCGGTTCACTGGGTGAGCTGCCGTTTGAACAAGCCATTCGCCTGCGCCGCGCGAAGGTTCTCTATCTGTCGCAGGACCCGCTGGGGTCTGACAGCAATCTTCTGAAAGCTTTTGCGGAAACGGATTTCGATGTGACGCGCGACGCGAGTCAAATCGCCAAAGATCTGACCGGCATTCAGCTTGTCGTGCTGAACAACCTCGATCTCAACAGTTTCAGTCCAACCCAAAAGCAGCGGCTCGAGAATTATTGCAAAAACGGCGGCGGAATCCTGCTGATTGGCGGCGAGCGCCAGGTTTACAAAGAGGACAAACGCATGGACGCGCTGGACCGCGCGCTGCCCGCTAAATTGGCTCCGCCCAAAACGCCCGAAGGCACCAGCGTGGCGCTGATCATCGACAAGTCTTCTTCGATGGAAGGGCGCAAAATCGAGTTGGCCAGACTCTCGGCGATTGGCGTGGTGGATCATTTGCGGCCGATCGACAGCATTGGCGTGCTCATCTTCGACAACTCCTATCAATGGGCGGTTCCCATGCGCCATGCTGAAGATAAGTCGATGATCAAACGGTTGATTTCCGGTATTACTCCGGACGGTGGAACGCAAATCGCGCCCGCTCTCACCGAGGCGTATCGCAAGGTGTTGTCTTCGAAAGGGACGTACAAACATATCGTCCTGCTCACCGACGGCATTTCGGAGGAAGGCGACAGCATCGAGCTCGCCAAAGAAGCCGCCGAACACCAGGTGACTATTTCCACCGTTGGACTCGGGCAGGATGTCAATCGCACCTACCTGGAAAAAGTCGCTGTTACTTCGGGCGGCCGCAGTTATTTCTTGAACGAGCCGCAAGGCCTCGAGCAGATTCTCTTGAAAGATGTCGAGGATTACAGCGGATCTACCGCCGTGGAGCGATCTCTTAGGCCCATCGTCGATCGCAAAGCGGAAGTTCTCGATGGCATCGGCGTAGAGAGTGCGCCGCCGTTGAAGGGTTACGCACGGTATTCTGCGAAGCCTGGCGCCGAGACCATTCTGTCCATTAACGAGCTGAAAAAAGACCCGCTGTACGTCCGCTGGCAGTATGGCTTGGGCCGCGCCGCGGTGTTCACCTCCGATGCCAAGAGCCGCTGGGCGCAAGCCTGGGTCGCTTGGCCCGGCTTCGACAAATTTTGGATCAACGTCGCCCGCGACCTGCTGACCCATACCGATCCGAGCGAGGCGAGCGCACAGTTCGACGCCGCCAATAACGATATCCTCGTGAGCTATCGCTTGGCCAGCGAAACGCCCGAGCCCGATCGCATTCCCCAGATCTTCGTCATGGGGCCGAATGGCTTTGAGAAGCCGATCCAGGTGCGGAAAACCGCCGTCGGCCTGTATACCGGCCGCTTGCATGTTGGCCCGATGGGCGGACTTTTTCGCATCCGGCCGGTGAGTGAATCG
>DASYAX010000325.1:0-12183 GCA_036501045.1 Bryobacteraceae bacterium
CGAGCCAACCACCGAACGATTTCTTTATCGATGTCTGGAATGTGGCGAGCAAAGCGCGTGTCAGCCGCGTCCGCCTGCCCGCCGAATTGAATCACCTCGTGCTTAACGCTGCAGGCACTCTTCTGTTCACAACAGAAAATAAAAATCTGCAAGCCTGGGAAATACCATCCGGCAAGCAGCGTTCGAAGCTCACCGCTAGCGACGATATTGATGTGGTGGTTCCCGATTCCTCTTCCGCGGCGTTGGCTACCATCACTCACGGACATCTGACGGTGTGGGATGGCGCCACTGGCCACAGCTTGGCACAACTTCCCGATTGGGGTTATCTGCGGGCCGCCGCCTTCAGCCCTGATGGCCGCTATCTGCTCAGTGGATACGATGGACGCTTTGCCGCGCTGTGGCTCTGGCGCTCGAGCGATTTGCGAGAGCAAGCCTGCGCCCGCCTCACGCGCAACTTGTCCCGCGAGGAATGGGCGCATTGGTTTCCTAAACAGGCTTATCGCCAGACCTGTCCCAATTTGCCGGCCGAATCCAAAAACGTGCGATGAAGCACGAGTACGACATGATCGTGATTGGGGCGGGAGCCGCCGGGCTCACTGCGGCCGGAATGTCAGCGCTGCTCGGCGCGAAGACCGCGCTGATCGAAGAAAACCGGCTGGGCGGCGATTGCACTTGGACGGGATGCATTCCCAGTAAGACGCTGCTGAAGACCGCGCGCGTCGCGCAGCAAATGCGGAAAGCGAACCGGTTCGGTCTTTCCGCGATCACACCCGAGATTTCGTTTCAGCGGATTATGGAGCATGTTCGAGCGGTTCGCGAACAAGTCTACGAAGACGCTGATGCTCCCGAAAACATGGAACGCCTGGGAATGGAAGTGATCTTGGGATGCGCCGAGTTTGCGGATGCTCATACCATCGTGGTGCAGACTGCCAACTCGTCTGCGAAGCGAATGACCTCTCGTTTTTTTGTTGTCGCGACGGGCAGCCGGCCAAGGAAGCCGCCGTTTCAGGCACCTTGTCTTTCCAACGAGAGCCTGTTTGAAATCAACTCACTGCCGGAGCGTTTCCTGGTTATCGGAGCAGGGCCGGCCGGCGTCGAAATGGCACAAGCATTCGGGCGGCTTGGTTCGGCCGTTACCATCGTCGCGCCCGGTCCGGGCATTTTGCCCAGGGACGACAAAGAGCACGCTCGCGTGGTCGAAATCTGTCTGGCGGAGGAAGGCATTTCGTTCCGGCTCGGTCGGAGGGTGAGGGATTTAGATCGTCGAAACGGCTCTTTGCTCGCGACGCTCGATGACGGGCAGACGATCGCATGCGATGCCGCGTTTGCCGCGATCGGGCGCGAGCCCGCGATAGATAATCTGCGGCTCGATCGCGCCGGAGTTGCGTTTAGTCCACAAGGAATTCAAGTGGACCAGCATTGCCGAACCAGCCAGAAAAATATTTTCGCGGCGGGCGACATAACCGGCGAATATCCATTCACCCACGTGGCGGAACACATGAGCAAGGTCGCGGTGACCAATGCGATTCTTCATTGGCCCGCGAAGATCGATCGAGGGCGCGCGACCTGGTGCACGTTCTGCGACCCGGAACTAGCCCACGCGGGGAAATCGGAGGCTCACTTGACCGGCCGCGGAGAGGCTCACGTTGTTTATCGTTTTCCTTTTCGGAAACTGGACCGCGCGATCACTGAGGGAGAAGAGGTTGGCGAGATCAAGGTGATGGCAACGAAGCGGGGCCGCATTCTGGGCGCCTCTATCGTGGGCGCAAACGCCGGAGAGATGATTTCGGAATATGCGCTCGCCATACGGCACGGGCTTTCGCTTTTGCAGATCTCGGCGACGATTCATCCCTATCCTACTTATATGCTCGGCAACCGGAGGGCGGCGGATCAAGCAGCGATCCGGCAGCTCGATTCCCCGTGGCTAGGCATTCTGGGAAGGCTGCTGGGTCTGCGCGGCGTACGCAAAGGCTCGGCGGCGCTGTGATTTTGCTGGACGCGTCCGACCTGACGGCGCTCTCGCGCTATCTACACAAATCGGAGTGGCTGAAAGCCGGTGAAATTGTCACGGACGCTCAGCGCGCCGGCGAGGGCAACATGAATTACGTCATTCGTGTGCGGACTGGCGCGCGTAGTTTCATACTCAAACAGGCCAGACCTTGGGTAGAGAAGTACCCGCAAATCGCCGCTCCTCGGGAACGGGCCAAAATCGAGGCGTGTTTTTATCGTGAGGTGAGGAGCGATTCCGCTACTGCCGCGCACGTTCCGAAGCTTCTTGCCTTCGACGCCCAGGAGCAGGTCTTGATGATCGAGGATCTGGGGCCGGCGCGAGACATGAATTGGCTGTATCAGTCTTCCGAGGATTTGTTAACCGGCGCGGATCTGGACGCGCTGATTCATTTTCTGCTCGCTCTCCATACGGGCTTCCAGCATCCGTCGCTATCGTTGCCGTTTCGCAACAGAGAAATCCGCGAGCTCAATCACGAACATGTATTCGCGTTGCCATTGAGAAGTGACAATGGTCTCAATCTGGATACAATTACGCCCGGGCTCGCTGTATTGGCGCGGCAAATTCGAAATAATCACGATTACCTGGCGAGAGTCGCCGCGCTCGGGAGAATTTACCTCGATGCAACGGGGCCATGTCTTCTGCATGGCGATTATTTTCCAGGAAGTTGGTTGAAGACCGATGAGAAGGTCTATGTCATCGATCACGAATTCAGTTTTTACGGACCGCCCGAGTGGGATGTGGGCGTTATGGTGGCGCACTTTCATCTGGCGGGACAACGGCCGGAAAAAATTGCCCGGATTCTCGATCTATATGCATCCGCTGCGCCGCTGGACCATGAGTTGATGGCGGCGTTTGCCGGCGTCGAGATCATGCGGCGGCTCATCGGCGTGGCGCAATTGCCGCTCGCGTGCGGCGTCGATCGCAAGGAAGAGTTGTTGGATTTGTCGGTCGAACTGGTTCTCGGAAAGCGG
This sequence comes from Bryobacteraceae bacterium, assembly GCA_036501045.1. Taxonomy (GTDB): domain Bacteria; phylum Acidobacteriota; class Terriglobia; order Bryobacterales; family Bryobacteraceae; genus Bog-105. The sequence goes on from DASYAX010000325.1 coordinate 2,983, forward strand.
GCAGCGTGAGACTTTCGGTCATCGCTTTACTTTTGAGCGCCGCTTTACGAGCGGCCATCCCGATATGGATCGACACTGATCCGTCCGTCGCCCGCGGCGGTCACGAAGTGGACGATGGATTCGCGCTGCTCGAGGCGTTTCGGTCTCCAGAGCTCTCCGTTCGCGGCGTGAGCGTAGTTTTTGGCAACGCGCCGCTCGACACGGCATTCCCGATCGGTCAGCAGCTGGTGAAAGAATTTGGTCCGCCCAGAATGGCCGTTCATCGCGGCGCTGCGTCGGCGCAGGACCTTGGCGTGGAGACAGACGCGTCGCGCGCGCTCGAAGCCGCGTTGCGAGGCGAGAAATTGGTCGTGCTCGCCATCGGGCCGCTGACAAACGTGGCGACCGTGCTAAAACAACACCCGGAACTCGCGAAACGAATCACCAAAATCGTAGCCGTGGCCGGCAGGCGCCCGCATCAAAGATTCATTGCGCGCGCCGGAGCGCGTCCGTTCCGCGACTTCAATTTTGAGATGGATGCGCCCGCCTTCCAGGTGTTGCTCGATTCGAAAGTTCCTCTGGTGCTGGCGCCTTGGGAAGTCTCATCGAAGGTGTGGCTTCGCGCGCGGGATCTTGCCACATTGCGGTCGAAGGACCCCTCGCTTTCGTGGGTGCTCGATGCCGCGCAAGACTTGCTCCTGTTCTGGAGGAAAAATTTCGGAACGGACGGGCTCAATCCGTTCGATACGCTCGCCGTCGGCTACGTCATCGCGCCGGATGGGTTCCGTTGTGAGCAATTGCCGATCGCGATCAAGCACCTGCCTGACGATACAGTTGCCGCGGGCGGCGCTCTGAAGCCTTACCTGATCGCGGCGCGGGAGCTTTCGTCGAGCAACACCACCGATTACTGCTTTGCCCCGCCGCCGGGTTTCGCGGAAACACTTGTCGAACGCATCGCTCACGCGCAAACCTCGCCGATCGATGAATCCATTTGGGACAAGCTGACGAAAAAATATGTGACCCCCGAAGCTCGGGTGGACTACGCCGCCCTTAAAAAGGAGACGCCGCGCCTGGACGCTTACCTGAAAGAGCTGGCGCCCAAGTGGCCCGATTGGCTCGGAGTGGACGAAAGAGAAGCCGCGCTGATCAATGCGTACAATGCGTTGACAGTGCGGTGGATTTTGACCAACTATCCGGTGGAGAGCATCTGGCGAACGAAGCATCCCTTCACCGAGGCACGCTATACGATCGATGGCCAGAGGGTTTCACTTGACCAGATCGAAGGTCAATTGCGCGCGATGGGCGATCCGCGAATTCACTCCGCGCTGGTTTGCGCATCGCGCAGTTGCCCGCCATTACGGCGCGAGGCGTACCAGGGCAGCCGGCTCAATGAGCAGCTCGATGCTAATTTTCACGATTGGCTCGCGAACGGCCGGCTGAACGAATTCTCCGTTCCGACGCGTACCGCGAGCGTCAGCATGATTTTCAAGTGGTATGGCGACGACTTCCGTAAGAACGACGGCTCGGTCGAAAAATACCTGGCGCGCTACGGGCCCGGCGGCCAGGTAAAGTTTCTATCCGAACCGGGCAGCCGGATCGAATACAAACCTTATAACTGGGGGCTGAACGATACTTCGAATCACGGAAGTCACTATTCCCAGGAGAACTTTTATTGGGATGCTCTACGCAACAAGTAACGCGGCTACTTGCCGCGGCGAATATCGGCGTACATCCGCGCCAATTTGAAAGGCGAAATGCCGATCCAGAACAAGGTCTGGAGCAGCGTCCAATGGACGAAGGTCTTCAGGAAACTGCGGCCCTCAAAGCGGCGCGAAGAAGTGATCATATGGCAGGGAAGCCGGACAAAGCGGCCGATTCGTTTCACTCTTCGAACGAGATCGACATCTTCGAAGAGTGGATAGGCGCGGAAGCCACCGATCGCATCGTAAGCGCTCCGCCGGATGAAAATTCCGGAGTCGCCATAGCATAATCCGAGCAATCGGAAATAAGGATAAGCGAGAGTCAACGCCCTTGACGCGCCGGAATCGTCATCGAAAATCGGCGTCAGACTTCCGGCGGCGACGCGAGAATCTTCGAGGCGCGATGCAATAGCTTCGAGAGCTTCAGACGCCGGAATGGAATCCGCATGAACGAACCACAAGACATCGCCCGTGGCGTGCGCTGCGCCGGCGGCCTGTTGCTGACCCCGGCCGCGCTCCGCATGGATCACCATCGCTCCAGCTGACCGGGCGATTTCGACCGTGTTATCCGCGCTACCACCGTCCGCGACAATCACTTCCAGGCTGCCATGCATGGCGAAGATGGCGCGCAGCGTAGCGGGCAGCGCGGCCTTTTCATTCAGCGTGGGAATGATAATGCTAAATGTCATGAAGGCAAAAATCGAAGCGCCTCGCGAACTGCCCGGCTGGCTGCGCGGTGCCGCGATCCTTGGAACGGCTGCTTTGCTCGCGGTGCTCGAATTCCGCCGAACATCGCGCCACCCCCGCCGCGAACCAAAGGCCCAACGGACAATCCGCAATCTCGCGATTGCCGCCAGCGCGGCTGTGGTGATGCAATCGGTCGAGTCGCCTCTCGCGATGCAGCTTTCCCGATATGTGTATGACCGGCGCTGGGGAATCGCGCCGCGGCTCGTTAAGTCTGTTCTTCCGCAAACGGCGCTTTCCGTGATCCTGCTCGATTACGGACTGTATGTCTGGCATGTTCTCACGCACAAAGTTCCCTTTCTGTGGCGTTTTCATCTCGTTCATCACATCGATCTCGATCTGGATGCTTCTACCGGAATCCGTTTTCATTATGGAGAAATGCTGCTCTCCGTACCGTGGCGATTGGCGCAGATCGCCGTCACGGGCGCTTCGCCGCTCGCGTACTCGACGTGGCAGGCTTTCTTATTCTCGTCCGTCCTTTTCCACCATGCCAATGTGGAAATTCCGCCCAGGGCCGAGCGTATCCTGGCGTTTTTGTTCATGACGCCGCGCTTACACGCAATTCATCACGAGGCTAAGGAGAGCCGATCGAATTCGAATTGGTCGAGCGGTCTCGCCATTTGGGATCTGATGCACGGAACGCAGCAATGGGACCAAAAGACCGGAATCATCGGCGTGCCCGCGTATTTGCGTACAGAAGACGTTACGCTAGTGCACTGTTTCACTTTGCCCTTTGAACGTCAGAAAGCGGATTGGGTCAGCGCGTCAAGCCGGCCCATCGCAGCGCCGCAGCGGTAGCCTGCCGGAGCGCAGGATCGGCCGCCAAGCGATCCAAATCCGCACCTTCATCGACGTCGTACCAAGGAGAGCCCAACGCGACGGTCAGGCCCGCCTTCTTCACAGCGGCTATGGTCTGCTCCAGCGTGCGGTTGGTGGACCAGGTGACGCCGCTAAACATTCCGGGGGCGATTTTGCGGCAGGCGATAGCATAGAAGCCACCATCGAGCGACGGGCCGAGGCAAACGTCGGCGGGCGAGGCGAGCATCTCACGCAAGTGTTGAATTGGCAGCGTCGGCGAATCGCTACCGAGGATCATGGCGCCCGCCTTCGATTCGCGCAAAGCGCGCTCGAGCGCGGCAAACATGCGGGCGCCCAGATCGCCTTCAACCTGCAGCTTCATCGTGCGGCCTTCCGCCATCCACGCCTGCCACGCGCGATCGGTGTGAACCTCAATGAGGCACTCCGCCTCGAAGGCAGCCAGCGCGGCGAGCGTATCCTCGACAAACGCCTGATGGAGACGACAGGCTGCTTCCGCGCCTACGCGAGGAATCAAGCGTGTCTTTACGAAACCAGAGACCGGGGCTTTTGCGAAGACGACGACGGTGGGGAGCACTGCTACTCCGCGACTCCTACGATCTGCCGGGTATGTTCGGGCCGCTCCGCTTCACGGATCATGAATTCGGCCACGTCCGCACGCGAAATAACGGAGCCGGCCTTGGGCAGCTCGCCATCGGCGGTTCGATACTTATGGGTAGCCGGGCCATTGGTGAGGCGCGGCGGCCGGATGATGGTCCACTCGAGAGCGTCGTTCTCTATCTCGCGCTCCATGCCGGCCATATCCGGAATCATCTGCCGGAAGAGGGTGGGTTTCAGCAACGCCCCCAAGAGCCCGACATCCCGGAAGAGAAAGGCCGCGGACACCAATTGGACTCGATGAACGCTACTCTGCCGCAAAGCAGAGCTTAGCTCATGTCCAAACGAGCGCCGGAGCCTGGAGCTTCGGATCGTAGTGGGGCCAAAGGCCGATAGCACGATGGCGTGACCGGCCATGGACTCGGCCATCTGGGGAGCGTTGAAGACATCGCCGCGCACGACCTTCAGACCGCCCGCTTGTTGCGGAATTTTTTCGGGGGACCGGACGTAGGCCGTGACTTCGTGATCGCGTTCGAGGCCGATCCGCACGAGATGCCGGCCGATGCCGCCGGTCGCGCCGAGAATGAATAACCGCATTTTCGAGCCTCCGTCTTAGATTAGGCAGTTGCGGATTGCGGCTGGCCAGCAGAGACGGCCGCCAGCGGATCGATTCCAAGCTGGCGCAGCATCCCCATCCGGTCAATTTCCGGCCACATTTCGACAATCTTGCCGGCTTCGATGCGGTAGATGACGGTGCCCGTTTGCTTCACGCGCTTGCCGGTAGCCGGAATTCCGTTGAGCGGGCCGCTGTGGACCGCATGCATTACCCAGCGCGCCACGACCCGATCGCCAGTCGCGATCAGATCCTCAAGCGTGAAGTGCTGGCCGGAAAAGGCGCGATGCAGATTGGCGATCAGCGCCGCATACGCCTCCGGCCCGCGTTCCTCGCTAGGATGCAGGAGAACGGTCTGGCCGACAAGGGCGGGCAGCACGCTCAGGTCTTTCTGGTTCAGGACGGCTTCGTATAGTGTCTGTACGAGGCCGATATTTCGATGCTCTTCTTGTGTCATAAAGAACGGCGATACCTTTCGATATTTAATATAGCACACTATAGTAAATCTGAAAGGGTCGCATGAGCGCATTTCGAATTGCACTCGCGAATCTCCAATTTCCAGCGACTCCCGAAGAGTCCGTTGCGTTGGCTGCGGGAGCGATTGCTCAGGCGTCCAGCGAGCGCGCGGAGGTGATCTGCTTTCCGGAATGTTTCGTTCCTGGCTATCGCGGCATGGGAAAGGTCGTGCCGCCGCCCGATCCGGTATTCCTCGAACACGCATGGTTGATGGTTGCAACGGCCGCGGCGAAGGCAAATCTCGCGGTGATTCTGGGCACGGAACGCGTGATGGAGGATCGACTGTTAGCCGCCGCGCTGGTGGTGAATCGAGATGGCACGCGCGCGGGCTTTCAAGACAAAGTTCAGATCGACCCCAGCGAGGAGGGTATATATTCGCCGGGTTCGGGTAGGCGAGTTTTCCAGACCGGAGCGCTGACGTTCGGCATCGCGATTTGCCATGAAGGCTGGCGTTATCCGGAGACGGTGCGCTGGGCCGTCCGGCGCGGCGCGCAGATCGTGTTCCACCCTCATTTCCACGAAGCCGAGTCCGGCGGTTACCGGCCTTCGCGTTTTGCCGATCCTGCGAACTCGTTTCATGAGAAGGCAGCGCTGTGCCGCGCCGCGGAGAACACGTGCTTTTTCGCAACGGTAAACTGCGCGAGCGACGGATCGGGCACCACATCGGCCGTGGTGCGGCCGGACGGAACGCTGCTCAGCTTTCAGCCCTACGGCAAGCGTGGGTTGCTCATTGCGGACCTCGATCTTGCTGAGGCCACCGGCCTTCTTGCGGCGCGCTCGAAGTATGGTTAGAAGCCTACTCCTCGTGCAGGACGCGTACGGGATCGACGCGCGCGGCGCCCAGCGCCGGTCCCAGACAAGCGAACAAAGCCACGAATGCCAACACGGCGGCTACGGAACCGAAGGTCAGCGGGTCTTGCGGCCGCACGCCGAAGAGTAGCGAGGCCATCCATCGTGTACCGGCGAATGCCACCGCAATTCCCGTGGTGATTCCAAGAAGCGTCACGCGGAAGCCATGGCGCAGTACCATGCCGACCACCGATTTTCCATCGGCGCCGAGAGCCATCCGAACGCCGATTTCACGCCGGCGCTGGGTGACGGAGTAGGCCAGGACTCCATAGATACCCAGCGCAGCAAGAAAAACGGCTAGAGCAGCGAACACCGCGAGGACCAGCATCTGCTGACGCCGGGCACGCACTTCGAGCTCCATGTAGTCGTCCATCGTCAGCACATCCACAACAGGCACGTTGCGATCCACCGACCAGACGGCATCCCGAACCGCTCTGGCAAGCAGCATGGGATCTGCCGTGGTCCGGACGGCCAGGTTCGTTGCGTAGGTGTCTCTTACCTGGGTGACCGGCACGTACAATGCCGGTTTCATGGTCCATTGCAGACCGCGCTCCCGTATGTCGTGCACGACTCCCACGATGGTGTAAGCCTTGTTGTCAAACCGAACGCGATCGCCTAGCGGGCTCTTGTTCGGCCAGAACCGGTGCGCGAAAGTTTCGTTGATCACGATGACCTGTGTCGAGTCCTTACGATCCTGTTTATCGATCCATCGGCCGGCAATCAATCGAGCCTGAAGACTTTCCAGATAGCCGGGCGTGACTTCGCGATAAAGCGCGTCCTGATCATCCCCCGATGGCGGCGCCGGCCGGCCTTCGATCAGAAAGCCAACTGTATCGCCGATGGTGGCAAACGGCAAATCGCTGACGAAACCGGTGTTTTGAACCCCAGGCAAGTGCCGCACGCGCTGCTGCACGGCGTTCAAAAACGCGATCCGCTTTTCATCCGTTTCGAATCCGACTCGTGGAAGGTTGGTTTCCATGGTGAGCAGATGATCCGTCCGAAAGCCTGTGTCGACGGTTTCAAGGCGAACCAGAGTCTGCAGCATCAAGCCGGCGCCGATCAGCAATAGGGCCGCGCACGCTACTTGTGAAACGGCCAGCCCATCGCGGAGCAACGGAGAGCCACTGCCGGCTTGCGTCCGCCCACCCAGCTTCAGGGCATCGTTCAGGTCCGTCTTCGAAGCGGTGAGCGCCGGCATCAGGCCGAACAGCACTCCGCTCAGCACGGTCAACAAGAGAGAAAAGCCAAATACCTTGGCGTTCACCGTTAGCGTGGAGCCGTTCACGAGCGTTGCCGGAATCAGCGTCTGAAGCGCCTTCACGCCCGCGTAGGCCAAGATCAGTCCGCAGAGTGCACCGAGACAAGAGAGCAGCAGACTCTCCGAAAGAAGTTGTGCCACTAGACGAGAGCGCCGTGCTCCTAACGCGGCGCGCACGGCAAACTCGCGCCTGCGATCCAAGGCTCGCGCGAGCACCAGATTGGCGACGTTCAAACAGGCGATCAAGAGCACGAATCCCGCAGCGATAAAGATGATCCGCAGCGCCGTTCCCGTGTCTCCCACCAAATCGTCGCGCAGCGAAATGACGACGGCGCCCAGTTTGGCGTTCGTCTTGGGATATTCCTTTTCCAACTGCGCCGCTACCTGGCGCATATTGGCCCGCGCCTGCTTCACCGTCACACCCGGCTTGAGCCTGGCGATCACGTGAAGGTAATGGTTCCCTCGTTTCGCCTGCTCTTCCGGAGTAAAGTGGATTGGTCTCCAATACTGTACCTTTTTATCCGGGTAGGCGAAAGCGGGCGGCATCACGCCCATCACCTGATAGGCGCGATTGTCCATCTGCAGCGTCTCGTGAGTGAGGTCCGTGTTTCCGCCGAAATGCCGCATCCAAAACCCGTAGCTCAGCAGCACCACACGTGCATTGTTGCGGTCTTCGTCTTGGGTCAGGTTGCGTCCGTAGAGCGGCCTGGTACCGAGAATATCGAGAAAGTTCGGCATCACCCGCCGGCCGGAAACCAGTTCGGGTTCCGCGCCGCCGGTGATGTTGGCGCGGTCCCCGCGGATGGCGGTCATGCCGCTGAACACGCTATTCATGCGGCGCCAATCGAAAAAGTTTGCCGGGGCGGGAGTGTTCACAGGGAAGCCAATGAACGAGGAGTCTTCCCAGACGGCGACTAATTTGTCGGGCTGCGCGTACGGCATGGAGCCGAGCAGCAGCAGATTCACGGCGCTGAAGATGGCCGCATTGGCGCCAATGCCCAGTCCGAGCGCGAGGACGGCGACGCAGGTGAAAAGCGGGTGTTTACGGAGATTGCGGAAGGTGAGGCGGAGATCGGCGGCAAGATGCGTGACCATGGTCGCTTCAAAGGCAAGCGGAGTGCCATTCGAAAGTCTTTCGATTCCGTTCCCGTGAAGCAGTCACTGTTCGCTTTTGAGTTGAAGGGTTATCGAAGTGGGAATGGAGATAGCCAGTGACACCGCAGCCAGAAAAAATTTTCTTCTTTTGAATTAATAGCTTAGTCCCCTAAGGTTGGAGAGACGGAAATCGGAGCCATCTTTGGGGACCCTCTGAAACCTGGCGGCTTAGTGGCAATCCAAACAAGACATGGGTCACATTAAATGTGGAGGTTCGGCTACAGCAGATTGTAGACTTGACGGATGTTGAGGCAACTCACCTGCCGTTAGGGACGACCGCGCAAGAATTGACTGGCGATTGGAGGGGCTACCGCCTACGCAGCCCATCCACCAGCGTGCGTGCTCCGATCGGCATTGCCCAAACGCAAGCATTGGGAGCGGTATTATTCGCATGTAAGCAGTTTGAGGGCTTTCTGGCGATCTCCGCCAAGGTTCCCTACTCGAAGGTGCTGGGTATTTTCCCCGAGCGACTACGAAAGGGCGCTTTTCTGTCCTACTCTTATACTGATGCGGCAGGCAAGAAACGAGTCTATAGAATCCCCGCGTAACCCGGGCGCCTTCCCGCGCCCCACGCGTAAAGAAATCGATCTGTACTATAAGACCCATCGCAGCGAATTCTACGCGGGCGATCGGGTTCACGCTCTTCATATCGTGAAGAATCTAGACGGCACGATCGAGCGGGAAGAAGCCCTAGTTTCTCTTAAACTCGCTGAAGAGGAATTAGAGCGCGGAGCGGAATTCGGCGCGGTGGCGGATCGATATTCGGATTGCGCGGGGAATGGCGGGGACCTCGGCTGGTTTCCGCGCGGGGTGATGGTGGAGGAATTCGAAAACGTCGTGTTCGAGGCGCCGATTGGCGAGAACACGCCAATTTTCGAAACGCCGTTCGGATTTCACATTGCGCGCGTGATCGAGCGCCGGGCGGCCGGTATTCCGCCGCTACGCGAAGTCTATGATCTGGTGGCGGAACAGAT
>DASYAX010000326.1:0-3240 GCA_036501045.1 Bryobacteraceae bacterium
AGACGGCAAGCTCGAACAATTCCAGGTAGCCCCAGCGGATTAGCGCTCGACCCCGTACGCTACTCGAGTCCGACACGCCGCACCAAACTCGCCAGTCGCGGGTCTTCGCGGATGGGACGCCAAGGTCAGCTACCCCGCCGCCGGCGTCTGTCCTCCCTACGCCACCCCGAACACCACCACGCTTGGAATCATGGTGACCGGGTCGGCATATATCACTGGCAACGGTGGCCCTGCTCCCTTTTCAAAAAATGACACCGTGCTATCCATGCTACAAGTCTGCGTCAACGGAGGGACGGACGTTCCGTATTCCAACGTATCTCTGGTGTTCTCGGCTCCCGCCAATGGCCATTTCGGTATGCAGGCGATCCACGGCGTCGTTCGCGAGCACAAGAACCTCGATCAGGACGATCATCGCGACAGCCGCTAAATCCGACAACTCACATGGACACGGCCGCCCGCAGCCGCCGTGTCCATCTTCATCTGCGGCCGGTCATCTACCTGCCGCCCTCAGCCTTTCGCCATCCCGTGCTTGGCCTTCTCCAGTTTCGCTTCGAGCGTAGCGGCTTTTTCCATCGCCTCGCGGAATGCTTTGCGCCATTCGTCCGGCGAGTAGGCCGGATCGCTGCGGCCGCGGCGGCCCGCTTCCACGCCGAACGCCACCCCCGCCGTAAAAATCTCCACAATCTCCGGATCCGCGATCACCCAAGCTTCGCTCGCGCGGCCTTCCGCTTTCCAACTTTTCGTCATTCTTACCTGCTCCGTCTTCACCTCGGTGAAACTAGGTTTGTCACTCATCCCCAAGCCTCCTCAGCCTTACTACTAGTCTGTGAGGAATCGCGACGCACGCCCATCCCAACAGCGCAGCCTTTGTTCAATCAGTACCGACGCCCCGAGCCGATGATTGATGCCAACCGACTGCCGAAGGCAAACTGCATCACGTTCCCGGCAGCTCTTTCATCGGCGGCGACAAGAGGCGGGACTCTAGCAAGCATTTTTGAGAATTGGTTGGCAGCATCGAGACCCATTTCGCTCCGGAAGGACTTCTCTGCTCCATCGCGGCTCTAACCGTCCCAGTCTGGCGAGATGTCCCGTGACGCGGCTGAACGGGAGTCTGGCGATAACTGTGTTATAAACTGGCATGAACGCAATCGCCAGCCTGTTCGTCCGCGCTAAGCATTGGCAGCTTTTCGTTTTATCCCTCACGCTAGCTCTGGTTGAACTGTTCGTTTTGCGGCCGCCTTCATCGGCCGTAGTTGTGCGCGGAGGCGTGACCGCGCTAGATATCCTGTTTCTCCTTGCCTGGCTCTGGTCGGTGGGTTCATTTCTCAATTCCATTGTTCAGCCGTCTCTCAGGCTCAACATGTCGCTCTTTTATTTCACGCTGACAATCCCGCTATTGTATGCAGCGTTCTCGCTTGTTCAGAGCGAGAATTCGCTGCCGGCCGTGGTAAGAATCACATTGCAGGTCTTAGTGGCGGTTTGCGCGATTTACGATATCGGCTTTGTGGCTGACTCGCTGGTGAGGGCAGAGACGGATAAGCCAGCATCGTTCTCCGACCTGGCGCCACTATCTCTTCTGATTTGGCTCTACGTGCTCGGCGTGTGGTTTGTTCAGCCGAGAATCAATCGTCTTTACGCGGCAAGAACGAAGCCTCCAACGCCCGGCCAACCTGTGGGGCAACGCGCAATATAATTGCAGCCTTTGCACACACCGAAACCATTGGTCAGCCTGATCGCCGTGCTGCTCTTGAGCTCCCCGATTGTGCCCATCGTAATTCTCGCCCAGAGGAGCCACGACGACCCGGGGTCTTCCGCGTGGTTTATGGTTGCGTTTCCGACTTTCGCTCTGCTCGCTTCGGTCCCCGTCGCCACGATTGTCGCTTTGGTTGCGACCATACGACACCGCGCCCCGTGGTGGAGTCTGATTGCAATGTGGATCATCGTGTTGTTGTTGGTCATCATCTTCTTTTCGACCCACCCGAGGAATCCGCTCGGTGGATGACCGCCGCGCGCACGTTCCGCGCCCGCAGTGAAAGCCTTCGCGGAGGAATCGTGTGGAGATGATTGCAAGGCAGTCTCGGAGGCGGACGATCGGGCGTTTCGAGATTTAGGCATGGAAGGGTGACCTCGGATCGTTAGCGTGAAGCCCTCTGTTTTGGCGAATCACGTAGTTGAGTAAACTTCACGGACCTTAGTTCCCGATTAACGCTCTTACCTGAAACCGACCCAAGCACTCATTTCCCGCGGGCGCTTCGCCGTCACGTGCTCCCTCTTTCACTTGCATCAACTCCTCATTTCTTCGATCATCTTCTCCCCAGCGCCAACATCAACGCCATGGATCTAACTCTCTTCTTCGCGCTACTGGGCGGCCTGCTAGTCCTCGCCTTCGTCGCCAACCGCCTCGTCCGTTTCACCCGCGTGCCAGACGTCATCATCCTCATGGCCACCGGCGTCCTCATCGGCCCGGTCTTCCACGTGGTAAATCCAGACGTTTTCCGCGGCGCATCTCCCGGCCTCGGCGCCCTCGCGCTGGTCCTGATTCTCTTCGAAGGCGGCCTCAGCCTGAAGCTCCGCGAAATACTGCAACATTTCGGCGCCGGCTTTTTTCTTTCGCTTTTCAGTTACGTTCTTTGCACCGCGGCCGTCGCGGCGGTGTGCCGTCCCGCGCTGCACTGTTCCTGGATGGACGCGCTGCTCATCGGCGCCTCGCTCGGCTGCATCAGCAGCGCGATTCTGTTGCCCGTCCTGCAGCAAATCCACCTGCGGCGCGAAGTGAAAGTCACTCTGCTCGTCGAAGTCTCACTCGGCGACGCGCTCGCCGTCCTCGCCGTCACCACTCTTCTCGATATCGCCGCCGGCGGCAGCGCCGCTCCCAAAGCCGTCGCTTGGAGCCTCGTCTCCAGCCTCATCCTCGGAGTCGCCGCCGGCATTCTGGCCGGCACGTTATGGTCTTACCTCCTTCCCCTCCTCACCGAGGAGCGTTTCTGGCACGTGCTCACTTTCGCCGCCGTCCTGCTCGTTTATTCCGGCGTCCACGTTCTCAAGGGCAACGAGCTCATCGCCGTTCTTGTCTTCGGTCTCACACTCGCGAATTTTCCCACCGTGCAAAAGCGCCTGCATCTCGATCAACCCGCGCGCTCCGATTGGTTCAACGAAACTCCGCTCAAAAGCGCGCGAGGTGCTCCGCCCGCGCGTCCGCACGCCCAGATGCTCACCTTCCACGGCGAACTGGCCTTCCTG
>DASYAX010000327.1:0-4683 GCA_036501045.1 Bryobacteraceae bacterium
TCTTCCCAGCTCGCAGCGAACCATCGCCGAATGGTATAACACGGCGTGCTTCGTGGCGCCGCCTCCTTATACCTTCGGCAACGCCGGGCGAAACATCATTATCGGGCCGGGACTTGAGACTTGGGACCTCGGCGCAGACAAGGATTTTCATTTGACGGAGCGTTTTGGATTACAATTTCGCTCCGAATTCTTCAACGTACTGAACAAAGCAAATTTCGGATTGCCGAATGGAAGCATTGGTTCTGCCGCTGCCGGCACGATCACTTCGGTAATCACCAACGCGCGGCAAATCCAATTCGCGCTGCGCCTGCACTGGTAGGTCCTATGTCATTTCTTCAGAAGATCCTGTCCGTCTGCCTGGCAGGAGCGATGCTCGCCGCCGCAGCCGATGTTGCCCAAAAGAATGTGATCGTTTACCGCGAAGCCGGGCGCTACGGCGGATGGCCGGCCAATCACGGCATCTGGATTTGGGGAAATGAAATCGTTGTTGGCTTCGAAGCCGGCTACTTCAAATACAATGAGAAGACCCACTCCATCGATTGGAACCGCGCGGCCCAACATCTGCTGGCGCGAAGCAAGGATGGCGGCGAGACCTGGAAGATTGAACATCCCCTGAGCCTCCGGGCTCCCGACGGTGTGAAGCAGGCGAACGTGCCCGTGGAACCAGGCGGGAAGTCGCCCGTCGATTGCCCGGGTGGGATTGATTTCACGAACCCGAACTTCGCTTTCACCGCCCGTATGCAAGACGTGGATGTCGGGCCTTCGCGCTTCTATTACTCCTATGATCGCGGAAAGACCTGGCAAGGGCCGTTCCGCATGCCAACTTTCGGGCAAAAGGGCATAGCCGCGCGCACGGATCTGCTCGTCAACGGCAAGCACGATGCCATGATGTTCCTCACCGCTGCCAAATCGAACGGGAAAGAAGGCCGCGTCATTTGCGTGCGAACCCATGACGGAGGCAAGGACTGGAAATTCGTTTCGTTCGTTGGACCGGAACCTGGCGAAAATGACATGGCGATCATGCCATCCTCTGTGCGCCTCTCTTCGAAGGTGATCCTGACTGCCATTCGTCATCCGGGATGGATCGAGCTCTATCGTTCCAACGACGACGGCGCAACCTGGAGTTTCCTCAGTAAGCCCGCGCCGAACACCGGCGGCCACCACGGCAATCCGCCCTGTCTCGTGAAACTCAAAGATGGCCGGCTGGTGATCACCTATGGCTTTCGTTCCGCGCCCTATGGGATCAGAGCCCGAATCAGCAATGATCAAGGCAAGACCTGGGGCGAAGATCGTCTCCTGCGGACCGATGGAGGAACCTGGGATCTCGGCTACACCCGGACCGTCCAAAGGCCCGACGGAAAAATGGTCACCGTGTATTATTTCAACGACAACAAGAAAACCGAACGCTATATCGGCGCGACCATCTGGGACCCCAATGCCGCTGCCGTTCCTGGCGTTTGATCTGTGCACATGAATACTCACCTCGCGAACGATCGGATCCTGATCGAATTTCTGAAGACTGTCGATACGGCCACCGTAGCCAACGGGATTGAGCTACTGAATGTTTCTTCGCGCGATGAAGGCTTTCCTTCGCTCGAATTGCGCTGTCTTTTTCCAGAGTTGGGCGTGATGTGCGGCTATGCGGTCACCGCACATGTAGAAACCGTTACCAGTGCGAATCCCAAAGAAGAGAGCTCTTTTATCGACCTCTTTGAGGCGGTCGAGCAATCGCCAAAGCCCGCTGTTGTTGTGATGCAGGAGATCGGCGGCGATCGCGATCGTGCCGCGCACTGCGGCGAAGTGATGTCCACCATCTTCACTTCACTCGGCGGCATCGGCCTGATCAGCGATTGCGCCGTTCGCGATCTCACTGCCGTCCGCAAATTGAAATTTCACTACTTTGCCCGAGGCGCCGCTTCGAGCCACGCGCATTTCCGGATCGTCCGTTCGAACGTTCCTTGTGAGGTGCTTGGGATGAGCGTCCATTCCGGTGATCTGCTTCATGGCGATGAAAACGGTATCATTCGCGTTCCGGAGCCGAAACGTGAAGCTTTACCAGGTGCCGTGCAAACCGTCTTGTCTGCCGAAGGCAAGCTTCTGGACCACGTCCGACAGCCGGGGTTCACGGCCGCCTCGCTGCACGGTAGATTCTTCCACTAGGCAGCCATCCCAATGAACCGAAGAAGCTTCTTGAAGGGCGCCGCCGCGGGATTCGCTGTTCCAGAATGGCTAACGGCGGCATCCACCGGACAGATCGATCTCAAAGATTGCGTCGTGATTGGTCACGAAAAGGCCACTGCGCGGGAGAAAAAAGCGCTCACCGTATTGACCGAAGAGGTCGAAAAGCGATCGCAGATTCGCTGGCCCATCCAAACCGCCGTCGTCCCCGCCGCCTCGACTGCGATTTACGCCGCCACGCGCGCCTCGGCGCGAGCGCTCGGCCAGAGAATCATCGCCGCCAACTCGGCAGCTTCGCACTTGCCCGCTGAAGGATATGCCATCCAGACCGGCTCCGATGCCGCCGGCCGTTGGATCGCCGTGATCGGGGCCGACGAACGAGGGTTGCTTTTCGGAATCGGCAATCTCCTGCGGCTGATGACGTTCGCAAGAGACGCGGCGGCAATCGATCCACATCATCTTCCTATCGCCACGTCGCCCAAGTATCCCTTGCGCGGCCATCAACTCGGCTACCGCCCGAAAACCAATGCCTACGATGCCTGGACCGTGGCCGATTGGGATCAATACATCCGCGACTTAGCAATATTCGGGACGAATGCCATCGAGTTGATGCCCCCGCGCTCCGACGACAAGCCCGATAGCCCGCATTTTCCGCTCTCGCCGGAAAAAATGATGATCCAAATGTCGCGCATCGCCGACAGCTACGGCCTCGACGTTTGGATCTGGTATCCCGCCATGGACCCCGATTACGCCGACCCCGCCACGGTCGAATCGGCGTTGAAGGAATGGGCACACATCTACCAAATTCTGCCTCGCATCGATGCCATCTTCGTTCCCGGCGGCGATCCGGGCCATACCGAGCCGAAAGCCATGCTGGCATTTCTCGAGAAGCAGAAGGAAAGCCTGCGGCGCTATCATCCCAAGGCGCAGATGTGGAGTTCTCCGCAAGGCTTTCGCCAGGAGTGGCTCGACACGTTTTTCAATATCCTGGATCAGGAAAGCACACAGGCGTGGCTCGATGGTTACGTCTTCGGTCCCCAAAACCGCCTGAGTCTTCCGGAAATTCGCAAGCGTCTGCCAAAGCGCTATCCGATCCGTTTCTATCCCGATATCACGCACAGCATCGAATGCCAGTACCCGGTTCCGAATTGGGATGTCGCGTTTGCCCTCACCGAAGGGCGCGAATGCATCAACCCGCGGCCGGAAGGCGAAGCGAACATTCTCCGCCGCTATTCCGAATACACCATCGGGTTTCTCACCTATTCGGAAGGCTGCAACGACGACGTGAACAAGTTTGTCTGGAGCGCGCTCGGCTGGTCTCCCGATATGCCGCTCAGTCAAGCGCTTCGCGAGTACGCGAATTACTTCATGGGCCAACCCTATGCTGCTGGCATCGCCCAAGGCATTCTGGACCTGGAACACAATTGGCACGGACCGCTTGCCACGAATGATTCCGTGCCGGTGACGCTCGCGCGATTTCAGGACGTCGAACGCAAAGCCTCACCCGCGCTGCTCGAAAACTGGCGCTTTCAGCAGCTCTTGTATCGTGCATACTACGACGCAGCTGTCCGCAGCCGGCTGATCGACGAAAATGCCCGCGTCGATCGCGCCCTCAATTTACTCGGCCGCTTACAGCAGATTGGGTGGGCCGCCGAGCCCTTGGGCATAGGTCAACAGCCGAGCGCCTCTCCACCCAACGGACAGGACCCGTCCGTTCTGCTGGACGAGGCGGAACGAATTCTCGCGCAAGCCATCCTGCAGCCTGCGGGCGATTTTATGATGCAGCGGGTTCGCGAGCTTGGCGAAGCGCTGTTCCAGAGCATCCGGATGCAGTTGGCCGTCAATCGCTACCAGGGAGAGGCCGTCGATAGAGCGGCGAATCTCGAGACGATCGAGGCGCCGTTGACCGATCTACCCTGGTTGCGCACGCAGCTTGCCGGCATTCGAAAATTAGCATCCGCCCACGAACAGATCATCGGCATCGGAACCCTACTCGCGCGCACCGACCCAGGTCCGGGAGGCTTCTATGACGAGCTAGGCAATCTGACCAATCGTCCGCATCTGATCTTGGGCTCGGGACCGGTGGAAGATCCGGAATTCCGATCCTCGGCGCTGACCGGCTTCAGCTATCCCGATCGCTTCGGCGGCCAAGTGCCGGTTGCCTGGAAACGCTGGGCCGGTTCCCTGTTCGATGCGCCGCTGAAGATGCACTACGACGATTTGGATCTCGAGGCGCAATACCGAATTCGCATCGTCTACTCGGGCGACGCGCGCCGCATCAAGATCAGGCTGATGGCGAATGAAAAAGTGGAAATTCACCCACTGATGACGCGCCCGTGGCCTCCACAACCCATAGAGTTCGAGATCCCGGCGGAGGCGACCTCAACCGGACAGCTCAATCTCGCCTGGACCCGCGAACAGGGACTCGGCGGCAATGGCCGCGGATGCCAGGTATCGGAAGTCTGGATACTGCGAAAATAGGCATAATTCGCCCCCTAGTCCCTC
>DASYAX010000328.1:0-15673 GCA_036501045.1 Bryobacteraceae bacterium
ATGGGCTCGATGCGGGAACGCATGGTTTGACGGCACCACTCGTCGAGAAACTTGCCGGCCCAGGAGGGCGAACTGTAATCCCAGAGTTGCTGGAATGCTTCCTTGAGAAGGTAGGCCCGGACGGTCTTCAAGTTGTAGCGGAGGAGATCGCGCAGTCGGAAGCGCTGTGCGAAAGGCCTCGGCCGTCTCTTTCCATGACAGCCGCCCGCGTCCGACGGGCTAGGAAGAGCATGTAGGCTTTGGTTAATGTGCGTTTGCCGTCGCCCCAGGGAACTTCTTCGACGGTGACGACGCCGCAGCAGCGGCGACAGTCGACCCGACGCATGGTGTACAGGAGGAAGACGAGAAACCCCCATAGCGGAATGAACTCAAAGCGCCGTTGGCCGAGCTGATCGTGACCGGGCGCCGGCAAATGACAGCGCGAGCAGATTGCGACCGAACCCTTGCGCGGTCGTACGGCCACTTCGATGCTCTTCTTGTCGGTACTGAAGTGGGCCTGTTGGTAGACAAAACCCCGGAAACGATGGCAGTGGTTTAAGATCGTGATCAGTTCCATGGCGCGGACGGAAGCGGTAGGCGAAACCTCCACCATAAACCGTCACGGACGCGGTTCGCCTCTCAGTCTCAACAAGCTGTGGCCTATTTGGGGAGATCACATAGTTTGAGGCGACCAGAGAGGACGAATCAGCCACCCGAACTGGTAAGGCGCGTTGGAAAGTCTTTGGGCATCTTCAAGATGCGTGGCCATGCATAATTCCGGGGCTCGACCTCGTATATAGTACATGGTTGCCGTGGTGACGGCCTTTTCGCGTATGGCGGAACCCGAGTCTCAGTGCATCGCGCGTGCACTGCGGCGAAGAGACTCGGAATTCATTGGCCGAATGGTGTCGCGGTATCACTATCGGCTCCTCCGATATCTGGTCTACTGGACATCCAGGCGTGAACTGGCCGAGGACCTCGTTCAGGAAACCTGGTTGCGTGTTCTGGAACACGCGGGGCAATATAACGGCCGCCTCCGTTTCGAGCCGTGGTTGTTCTCCATCGCGCGAAACCTGGCGATCGATCACCTGCGAAAGCAACAGACGGCAACGCATCGGATATGCCGGGAGAACGAAGCGGGCGTGGACGTTCCGGCGCCGGATTTCGAATCGCCCTTCTTCGCGGCCACAAGAAGCGAAGATGCCAAAAGAATCGCGGACGCTTTGGGGGCGCTGGAGCCAATCTACAGGGAAGCGCTTCTCCTGCGTTTCCAGGAAGAACTGTCGCTCGCGGAAATTGCCCAGGTCGCAGGCGCTCCCATCTCGACCGTTTCGTCGAGGATTCATCGCGGCCTCTCGATGCTGCAAGCCTCTCTCGGAGGACGCGCCGATGCCACTTGAGAACCATGAAAAAGCCCGCTTTCTGCTAGACCGGTCCCTCGTTGAAGGAATTTCGCTGGAGGACCGGTACTGGCTCGATGCCCACGTCGGACAATGCGCCGAATGTGGCCGGTATGCCGATCTCTCGGCGCGTGCCGTCCGTGCGCTGGATTGGTTCGCGTTTGAACTCGACCCGGCAGCAGCGCTTCGGGTTGAGAACGTAGTCCGCAGCCGTGCCGAGGGGATGAGATCGGCCGAGGCGCATGCAAAAAGCCTTTGGATCGGCACAGCGGTCGCAATATTCCTCACGTTCACGGGATCTGCCGTTACGTGGCGCTCTTTGGCATGGCTGGCCAGTCAATGGAATCTCCCCAGCCGCGTATGGCAGATCGTATTCGCGGCGTTCTGGTTGCTGCCATCGCTTCTCGTCGCGTTGCTGCCGCTTTTTCGAAGAAGGCTTTTGGGAGAGGATTCCGATAGCAACGGACAAACTGTATGAGCTGGCGCAGCGGATTCGGTCTCATTCCAGGTCCGGCCAAAATCCTGGCCGCTTTAGCCTTCGTGCTCTTCTTTTTCGGGGTCTTCGAGCAGTATCGGGCGAGCGGCTTCGGAATCTTGATCGGTCTGGCGGGCGGTACGCTTGCCGGCGCTTACTTTCTTCTCGCCGGCCATGTTTACGCAGACGCAGTGCGGCGCGGTATGCCGCCCATTCCCTGGACAGCGCTCGCGGTGCTCATTCCGAACTGCGTTGGCTTCGTGCTCTACTTCCTGTTGCGAAAGCCGATCCTCCATCCGTGTCCCGGTTGCGGGCGCGGAGTTGCACCAGATGCCGCGTTCTGTCCCCGCTGTGGTCAACCGCAAATGAACATGGGACCGCAACCCTCACGGGAAGAATCTTGAAAAATGAACCGTCGGACCTCGGTGCGCGTACATGAGGCGCAGAAAGACGAATCTCACATGAAACAGACCGCTATGTTGACCACAGCGTCGCTGCTCACCATTCTATTGATGACGTTTCACCTGACCGGCGACATCCTGTTCAGGATGGCCCCGGCAGGTCTCGTAAATCTGTTGGCGGTATTCATTTTCGTCGTCCAGCTATATGGAACACTGGTGCTCGCCGGAAGGCGGGCGGGATACATCATCATCTTCTTCGGGTCCGCCCTCGGGCTGCTCGTCCCTGTCATTCACATGAAAGGGACGCGGGGTGTTCTCGGTGGCGACATAGGCACCTCGGGCCAAGCTTTCCTTTTCGTGTGGACACTCCTCGCGTTGGGCATCACCGCGACGTTCTCCATCATCCTATCGGCGCGCGCACTGTTGAGCTTGCCCTGGCGCCGGAGTCGCCGCGCGTCAACTGCCGCATAATGCCCGTTGCTGACATTTGCCGGGATCGGCCCTGTCTGACGGAGTGTTTACGGGAAGGAGCAACTGGTTCAAAAGGCAACTGGCTACGAACAGCAAAAGAGCTGAAGCCCGCACAGGTTCGCGGGCTGAGCGAACCGGGCTTCCGCCGCCATTGGAGCGTATCAGTGACCCACAGATTCCTCCGACGAGGCCATTTCGAATTGGAGGCAGTTTCCCCCCATGAGTTATATCCAAGGTGAAGGCGACACGAGGGAACATTGTTTCCACCTCCGTGTGGCATAAATGCAATTACAAGACATTGTTCACCAGTCAGTAAGGACCCCAGCACGGCCCGCTTCGAAATTCTCCTCGATAAAACAAAAGCCGCCGGACTTTCGCCCGGCGGCCCTCCAGAACTCGAGCGAGAAGCGATTCTCAGTCGCCCATCGCACCGACTTCTTCCCGCTTCTCGGCTGCCGCCGGTTTCGCGGGAATCGACCCAAGCAATCCATCCAGCGGAACAAATCCTTCCACCTTCTTCTCGCCCAGGATGTGCTCCTTGTAAAGGCGCATCATCTTGTCGTTCTCGATCTTCGCCTTCAATGCCGCATCGCGTGCCCGCGTTTTCTCCTCGCGAGCCGTTTTGGCGATGCCCTTGTCATCCAGATCGTGCTGCCGCCCCGCCTTCACGTGCTCTTCATTCAGTACCAGGTTGTGATCCTTGGCCACCAACGGCACACTCTTGTTGCCGGCGAAGATCTCATGACGGCCCTTGTCCTCGTACCACTTGGTCAGCGTCGAGGTCATATGCATCTTCTCGATGATGTTTCTCCAACCCACGCCGGTGTTATAGGCGCAGAATGAGATCTCACCTTCCTGCGTGGCGTACGGAATGATGCATTGCTCGGTGCGCCGGAAGTCGTAGTTAAACAGATCCTGAAACCACATACCGGCAATGAACAGGAAGTTCCAGCGATCGGCCCGGCGCTTTTGGATATCCGCCATGGTGCGGTCTCCCGTCACCTTGCCGTATACCTTGGCATGATCCTTCTTCGACATGCCGAAGCATTTGTCGAATTTCGCCACCAGGTCGCTCAGCTTGAAGTACTTCGGCGACGTAAAGGGATCGTAATTCCGCAGCAGCGAAAGCGTCACTCCCAGCACCGATAGAAAACGACCGCGCGCGGCATCGTTAACCCGTGCAATGTCCTTTGCCAACTGATCGGCGTGCAGGAACTTCGTGACGGGAACGTATTCCTTGGTTTCCTTGTCGCACATGATGGCCATGCCGATACCGCAATTCGGATGGCAGCCGCAACTGAGCTGTCCCCAATCGGCGGCTGGTCCGTGGACCAGGTCCGCGAAGTCGGAAAACGTGCTCATGAAACTGATCGGGAACCAATCGCGAACCGGCTCACCGATCCCGGTCTGGTTCTTCACGTCATGCGCCAGGTGAGACAGCGTGTAACGCTGGGCTTGCCTGCGCTCTTCGGTGACCGCTTCGTCGCGCCCGGTAAACGACACCGGCTGGAACGACAGAAACGGAATCTTTTTCGGATTGTCCAGCGCAAATTGGACCACGTGGCCTACCTGCTCGTTGTTGACGCCGTTGATGATCGTGATCACCGGAACGATATCGACGCCGTTGCTCCACAGATTCTCAATGGCCCGCAGCTTCACGTCGAACAGATTGCCCACCGCGCGATGCGAGTTGGCGGCGTTGCCGATGCCGTCAAATTGCAAATACGCATAACGCAGGCCGGCTTCCGCGGCTTCTTTGCAGAATTCGGGACGCTTGGCGAATTCGATTCCGTTTGTCGCCGCCTGCACGCTGTTGTAGCCAACTTTACGCGCATAACGGACCGCGTCCAGGAAGTACGGGGAGAGCGTCGGCTCACCGCCAGAAAATTGCACCGACATCTGGCGCCGCGGCTTGATCGAAATCGCGTTATCGAGCAGCGTCTTGATGTCTTCCCAACTCAGCTCATGCACGAACCCGACTTGGTTCGCGTCCATGAAGCACGGATCGCACATCATGTTGCAGCGGTTCGTCAGATCGATCGTCAGTACCGAGCCGCGCCCGTGCGTGATCGTGCTGGTTCCGTGGTTGTGCAGCTTTTCATCGCTGTGCGCCCGGATGTCGCGTCCCGGAAACACATCTTCGAGATGCTTTGAAAAGGCCGGATCGATCGACATCAGATCTTCGAACACGCCATGCGTCGAGCATTCCTTGACCATCAGGATCTTGCCATCGCGCTCGATAATCTTGGCCTTGATCTCGCCTACCGGCTGGTTCAGCAGGATCTTGTAATCCACTTCGCCGTCCACGATCCGCTGCCGGATCTCGGGAATGCACTTGGGGCAGAGCGAATCGGTCTCGCGCGGCCAGCCAAGCGGCGGCTTCGATTTCTGGTAGCTCTTGAGAAGCGGCTTTTCCGACCACTTCGGGGTGAAGGAAGGGCTCTGGTTGATCTGGTTGAGCCGGTCAAACACCTGCCAGGCGGCGTTAGCGCTCACCGTGACTACTTTTTCCAAGTATTTAGCTGGTTTATGCATGCTCTTGAAACCTTACTGCTCCGATCTTTCCCTCAAAATACGTTCGGGGGCTCTGCTCATTCCAGCAGCAGGATTACCGCTCCCGACTACACCAGTATAGGTTTCCTGTAACTCGTTGAAAACGAATTGGTGGCGAACTGCGCCGTTTGGCGGTTGTACGGAAGATTCCGCCGCTGAACAGGGAGCGGTAAAATCCGGGAAACGCTTCGCTTTCAGCTAGTTAAGTCACCAGGCATGATAGAACCCGGCGCGCTCGATGACTTCGAGTTCGACTCCGAACGTCGAGGATAGCCGCTCCGAGGTGAGAACTTCGGCCTTGGCCCCATCCATGAAAACCGCGCCCTCGCGCAGCAAAATCACACGCTCGATCTCCGGAATGATGTCGTCCAGATGATGCGTCACCAGCAAAAGACCTACTCCACCGGCCGCCAGGCCACGCAAATGAGTGCGCACCTCGCGTAAGCTCGGCAAATCGAGACTCGTGGTCGGCTCGTCGAGCAGCAACGTTTCCGGATTGTGAATGAGCGCCCGCGCAATCAGTAGCCGTCTCGCCTCGCCGGACGACAATTCGTCCAGCCAGCGGTCTGCCAGATGCTCTACTTCGAGGCGCGCCATTGCCGCTTGCGCCGCCGCTCGCATTTCGGGCTGTACGTGGTGATTCGGCCAGATGCCGATCGAACCGAAGAAGCCGGAAAGGACGAGCTCGCATCCGGTAATGTCGCGCGTGCATTGCGCCATCAGATCGTTGCTGACGACGCCCAGATGGGCCCGCAAATCGAAAATATTCCAGTTTTCCTGACCCAGGATGCGCAGGCGGGTCTCCGCGCGCAGCAGCGGATAACATTCGCGCGTGATCGTTTTGATGAGCGTCGATTTGCCGCTGCCGTTCGGGCCGAGAATCGCCACGTGCTCTCCCGCTGCCACCGTGAGGCTTAAGCCATTCAGCGCCAGCCGGGCGCCGCGTTCCACAGATACGTTTTGAAATTCAAGCAGAGTAGGCAAAATAAAGAATGAGGGTAACAGGCATGGCCATCACCGCCGCTGGAATCAAAGAGCTTGCCCACGCCTGCGGATTCGAACTTGCGGGCGTCACCCCCGCTTTGCCGCTGGACGAGTTCGCGCGCTTTGAGACTTGGCGAGCCGCTGGCATGGCCGGTGACATGGCATATCTCGACGGGCATCGCGGCGATTTGCGCGCCGATCCCCGACATCTGCTGCCGTCCGCCCAAAGCATTCTCTGCCTGGGCAAGCTCTACAACACGTCTCACCCGTCCTCGAACCTAGCGGACAACTCGGATTACGGCCGCATTTCGCGCTACGCCTGGAGCGGCGATTATCACGACACGCTGCGCGCCGGGTTGGAGCGGTTGCTCGCGCGCATTGCCGAAATGCACGGTGAGCCATTTGAATCGAAACTCTGCGTGGATACCGCGCCGCTGCTCGAACGCTCCTATGCGCGTGCCGCCGGTCTAGGTTGGATCGGAAAGAATACCTGCCTGATCAATCAACAGCAAGGCTCGTGGTTCTTCCTGGGCGAGATTCTGCTTTCGATTCCCTTAGCGCCGGATTCGCCGCCGGCTGATCGCTGCGGCACGTGCAACCGTTGTATCGATACCTGTCCAACCGAAGCCATCGTTCCCGACGGTAATGGCCACTGGCTGCTCGATGCCCGCCGCTGCATTTCCTATCTAACTATCGAAAAACGCGGCGACCTGCCGTCTGAACTGGAGCAACAAACGACAAATCACATTTTCGGTTGCGATATCTGTCAGGATATTTGCCCTTGGAACCGCGAAGCGCCCGTGAGCGCGGATCCGTCCTTCGCGCCATCGGCTATGGCCCGTACGCCCGCGCTGGCGGATTTAGCCGGGCTCTCCGAAGACGGTTTCCGCCGTCTGTTTCGCAAATCGGCGATCTGGCGTACGAAATACGAAGGATTCTTGCGAAACGTCGCTGTTGCGATGGGCAATTCAGGCAATGCCGAAATGAAAACGCCGCTAACCCGCCTGGCTGCGCACTCAAACGCGGTGATTTCGTCCGCCGCCCGGAAGGCCTTAGCCCTGCTACCCCTGGCCCTCCTGACGCTCGGTCTGGGCGCGGCAGTTCCCGTGAGCCCGGGATACGACCACTTCTATAACAACGAATTCGATCAAGCGCTGACCTATTTCGAGCAGCAGGTCACGCTGCATCCGGCCGACCCGCAGATGTACAACCACATCGCCCAGACCATTCTTTATCGCGAAATGCTGCGCGATGGGGCGCTCGAGAGCCAGTTGGTAACGGGGAATAATCCGTTCCTGCGGCGTCCGAAAATGGAGATCGACCCGCGCGACAAGCAGCGTTTTGCCGAGTGCCTCGATCGCTCGACCCAGCTCAGCGAAGCTACCTTGCAGACCGATCCACACAACATCGAGGCCTTGTCGGCGCTCGCCGTTGCGCACGGCCTGCGCTCCAATTACGGCTTCGTGGTTGAGAAATCCTGGATGGAGTCGCTGCGCGAAGCCACCGCCGCCCGCAAGGCGGATGAACAAATTCTCGCGCTCGACCCGCACGACATCGATGCCCATCTCATTCTCGGCCTGAATCAATATGTTGTTGCTTCGCTGCCGTTTTACATGCGCGCCCTCGGCTTCCTGGGCGGCTTTCATGGCGATCGCGAGGGCGGCATCCGTCAACTCGAATTGGTGGCGAGCCAAGGTTCGCGCAATCGCTATGATGCCGAAGTGCTGCTGGCGGTCATTTACCGGCGCGAGCATGCCGCCCAAAAGGCGATTCCCCTGTTAGAGGATCTGGCGACCCGCTTTCCGCGTAACTATATCTTCCGCTTCGAACAAGTGCAGATGTATAGCGATATGGGCGATAAGCAGTCGGCCCTGCGGGTGCTAGCCGAAATCGAACGCCTCCGCTGCGCCAAGTCGCCCGGTTATGCCGGCCTGCTGCCCGAGAAAATTCAATATATGAAGGGCAATCTGCTCTTTTGGTACGGCGATCTGGACGCGGCCTTAGCCGATCTGACGCAAGCCACCGGGAAAGCCGGCGACCTCGATCTGAACACCGCCGTGCTTGCTTGGCTCCGCCTCGGGCAGGTCTACGATCTCAAAGGCAACCACCAGGCGGCCCTCGGACCCTATCGCGAAGCGATCAAGACCGCCCCGAAATCGGAAGCGGCCGCCGAAGCAAAGGGTTATATCTCGCATCCCTACCATCGCAAACGGGCCGACAGTTAATTTTCGCCGCCTAGGGGAAGTCTTAGGATGAGAACTATTGCACTGAAGCTACACTAGGTGAATCATGCAGGCTTTTACGGGCATCGAGGCTGCCGGACCGAAAGCAGCGCTCTACCAACATCTTTGCGACCAATTGAGCGAGTTGCTTGGCGAGGAAACGAACTTCATCGCCAACGCCGCCAACACGGCAGCGCTTCTGTTTCATTCTCTGCCGGACGTCAACTGGGTCGGCTTTTACTTTGCCGAAGATGAGGAACTGATCCTGGGACCGTTTCAGGGCAGGCCTGCTTGCGTTCGCATCCCCTTCGGCAAGGGAGTTTGCGGAGCCGTGGCGCGCAACGGCCAGTCGCTGGTTGTGCAGGACGTCCATAAATTTGCCGGGCACATCGCCTGCGATACCGCATCCCAATCGGAAATGGTTGTGCCGCTGCTCAATTGGGGCAATTTGATCGGCGTGCTGGATATCGATAGCCCCGTTCTGAATCGTTTCGACGAAGAAGACAAAGAAGGCATTGAATCGATCGTTTCCGTATTTGTTGCCTCGCTGGCCACGCACGACCTGCCGGATTTGAGCGAAGAAGCCGCCTTCGGATAACTTCAGCCCTGCCGCTAAACTAAGACTTGGCCGCGTCTTATTCTCCTCCGCCACCGGACTATCTCGAACAGCTCGCAAATCAAGCGCGTCACTTAACCGCGCTCGGACAACTCGGAGCCGCGCGCGATCACTGGAAGACCGTTCTTCAACTATTGCCGTTCGACTCGCCCCACCGTTCGGGAGTCGAGCGCGAAATTGCCAAGCTCGACGCGCGCCTTTCACCAAAACCAAAAGCCGATTGGCGCAAGCGGCTGGGACCGTTCGGCGTCGTTGTAGCGGCGTTGATTAAATTCAAGACCGTGCTGCTCGTCCTTCTGACGAAAGGAAAGTTCCTGTTCAGCATGCTGGCCTTCGTCGGGCTGTATTGGACTCTCTTCGGCTGGTGGTTCGCCGTAGGCCTTTCCGCCTCCGTCCTGTTGCATGAGATGGGTCACTACATCGCAGTGCGGATGTACGGCCTCAAAGCCGAATTGCCGATGTTCTTACCGGGATTGGGCGCTTATGTCAAATGGCAGGGCAATGTCGATGCAGGCGTGCGCGCCCAAATCTCACTGGCCGGACCACTCTTTGGCTTCCTGTCCGGCTTGATGGCGTACGGCGTGTTCCTGTCCACGCATCAGGGCGTATGGCTAGCCGTGGCGCAGTTCGCGGGCTGGCTGAACCTGCTGAATTTGATACCGATCGGTATGTTCGATGGCGGTGGCGCGATGGCTGCCCTCGGAAAACAGCAGCGGCTGGCGGTGCTGGTTCTGAGCGTGACACTCGGTGTAGTCTTTCACGAATTCGTGTTTGGAATCCTGGCCATCGCTACCGGCTACCGCCTGTGGAAACGCGACTTTCCAGACAAGCAGTATGACGCCATCGGCTACTATTTCATCGCCTTAGCCATCGCCAACGGCGCGCTGAGCTGGTTCTGTCTGAACGAGGCGCACATGGTCATGCCGCGGCCGGCTTTCTAGCCTAGTCTGCCCCGCCGCCGGCGCTGTCCCCGCCCTCAGACCGAATCGGTGAGTCCGCTCGAATCGCCAGGAAGTGAATGAAGCATTCCTGATCTGCCGTTAGCCAGTCGGAAAATTCCTACCTCAGTACTAGACACCAAATCAGCCTTTCGCGCTTGTATTCACTGGTAATTCGACGGACCATGGACGGAAAATAACTCGCCTTAGAGGATTCTCCGACGTTCCCTGGGCCCTAGAAGACCCATCGGACAAATTCTAAAACACACGCCTGGGGCCTGGAAGACATAAGCGGTTCGACTGGTGCGCCAGTGGCAGCGGTGGGTACTCCCATTGCGGCTTTTGTGGAGGCGATCTTGGATTGAAGTGCTGGTGAGGTGGATGTACCGCATCGTCGTGGTTAGAGACTTGTGTCGGGCTCGGGTTTCGATCTCTTCAGCAGCTTGAACCGAAAGCGCGACGGGCAGTAAAGGCGGTGGGTAGGATGCCGATAGAATATTCGAGATGACAACTCATCAAAGACAGACAAGAATGGGCAGATCATTCTGAATCCCGTTACGGGATGGACGAAAGGTCCCGCACTAAGCGGTATGTAACCTCCGCGACGCTTTCTCTTCCGCCTGTATTTGTGTTATGACCTAGCAGAGACGAGGAACGCAATGCATCGAATCTTGATCGTGGACGACAACAGCGATGATGCGGCGCTCTTCACCAAAATCCTCGCCCACGCTGGATACTCCGTGAGCAACTTAGACTCGGGGAAGCTGGGGTTGAAGGCAATTCAAGAAAACGTGTTTGATTTGGTGATCCTCGATCTTTCCATGCCCGATATGGACGGGCTTGAGATTTTGCGTGCGATACGCAACCTAAGCACGAAGCCGAAGGTTCTTGTGGTCTCTGGATTCATGCAGGGGAAAATGCTGCATGCGGCCAGGGCGCTTGGCGCCTCCGTCGCTCTTGAGAAAACTGGCATCCTGGACGCGCTGCTCCCAACGGTCCGCAAATTGCTCGGAGACGCGGACTGAGACGAGGTAGATAAAGGTGAAGACGAGCAAATAGCGTCCTGGAGAGGCTTCCAGTCTCGCGGCTAGATTTCTCGACTGTTTACTCACCCGACGCGGCGGAGCGCTGGTCACTGTAAGGATAGTTCCGGAACCTCGGTTGGATTTCACAGACAAACCAGCGCCCGTCCACAGAGATAGACGAAATTCACGCGGAAAGGAAAAGAGGATGTCAGCTAGGTTCGAAATCAAGAAAGCGAAAAGACCGTCAATTGTCTTTCCGCGTCAAGGTCGTCGACCACCTGACGACGTAGCGCGATTACTCGATTCCCTGCGCCGCTAACCACGGCTCCAAAGACGGATCGAGAAAATCCTTGATCTGTAATTGAACGCCCGGAAATGCTGTCTCCGTTGTTTCGACACCCACCACGCGCATGCCTGCCGCGAGGCCCGCTGCCGCGCCAGTC
Organism: Bryobacteraceae bacterium; assembly: GCA_036501045.1. Lineage (GTDB taxonomy): Bacteria > Acidobacteriota > Terriglobia > Bryobacterales > Bryobacteraceae > Bog-105. The sequence continues at coordinate 11,508 of DASYAX010000328.1, forward strand.
GGCGAGTCCTCAAACACAATACAGTCGCTTGGGTCCACGGCCAGCTTTCCCGCGGCAGCCAGGTAGATGTCGGGAAATGGCTTGGGCCGTTTCGCTTGCATGCCATCCACCGTTGCGCGAAAAAACCGCCGCAAGCCGAAACGGTCGAGCACAAAATCGACGTTGGCCGGCTCGGCGTTCGACCCCACCGCTTTCGGTATGTTCGCGTGGCGCTCGAGGAACTCCATGAGCCCGCGCATGCGATATTGGACGGGATCCGCCTGCAACAGCATCTCGCGGAACAGGCGCTCTTTTTGCGCGCCGTGCCGGAAGATCACTTCGTCCGCCATATCACCTCCGATGAGGTCCCGCACCAGCTCGGAGTTGCGCTGGCCATGCAGGCGCCGCTCCAGATTTTCCACGGAAAGGCCAAGTTCCGCCAGATAGCGTTCCCAAGCCAACAGGTGCAGCGGCGTCGAATCGATCAGCACGCCATCCAGGTCGAAAATAAAGGCCATGTGTTTCGCGCGCGTAGCGTTCACGGCGAAGAGAATAGCACGCAGCCGGCGCACTGCCTGCAACGCTATAATCGGGCTCATAGGCGTGAGCGGCACGCAGGTTTTATTGCAAATTACGACCCAGCCTAAACCGCGATCCCGCCGGCTTCTTCGCGCGGCACTGGCCGGCTTGGGAGCGTTGCTGTTGCTCGGCCTGGCGGCGCCCTTTATCAATGCCGCCTATTTTGCGGGAAGCATTCGGCGCGCCCTCGAAGCATCGCTCGGGCGCCAAGCGGATTTCGATAAAGTTTATTTCAACCTGTTTCCGCTTCCGGGCTTTGTGCTCGAAAACGTGACCATCCATGAGGACCCTCGTTTCGGCCTCGAGCCGTTTGCCCACGCGGGCAGCGTAGACGCCCGCCTGCGAATTGACAAGTTGCTGCTGGGACAAATACGCTTGTCCAGCTTACGGTTGGTTGAGCCCTCGCTGAATCTGGTGAAGCGCGGCGACGGAACATGGAATGTAGTCGAGCTGGTGGAACGCCTAAGCGCCCCGCGCCGCCTGCCGCTCAACTTGTTTCCCGCCATCGAAGTTTCCGGCGGACGAATCGATTTTAAGCTGGGAACGCGCAAGACGACGCTCTACATCGCCGACTCGGATCTTTCCATCTATCCCGAGCGCTCCGGAAAAGTGGTCGTGCAATTCTCGGGCTCGCCCGCCCGCACCGATCGCGCGGGCAATGGCTTTGGCCACATGCGCGGCACCGTGAATTGGTATGTGAATCCGCCCAATGCGCAGGCCAATCAACTGGAAGCGGATGTGACGCTCGACCCCAGTAATCTAAGCGAAGTGACCACGCTGATCGAGGGCCACGACATCGGCGTGCACGGCACCATCAGTTCGCATGCGCGCGTCGAAGGCCCGGCCGGAGCACTGCGGGTTACGGGCGAACTGCGCCTCGAAGACGTTCATCGCTGGGATCTCATGCCATCGAGCGGCGCCGATTGGCGCATACGCTATGACGGCAAAGTGGATTTACCGGCGCATCGCTTCGATCTTCGTACGCTTCCGGGCCGCTCGGGCGAGCTTGTTCCCGTGGCGCTGCAGGTGCGTGTGAACGATTTTCTCACCAGCCCGGCTTGGTCGATTTTCGCCACGCTCCACAAAGCCCCCCTGCAGGGTCTGCTGCCGCTGGCGAAACGCATGGGACTCGCGCTGCCGCCGGGTCTCGATATGAACGGGGTGCTCGACGGCGTAGTGGGCTACTCGAACTCATCGGGCTTGGCTGGGGGCATCGCCGTGACGAACGCCGTCGCCACTTTGCCGAATATTCCGCCGCTGCGCTCCGCCGTGGCGAACGTACAGATTTCCGCTAATGCGATTCATATCGACCCGGCGATTCTCCAGGCGGACGTAGGCGGTACACTGCGCGCAGGAGGCGATTACGATCTCGGCACGCAACACCTGGTCGCTTCCTTAAGCGCCGACGAATTTCCCGTCGGTGCGCTCAAGAGCGCAACCCAGGCTTGGTTCGGAGCACCCGCCGCGCTTGGGGCTCTTGCCGAAGGGTACATCACGGGGCAGTTCGTTTACCGCTACGAGGGCCCCGACAATACCGCTGCGCCGAAACTGCCAGCCTGGTCGGGACAGTTTCAGTTTTCGAACGGCACGTTAGTCGCGCCCGGCCTCGCTCTTCCACTCAAGCATGCGCAAGGGCACGCCGTTTTCACTCCCACTACGTTCGATTTGCCCCGTTTTTCCGCCACGCTCGGGCAGCAGACGCTCTATGGCAGTTACCACTACAGCCTGTTGGCGAAGCGGCCCGAGCGTGTGCATTTCGATCTCCCCTCCGCCGATCTAACCCAGCTCGAGGCGGCACTCGCTCCCGCTCTCCATCAGGAAGGGTTCTTCGCGCATCTGCCATTCACCCGGCGCTCGATTCCCGCGTGGCTTGCCGGCCGCAATCTGGAGGGCGATATCGCCATTGGACACTTTTCGGTAAATCAAAACGCCGTGGGTGCGCTATCGGCGCGCTTCGTCTGGCAGGGGACCAATCTGCAGTTTACCGGCCTGCAACTGCATCTCGCACAGGGCCTGGTGAAAGCTACTGGTACGGTAGACCTCGCGTCCTATGCTCCACGTTGCCGCTTCTCTGCGACCGTGGGCGGCTTTCCTTGGGGCGGCGGCCTGCTTAGCGCGGAAGGACAGTTGCAAACCTCTGGCACCGGCCTCGATAGTCTTAGAAATTTGCGTGCCAGCGGCTCTTTTGCTGGTGAAGATATCGGCCTCACGGCGGCGAACGCTTTCAGCCAGATTGCAGGTGCGTTCGATTTTTCTTTTGGGGATGGCTGGCCCGATCTTCGTCTGTCAAAGCTTCAGGCAACTGAAGACGATGAGGATTGGAGCGGCGAAGCAGCCAGCCGCAGCGACAGAAAGCTCGTGATCGATCTCGAAAACGGCGAGCGGCAGCTTCACCTGGTGAGCGCTTTAGCGCCCGAGATGGCCACTCCCTCTTCGCCGCTTGCGAACCAAACGCTTCCGCATTGACCAACGGGTTGCCGTCGCGATTAGCTTTCTCGTGCCGTGAGATGCTTGCGCTCTCCGGTCTCCTGTTTCGGAAGTTGCTGCTCTTCCCCGGGGAACACCGGCGCTGGCAAGTTGCTTGAGCCATATTTGGCCAGAGCCAGCGGACCCGCGGTATCGGGCAATGGCGGCGGCTTGCGTGCCGCCTGCCCAAGCCGAAAAGCGGACGCCAAGTCTCCAAACGTGCTCCTCCGCCAATCCGTTATGTTCGTCTCGCGCACACCCGTGAAGCGCTCCAGAAACTGCAGCACCGACGTGTGGTCGAAGCGTTCGCTGCAGACCCAGCCACCGGCGGACCAAGGCGAAACAAGAATGCATGGCACGCGAAATCCTGCACCGATGGGAAGTCCTCCGACAAATTCCTTTTCCTTCGCCGTTCCCGCGGGGGAACCACCGGACCCACGTGGTCAAATAGGCCATCGTTTTCGTCGTAGTTCAGAATGAAAACGGCCTTCGCCCAGACGTCGGGATTGGCGGCGATCGCATCGATCTTGCTCGCGACAAACGCCGCGCCGTCCGCCGGCATGTAATGCGGGTGCTCCGATTGAAAGCCGGTCGGGATAATCCAGGAAACGGCCGGCAGCTTGTCGTGCGTCGCGTCGTATTCGAACTGGCCTTCCGGTCCGCGCGCCATGCCCTTCTGAAACAGCGGCGAAGTTCCCGGCGCCTCTCTAAATGCCTTGAAATTCGCCAGCATGTTACAGCCGTAGTTATCCTGCTGCTGATATACCTTCCAACTTATTCCGACTTTTTCCAGGCGCTCTGCGTAGGTGGTCCAGGTGTATCCCTCCTGCGGTGCTTTGTTATTAATAATGGGGCCGCCCCCCAACCCCTCCGGATCGATCATCCGGTCATCCAATACATGCGATTCGGCCATGTCGGTCCCATCAGGGAACAGTGATATTCGTCGCAAATTGTGAATGCCTCGGCCAGCGCGAACTGGAATGGAATGTCCTCCCGGTTGTAATAGCCCATTACATAAGGACCGTTTGCTCCGTCGGCCTTTCGATGCGCGGGCAGCCATTGATCCATCTGTCCGCTGGGTTCCATGCTTCATGCTGTACCGCCCAGGCGTGGCCGGTGGAGGGAATCTTCTGCGCGCTGCT
>DASYAX010000329.1:0-4407 GCA_036501045.1 Bryobacteraceae bacterium
CATACCGTCTTCGCGCCTGAAGGTCAGGACGTCTTTGCCCAATTGCTTGTTTCCTTGCCGCGCGGTTATTTCCGCCACGTACGAACCTGTTTGCGCGGCATTCCAATCGGCTGCATAAACCCCTGGCGCGAGCGGCTCGGGGTGCAGCGCCACCGTCTCGGACCCGCCATTGGGAGAAATGACACTCGCTTCCACTTCGGCATCGCTCGCTGGTAGATATTGAGCGCTACGTACTTCGGCGCGAAGTTGGATTTTTCCATCGTCTTCGAGGCGCGCGTTCGGTGTGGAAGCGACTACCCGCGACGGCGTGGCGCCCGCGACCCAGCGCAATAATTGACGCCAAAACGTCTCCTGGCTGATATCGCCCACCGGCTGCTGCATCCGCCACCGCCAACTGCCGCCGGTGGCAAAAACCGCCGTACGGCCGCGCCCATAATTTTCGGTAATCAGCAAAGGCAGCCGGTTGCCGCCCGCATCCACCCGCGCCAGAACGACCGCGCCCGGCTTCGGCGTGCCCGGATCCTGATAGTTGGCGAGGTAAGGCAAGATCTCCCAATGCTGATTGCTCTTTTCCGGATCGGCTTCGATGCGGCAGATGAGGCTCTTGCGTCCGGCGTCCGTCAGCTCGGCTGCCACAAAGCTTCGTTGAAAGGTATTCTTGCGCTCGGGCAACTGCACCGGCAACAATTCCGTGTAGGGCGCGACGTTATAGCCGCCATCCGATAATGCCCAACGGCCACCCAGCGCCAACAGTCCCCCGCCCCGCCGGTCCACAAAATCTTTGATCATCTGTCCTTGCTGGCTGGTGAAGAAAGCGGCCTCCACGCTGCCCAGAATCAGGCCTTGATACTCGAACAGATCTTCCGGCTTACTGGGAAAACCTTCCTCGAGCTCATGCGGGTTCGATTTCGAAAGTCCTTGGCGGTAGATCTTGTTTTGCGTGGTGCGCAACATGGAAACAATCTCGACGGCGGGATCGTCATCCAACGCGCGCCGGATGAACTTATACTCCCAACGCGGTTCACCCTCCACGTAGAGAATTCTGCGCTTCGTATTATCTACGTCCAGTACGCTCGTCAGCCGGTTGTTTTCCCGGTTGTCTTCGCCGGGCAGCGGATCGATACGCGCCTCAATGTTCTTCACGCCGCTTTTGCCCGCGCTGAACTCCACCGTCTCCACCTGCTCCGGCGCATCCTTGAGCACCACGTCCTGGCTCGCGAGCACCGCTCCGCCGCCCACCAGATTCAGCCGCGCTTTCGATCCGCTGAAACCGTTCTGCCGGATGGTCACTTGCGCCTGCAACCGCGAACCCTCCAGCGCCTTCACCGGCACATTCAGCCCATCCAGCTCGATGTCTTTCGAAATCTCTGGCTTGCCGACGCCGATGGTATTCACCGGAAGGCGCCGACGCCGCAACTCCGACAAGGTATCGAGATCCACGCCGCCCGAGTTGTCCGCCCCATCGCTGAGCAGCACGATCGCGCCGATCGGCAAGGTCGCGGCCTCGTCCGCCAATTGCCGCAGCCCTTTGCCGATCTGCGTCGAGGCCTCGCCGGCGTTCAAATGCGCGGTGCTATCGAGCCGTTCCGCGCCTGCACCCAGCCGGTAAAGCCGCACCTGAAAGCGGCTCCGCAAGCCCTTCAACAAACTGCTGTCCAGCAGCTCGCGCGCTTGCTGCTCGCGAGAACTGCCGCTATCTTTCAGCGCCATGCTGCGGCTATCATCCACTACCACGGCAATGATGTTTTGCTGCGGCTTGAGCGCGGTCACCGAAATGGCCGGCTCCCACAACAACAACAGCAGCACCGCCAGCAATGCCGATTGCAAGAGCCAAAGCACGATCGCCCTTCCGCCGTGAATGCCCGGCTTCGCCTCTTTGCGTCCGCGCAGCACAAATGCACCGAGCACCGCCGCCGCCGCAAGTACTCCCAACAGCAGAGCCCACCTGGGCCAGGAACCTAAAAGCACAAAGCTCCCCTTGGCGAACACACTGAACGGATACTTGAAGAAAAACTCGAACATGGGGAGTGGAGAATTACTTTAATGAGTCATGGCGTAGATCAGGTAATTCACGCCGATGCGAAAGCCGAGCGCGGAATACTGTTCCGGGTAGAGCGGGTTATCGGCATGCTCCCACGAATCGCCCAAATCCATGTTGTGACAGATGGCAACCACGATGCGCCCTTTATCGTCATAGATGCCGCGCCAGCGGGCTTGGAAACCGTCTTTTTCCGCGACGCGGTGGGTATAAACGAACTGTTCGCCCGGCACCTGATAGCGGTCGTCGAGATCGTAGACCGTGTGAAAGATCTCGGCGCTGTTCGGCAAATCGACGATGGCGCGGTCTGGAAACACTCGCTTCATGCTCGCAACGAAAGTCTCCCACTCGATCGTTCCGTGAAAATCGTCGCACATAAAAAAGCCGCCGCGTAGCAGGAAATCGCGCAATTTAGCCGCTTGTAAGTCCGTTAGATCCCAGTGACCCACTTCCACCGCGTAGAGCCAGGGCCAGTTATAAATGTCGTCGCCGTCTTCGGCCGCAACGGGCTCTTCGACCGAGCGCGCCTGGACGCGCGTCAGGCGCCGGACGGCGGCCGAGAGGTGGCGATCGGACCGCGGATAATCAATGGTCCAATTATTGAGACGGCCCCGCCAACTGGGGACGGCGCGATACATGAAGCGCGCGAAAACCCACTCGCCGGGTACCTGGTAATCGGGAGGGATCGGGAAGTTGTTGTATTCCCAAGCCGGGTATTCCCGAAATGTACCGGGCTGCTGTGCCTTGCGCGACGTTCGCAATCCCACTTTGCTGGCATCGTCCGGAAGGTTTTCCTGATCGGGAAGCGGCACGGTGGCACACACCGCGCTAAACAGCGCCAGGCAGGGGAGAATCGCGAGAAAAACGCCACGCAACTTCATATTTGAAGTGGCTGGCGTCAGAATAGCATGCTGATCGCCAGGGCTCGCTTAGAACCTAATCGGGAGACGGATTCACCTACCGACCTGTTACGCAGGAGCTACTCGTTCGGGAGTTTCCAAGCGAAAAGAATGCCGCCCGCCGGGGTCAGCAAGTACTGTTTTCCATCCAGTTCATAGGTCATTGGAGCGCTTTCCATTCGCGCGCCCAGATTTACGTGCCAGAGCGTTTTGCCGGTTTTCGGATCGAGCGCGAGCAGATTGTCCTCATTGTCGGCGGTAAATAGCAGGTTGCCAGCCGTCGATAACATGCCGGCAACGCCTTCGCCGCGGCCGATCTCATGCTTCCAGCGAATATCCCCGGTGCGGTAGTCGATGGCTTCCAATAATGAATTCGCCCATAACCCACGATCCCGGCCGGCCCAGCCTTCGGGTTTGCCTTCGGCCGTCATATAGAAAATGCTCCACACCTGACGCGCGGTTACATAGAAAAGTCCGGTCGTCGGATCGAAGCTGGGGGCCATCCAATTCGTCGCCCCGTCCGAACTTGGCGAGACCAGCGTGCCATCCGGTTTCGGCTCCTTTTCCCGATTCGGAATGGGCTGGCCCTTGGTATCGGTTCCTTTGGCCCAGTTCGTCGGAATGAACGGCGCGGTCAGCATATGCTCGCCGGTAGTGCGGTCGAGCACGAAGAAGTACCCGTTGCGACTGGCTTGCGCCAACAGTTTGCGGGGCACGCCGTTATATTCGTCATTGAAAATGACCGGCGTTTGCACGGCATCCCAATCGTGTGTGTCGTGCGGCGAAGGCTGAAAGTGCCAGTTCATTTTGCCCGTATCGGGATCGAGGGACACGATCGAGCAGGTATAAAGGTTGTCGCCTTTGCGAATGTCGCCGTTTAAAACCGGATTCGGATTGCCGATTCCCCAGTAAATCTGGTTCAGCTCCGGATCGTAGGTTCCGGTCATCCAGGTCATGCCGCCGCCGTGCGAGATCGCGTCCGTGCCTTGCGGCCAAGTTTCGGATCCCGGCTCTCCGGGACTCGGTTCGCTGTTCCACTTCCACTCGATTTTGCCCGTCTCGGGATTCACAGATTCCAGAAATCCCGGTATATCGGTCACGTCTCCCGAGACGCCCACAATCACGTGATCGCGCACGATTAACGGAGCGCCGGTGGCGAAATACTCGAGCTTGGGGTCTGCCAGCTCGATGTCCCAACGCAACTTTCCGTTCTTCGCGTCGAGCGAAACCAGATGGCAATCGGGCGTTTCAAAATAGAGCCAGTCCTTATACATGCCGACTCCGCGCTGGCCAATATGATCGCCTTTCGATTGGCGGAAATAGTGCCAAACGATTCTTCCGGTGCGGGCATCGGCGGACCAAATATTATCGGGCGTGGTGAAATACAGCAGCCCGTTCACTTCGAGCGGCATGGACTTAATGCCGACCGATTGCGGCTGCAGCACCCAGGCCAAGGTAAGCCGCTGGACG
>DASYAX010000330.1:0-14556 GCA_036501045.1 Bryobacteraceae bacterium
CCAGGCTGATTTTAGTCGCTGGTAGTCGTCGCGCGTGTTCCACCGCCCGCCGCGCGGAGCCAACATGGCCGTCATTCCGGCCAATTCAGGATGGTGCTGAATCAGCCAGAGAAACTGGCGAGTGAGAGCCTCGCGTTGCGCCGTATTGAAGTACCACTGGAGCAGCCTCTCTCTCGTCTTTAGATCCTCGGGATTCGCCTTCAGGCCCGCCTCGAGTCGCGCCGCTTTTTCCGAGGTCATGGGCCAACTGAATGTTGCCGGTTGCTGTGGTGGATCGAAGCGCGCCGCGGCAGCGACATAAAGTGCCGGGACAAACAGCGCAACGGCTATTGCGCGGATCAGGCGTGGCCGCTTCCGACGAAGCTCAGAGGCCGCATAAATCTTCTGGATTCGCGTCCGAAGTTGGCTCCCCTGCACCATGGCGCTAGCGGGTTCAAGGACGCGTGCACGCCGATTCACAACCTCTCTCGCGAAATCAAGCAGAATGCGCACATATCGCTCCGGATCCGGCGCCGCCTCGAGCACAGCATCATCACAGGCTTCTTCGGCCAAATACGCGAGTTGCCGTTTCAGGAACCAGGACAGCGGATGAACCCAGAAGAGGCAGGTGGCAACGGACGCCAAGAGCGCGGTGGCTGGATCGCCCCGGCGCACGTGGCACATTTCATGTGTCAGCACGAGGCGAAGTTTGCCCTCGTCCCATTCGGTCCAGGAGGCCGGCAGTAGCAGAAATATTTCTTGCGCGGACTCGATCACGATGGGCACAATTACCTCGCGGGAGACACGCATGCGCGGAATGATGAAGGCGCCGCTTTCGAGCCAGGTATCGTGTGCCAGTTCGTGAAAGCCGGCATTGCCGATAAATTGGCTTCTACGCGCGATTACTTTCAAACGATGGAGACCCGCCATCAAACGAACGCAAAGCAGAAATGTCACGCCCAGGTACACCGCAATCAGAATTAAGATCCACGCATGCTGCTGCTTACCTGTTTCTTCCAGGGGACGGACGGCGATTGTTGGTTTCCACCGGGCGAGACCAGTGGTTGCGACCCTCGGGGGCGCGATCGATAGAAGGTGGGGCGATGCCGGCCGCAACGGAGGAGCGACGATCTGGAGGATGGGTAATAGCAGTAGAGCGAACAGCATCCCGCGCCAGAGCGAGTGCCGGATCGCGGCTGGCCTGGCGCGCAGCAGGAAAACTAAAACGCCGCAGAACAACGCCAGTAGGGTGGAGCGTAGCAGCGTGCCGAACAATAGCGGCGCGAATGTCCGGCCGAGCGAGATTTCAACGGGACTCATTTGCTTTTCCCCAAGCGATTTCCCGCCAATTGAGCAGCGATCCGTTGGAGCTCTTCCGGGTCAACCATCTCGCCATCCACCATGCCGGCCAGCAGCGACTCGACCGAACCATGGCAGAAGCGATCGATAATTTGCTTTACGGCGCGAACAGCCACCTTTCGAGGGTGCTCAATGCCCGAATAGACGAATGTTCGGCCGCGCACCTTGTGCCGGACGTATCCCTTTTCTTCAAGCCGCGTAAGAACGGTTCGAATGGTCGAGTCCTTGAGCGGGCGCTCGGGCGCCAGCGTATCTCGAATGTCCGCCGCCGTTGCGTTACGGCGGCTCCACAGGATATGCATGAGTTGCTGTTCGAGGTCGGATAGGGCCGGTTTCAGAGACATGCAATGCTACTTACTGTAACACTACATGGTGTAGCATTTACCGCTGAAGGCGTCAAGGCTATGTAGTATGCTTCGTAGTGAATATGCCCGGTATTTGGCAGGACGTTCGCTTTTCCCTGCGTGGATTCAGGCGGAATCCCGCTTTTTCACTCACCGCCATTCTGGTGATCGCAGTTGGGACAGGCGCGGCGGCAGCGGTCTTCAGCGTCGTCGACCGGCTTTTGTTTCGTAGCCTGCCGTACCCGGATGCGGACCGGCTGGTGTCGTTTGGCGTGACGCTGCCGTTCATGGACGGCGAGTTCCTGATGGCGAACGACTACTTTTACTTGCGGGACCGCAGCGCCGAAGTTTTCTCTTCGATCACCTCGTGGACGGGCATGTCCGATTGCGATTTGACGGAAGAGAATCCGCAACGGCTGGCATGCGCGCAAGTCGAATCGAGCTTTCTTCCCACCTTCGGCGTCGTTCCGCTGGCTGGACGCAATTTCAACCGGGATGAGGACCGGAGGAATGCGCCCAAAGTAGTGCTGGTGTCGTACGGGCTATGGATGTCGCGCTTTGGCGGAAGGCGGGAGGCGATCGGAAAAATCATTTCCCTCGACGGCACGCCCACGCGGATTGTCGGCGTGCTGCCGCGCGACTTCGAACTCCCCACGCTCGCACATGCCGATCTGGTGGTTCCGCAGGCGCTCGCCATCGAGCAGTACCGGCCGGGACAACAAGGCAGGCCGCTGCGCATATTCGCGCGGCTTCGTAACGGAGTAACGCTGAAGCGCGCCGGCGAAGTAGCGTATGCCTATGTGCGGCAGGGATTGCTGGAGAATCTTTCCCCGGCACGGCGCGCCGAGGCCGGCGTAGTGATCCGGTCGCTGCGGGATTACCAAATTGCGGACGTCAAGCTGGCAGCCTGGGTTTTGTTTGCCGCCACCGGCGCCATTCTGCTGATCGTCTGCGCGAACATGGCGAATCTGCTGCTGGCGCGTTCGGTCGGCCGGAAGAGGGAGTGGGCGGTGCGGAGGGCGCTGGGGGCCAGCCGCGGCCGGCTCCTTTCGCAGAACTTTACCGAGAGCAGCCTGCTGAGCCTGGCCGGCTTGGCGCCGGGGTGCGGGCTCGCCTGGGCGCTGCTCAAGATCTTCCAAGCTCTGGCGCCGACGAGCATTCCGCGTTTAGAGCGGGCCACGCTGGATGTGCGCGTCCTGCTGTTTCTGCTGCTGACGACATTTGTCAGTGGCTTGGCGTTCGGTTTGGCGCCGGCGCTGGCCACATCTCGCTTGGAAGTACTAAGCGGATGGCGCGCAGTTGGCGGAACCCGGCATGGGCTGCGGCACTTGCTCACGACGGCGCAGGTTGCAGTGTCTCTGGTTTTGCTTGCGGCGGCGGGCCTGCTGGTGGAAAGCCTTTGGAACTTACAGAACGTGAATTCGGGAATCGGGGCGGCCCATGTAGTTACGGCGGACATAACGGTGGGTTCGGCGCGGCATCCGAACGCGCAGAGCCGGCAGCAGTTTTTCGAGACGTTAACAGAGCGCTTGCGGCACATGCCGGGCGTGGAGGCGGTGGCAATTTCCGATAGCGTTCCCCCCAACGGCTTTGTGCATTCGAAGCCCTTGGGAGCGGTTCAGCAAGTAGGGCGCGAGGCGGCTGCGCGCGATCCCGGCGGCATTGTCGCCTGGCGGCGGGTGAGTCCTGAATACTTCAGCGCTCTCGGAATTCCGATGCTCGAAGGCCGCACATTCCGGGAAGCGGAGCGCAACTCGGCGGACAACGTGGTCATTCTTAGCGGATCGCTCGCGCACAGAGTGTTTCCCGAAGGCGGGGCGGTGGGGCGGCGGGTGCACCTCTTTCGCGATCCGGCGGACTTTCCGGGATCGCTGGTGGTGGGGGTTTGTGGAGATGCTCCCAATCGCGGCCTGGCCGAGAAGCCGGATCCGGAATATTATATCCTGCGGAAGAACGTTGCCGATCCCAACGCGGGCCGTGATGCCTCGCTGGTCACCCGGTCGCTTCATTATTACGATGGCGAAGCATTCGTGATCGTGCGCAGTCGCGCGCGGCCGGAAGTGGTCGCGAAATGGATTCGCGCCGAAGTGGGAGCGCTCGACCGCACTGTACCCGTCAACATTCGCACGATGCAGCAGCGTTTGAATAGCGTTTCCGAACGGCCTCGCTTCAGTGCGCTCCTGCTCTGCTTCTTTGCGCTGACGGGCGTGCTGCTGGCCGCAAGCGGCCTCTATGGGCTGGTTTCGTTTCTGGTCGCGCAAAAAACCCAGGAAGTGGGTGTGCGCATGGCGGTTGGCGCGACCCCTGCGCAGATCGGCCGATGGATTCTTGGGCATGCGCTGCGCTGGAGTCTGGGCGGCGTGGCGGTGGGGTTGATCGGAACGGCGGCGGCGGTTCGTGCGCTAGGCAGTCTGTTGTTTCAAGTAAAGGCAGAAAATCCGCTATTGTTCGCAATGGCTGCCTTGCTGATGATTCTGGTCACCATCGCAGCGGCCTGGATGCCGTCCCGTCGCGCCGCGAAAATCGACCCGATGGTGGCGCTGCGCCACGAATGATATGTTGAGTATATGGCGCGAGTTGAGCTAGATCCGTTTGTCTCGACCGAGCCGGATGTGGAAGTTAGCGACGAAATCCTGGCACGAATTGATGAGGGGATTCAAGAGGCCGATGAAGGCAAGCTTATCCGCGCGGAAGAAGTACGAAGACTGATTCCGCAGTGGATTTCAAAGTCTTCTACACGCCAAGAGCGCTAAGCGACCTTGAAGAAATCATGCGCTGGTCATGGGACAACCACCCTGACAGCAGTGAACGGTTTGCCGGGGCGTTGCTTGGATATGTCGAGCTTCTGAAAAGTTTCCCGGTCGACGTGTTTGCGCCCGCATCAGCCGGCAGCTCAAACGCTTGAGCACGCCCAAACAGAAGGACCCCACCCAAGGTCAGGCTTGCGGACGTCTGGGAAATCGCGTTTCTCCATTCAATCTACCTTGAGTTTGCGCCTAAAAACGAGGGGCCCGGTGGCTCCCGTTCCTATCGATCCTTCACTTCGACCTGGAGCGTTTTGGCTCCCGTGACGACATAGCCGTTGACGGGAATCGTCAACTGTGCCGCTTCCGAGCCGCGGGTCAGCGTCAGGGCGGCGTTGCTGCTGGCGCTGGTCGAAGGGTCGGCGAGAATCAACATGACGGAGGGCGGAGGGTCGGTGAGTTCGCTGCCCGGAAGAGGGCCCGTCACGTTGAAAGAAGGCTCCTGACGCCAGACGCGAACATAGAGAGCGTCGCTGTTGCGGTAGGAATTGATGGCGTCAATCAGGCTTTCTGGGGTTTGCAGGGCTGACTGGCTGAGGCCCGCGAAATCTGGGAAGTTCAGCGTATTGGCGTCGCTGACGGTGAAGTTGAGCGACCCCAACGGCGCGCCGATGGGTACCTGGTAGGCGGCGGTGCGGCTGAGTTCCAGGCCATTTTCGCCTTGCAAAAGCACCGTGATTTGAACCGAATCGCCCGGATGCACTTCGTGGGCGGAGGTCCAGGCCTGGGCGAGATGAAGCTGGCGCTTGGTGTCGAGCTGGTCGACCGTGAAGGACATGCTCTTCAGGTGTAGGTTGCGGAAACCGCCGCCCAGGACGAAGCCGAGAGCGACGACGGCGTCGGCCGAAACCTGCTGCGCGAGCGCGCTATCGCTGACAAACATGTCGTGCAGGATGAGCGGCGGCAGATTACCCTCGAATTCTGCGCGGCCCTGTAGCCGGAGCGTAGCGGCGCCGATAGTTCTTTCAGTGGCATCGATGGCGGAGAAAAGGGCCGTCTGCGTAAGAAAGGGCGTGAGCAGACGGTCATTCACCACCTGCAGGTGGTAGTCGTGATCGTGTGTGGACGCAGAATGTATGGAAATCGTTAGCGGCACGGTGTGCGAAGGACGGCCGATTTCCCCAGCAATGGCGTTGTTGCGATCGCTGAGAATGGTGCCCGCCCATTGGCGCGGCGCGGAGAGCTTAAACGAAGTATTCAGAGTCGGGATCGAGGCGATCACTTCCGATCGGGCGAAGGGCAGTTCGGTTGAACCGGTGTCGAGGAAGCGATGACCGAAGGCGTAGAGGCGTTTGCCGTCCACGTAGGTCACAGTGCCGTCGGCGGTCATGTTCATGTCGCCCGTGATCAAACCAACGCTGATCATTGATCCCGGTTGTAGGGAACCGGACTGCAGGGAACTCGCCGACCGCGAAGTAAGCGGAGAGTTTGCAGTGGCGGCGGAGACTCCCTCTTGTGGTTGGAAACCCAGGCGGCGCAAGCCGGGGGTGAAGGCCGCAAGCGTAGTAGTGGAGAATCCGGCGAGAGCGAGAGGAGTGGGAATATCGGACAGATTTCCAAAAGGCGACGGCACATTCGCGATGGTGGGCCGATGAGAGAAAACCTGCATGGCTGGCAGACTCGGACTTGCCGCCGGCGGAGCGGAAAACGTAGCATCGGCGAGCATCGCTTCGATCGGCTGGATGCCTGCGATGGGCTCTTTCGAGAAGGGAAAGCCCAGCGCGATGGCGCCGAGCAGTTTGCCGTCGATGTAAACCGGACTGCCGCTCATGCCCTGAAGCACGCCGGTTTGGGCGAGTGGGCCGCCGCTGAGGCGAGCCAAGATGATAGTTTGCTTTGGGCCGAGATTTTGGAGAACACCGAGGATTTCGACCTGGAATTCTTCAATGCGGTCACCCTGGAAGACGGTTCGGCCGACGCCATGGAGGCCGGGACGCACGTCCTTGAGTGGGAAGAAGTTTTGTGCACCGGCAAGCTGGGCAAGCAGCGCTAGGAGGCAAAGCGGCAGGGTCAGGCGCATCGGGGCAAACAAACGTGAAGTAAGCTGTCTTCATGGTAGCGGCAACCTCACTGGTCTTTTCGCTACAGGCCTTGCTAGGTTTAAGCCTTTTGCAGGGCTC
The DNA here is from genome assembly GCA_036501045.1 of Bryobacteraceae bacterium. GTDB lineage: Bacteria > Acidobacteriota > Terriglobia > Bryobacterales > Bryobacteraceae > Bog-105. The sequence goes on from DASYAX010000330.1 coordinate 6,607, forward strand.
GGCTTCGGATGTGCCAAGGGAGTTGAAGCCTCCCGAAGGCCAGGTTCTCATCCTACCTGCGCACGGAAAAGGACGCCAGATCTACACGTGCCAAAGCGCGGCCGGGCAATATTCCTGGAAGCTCAAAGCGCCGGACGCGCAGTTGTTCGACAGCCGCGGCGACCGGGTGGGACGGCATTTCGCGGGACCAACGTGGGAAGCGAACGATGGCAGCCGCGTGATGGGTAAGGTCGTCGCCAGCCTTCCGTCGGCCGATGCGGATTCCGTTCCGTGGCTGTTGCTCGACGTTCATTCAACCGGCGGCCCGGGCACGCTCAGCAAGGTAAAAAGCATTCAGCGGTTGCATACCAAGGGAGGGAAAGCGCCCGCCGGCGGTTGCGACGCGGCGCACGAGCGCGTGGAGACGTCGGTTTCCTACACGGCAGATTACTACTTTTACGGCACCAAGTAGCCTTTCCCCGGCTGCCCCTCGAAGAGCAGCCGCTCCGTCTTTCTCTCATGAAGTAAGAAGTAAAGGGAAAGCAAGATGAAAATTCTGATAGCCGGCGCGACCGGCGCCATTGGGAAAGCGCTCCTTCCGCTGCTGAAGGCCGACGGACAAACGGTGATTGCGTTGACGCATTCGGCAGAAGCCGAGACGGAATCCATCCAGGCGGACGCGCTCGATGCCGAGGCTGTGCAGGACGCCATCCGGCGGGTTCGCCCCGACGTGATCATTAACGAACTTACCGTGCTTCCGAAGCATTACACTCCGGAAGCCATGAGAGCTGCGGCGGAGCTCGACCGGAAAGTTCGGGTGGAAGGCAACGCGAATCTGTTAGCCGCGGCTCGGGGCGCGGGAGTGCGCCGCTACATTCTACAATCGGCGGCATTTTGCTACTCGCCCGGGCTGGGGCTGGCGGATGAGACGACGCCCTTTGCCTTTGACGCCTCGCCCGGCGTGGCGGCCGGCACCCGTACCTATGCCGAGCTCGAGGCGAAGGCGATGGGAAACCCGAATCTGGAAAGCGTGGCCGTTCGCTATGGCTTTTTCTATGGGCCGGGGACCTGGTTCACCAAGGAAGGCGATGTGGGTGAGCAGGTTCGCCGCGGGCAAGTGCCGGTCGCCGGAGGAGGGCATGGCGTTTGGAGTTTTGTGCACATTGAAGACGCGGCGGCGGCCACGGTCGTGGCGCTCCATTGTGCGCCGGGCGCTTATAACATCGTGAATGACGAGCCGCTCGAACAGGGCGTTTGGCTGCCGGCGTTTGCGCGCTATCTCGGCGCGCCGCGACCGCCGCAAGTGACCGAAGAGCAGGCCTTACAGGCGGCGGGAGCGGATAGCGTGTACTATGCCATGCGCTTGCGCGGGGCCTCGAACCAAAAGGCCAGCCGCGAGCTGTCGTTCCAGCCGAGGAAGCTCGAATGGCTGGACAAACCCTCCGTTTGAGAGATTTTTTGGCGGCTCGGCACCACCTCTCATGCTGAGCCCGGCATCGTCCGCTCATTGTGTGGTTAACTGAAGAAGAATTCCTGCATGGTAAGTGCGCCTGTAGTCCAATCGAGGCCAGCCGCGTCGTCGCAGTTAGCGTTGCCGTGGATTGCCTGGTTTGGCGGCTTGCTGCTACTCTGTTACGCCCCCATCCTTTATCGCATGGGCGTGCAATGGGCCACCGACGAAAACATGGGCCACGGCTTCTTCGTGCCGCTGGTGGCCGGATTCGTCGTTTGGCAGCGGCGCGACGCTTTACTGGCCACGCCGCGCAAGACGAATGGCTGGGGCCTGGCGCTGGTGATTTTCGCAGCCTTGCTGTCGCTTGCCGCCACCCTGGGCGCCGAATTGTTCACCGCCCGCCTGTCTTTCGTGATCGCCTTGTTTGGCGCGGTCCTGTACCTGTGCGGTACGCAATGGATCAAGCTTCTTCTTTTCCCGTTTGCCCTGCTGCTTTTCATGATCCCCATCCCGGCGATCATTTACGCGCAACTGACCCTCAAGCTGCAGATTCTGGCGAGCCAACTGGGCGAAATGCTGATCACGGCGATGGGGATACCGGTTTTACGGTCCGGCAATACGCTGCAGCTTCCCAGCCAAACACTGGATATCGCGGAGGCGTGCAGCGGCATCCGCTCGTTGTTATCGCTGATGTTCCTGTCACTCGTCTACGCCTATTTCACGGATAAGAAGGTGTGGATGCGCTGGGCGCTGCTGATAGCGACCGTTCCCATTGCGATCGGCGCGAATGGCGTCCGCGTCGCGCTGACGGGCCTGCTGTCGGAAATCAATACCAAGCTCGCGACCGGGATATACCATGAGACCGAAGGCTACATTGTTTTCATCGTCGCGCTGGCAGCGCTGATTGTCACGCATCGGCTGATTAATGTGGCCGCCAAAAAGGTGGGGAAAGCGTAATCCATGGCGGCTCTGTTCCACTCCAAAAGCGTGCGCATCCTAAGCCTGGTGCTGATCGCGCAAGCCGGTGTGTTTTACGGGTTCTCGCGGCGCGAAAATGTGCCGCTGAGTAGACCGTTGGCCGACTTTACGCTCACGGGCACTCCCTGGAAGTCGATCCAAGAAGTGCAAATCGACCAGGATACGCTGGATGTTTTGAAAGCGGACGACATCCTCTCGCGGCTGTATCAAGACAAGGAAAATGGCCAAGTCGCCAGCCTGTTTGTCGCGTATTTCGCGACACAACGCACGGGAAAGGCGCCGCATTCTCCCAAAAATTGTCTACCAGGCGCGGGCTGGACACCCACCCAACAGGGAATGATCGACATCTCGGTTCCAGACGAAGCGCAGCCGATTCGGGTCAACCAGTATGTGGTTGCGCACGGTGAAAATCAGAGCGTGGTTTTGTACTGGTACCAAGCCAGGAGTCGGGTCATTGCGAGCGAGTATTCAGCGAAGATTTTCACCGTCGCGGATGCCATTCGTTACAACCGGAGCGACACGTCCCTCGTGCGCGTCGTTGTGGGCGTCGACAACGGCAACACGCAGCGAGCCATCAGCTCGGCCACGGCCTTTGTCAAGGCGTTCTTCGCGCCGTTGAAACAGTACCTTCCCTCCTAGCGCTGGTCCTCGCTGCATCTTGCGCCCCATTTTCGCCATCCGAAGTAAAGTGGTGGTTAGGGACATGATCGACATCTCGGCTAAGCCATGGCAGACGATGGTGCTGCATGCGGAGCGGACGTATCCGCGCGAATGCTGCGGCGCGATGCTGGGGCGGCTGCAAGGGGAGAACAAGTTTGTTACGGAGGCGGTGCCGCTCGAAAACGCCTATGCAGGCGAACAGGGAGCCCGTTATAAGCTGCGGCCGGAAGATCTGCTGGCAGCCGACCGGGAAGCCCGCACGCGCGGGCTCGATCTGATCGGAATTTTTCATTCACATCCGGATTGCAACGCGTATTTTTCGGAAACCGATCTCAAGAATTCCTGTCCGTGGTATTCCTTCGTTGTGCTCTCCATACAGCACGGGAAGTTCGATCATGCGAATAGTTTTTTGCCGGATATCGACCAGACCACGGCGGAACGCGAGGAGCTGAAATGGCCAAAATCTTAATACCCACCGCGCTGCGGCAGTTCACCGAACAGCAGGATGCCGTGGACGTAGCGGGCAATACGGTGGCGGACGCGCTGCAGCAGTTGACGGCGCGCTTCCCCAACATCAAGAAGAATCTGTTCAACGATCAGGGCAAGCTGCGCAGTTTTGTCAACGTATATGTGAACGACGAAGACATTCGCTACCTGGACAAAGTCGATACCAAGCTCGGAGGTGGGGAAACGATTTCAATCGTGCCGAGCATTGCCGGAGGCTCGGCGGCGGTTGTGGCGGAGCCCGTGACGGCCACTCTTTCGAACGAAGAAATCGCGCGCTATAACCGGCATTTGATTCTGCCCGAAGTCGGGATGGAAGGGCAGACGAAGCTGAAGCAGGCCAAGGTGGCGATGATTGGCGCGGGCGGGCTAGGCGCGCCGCTCGGCCTGTATCTGGCGGCGGCCGGCGTGGGCCGGATCGGCCTGGTGGATTTCGACGTGGTGGATGTTTCGAATCTGCAGCGTCAGGTGATTCATGGCACGAGCGACATCGGGCGTAAGAAGCTGGATTCGGCAGCGGACCGGATGCGCGGCATCAACCCGGACATTCGAATCGACAAGTTCGACACGGGTTTGATGAGCGAGAACGCGCTCGAAATTTTGCGCGATTACGACATCGTGGTCGACGGCACGGATAATTTCCCGACGCGCTATTTAGTGAACGATGCGTGCGTGCTTTTGAAGAAGCCTAACGTGTACGGATCGATCTTCCGTTTTGAAGGTCAGGCCACGGTGTTCGCCTATGAAGATGGGCCTTGCTACCGGTGCTTGTATCCTGAGCCGCCGCCGCCCGGTTTAGTGCCCAGTTGCGCCGAGGGCGGAGTGCTGGGGATTCTGCCGGGAATCATCGGCGTGGTGCAGGCTACCGAGACGGTGAAGATCATTCTGGGCGTGGGTGAGACGCTGAAGGGACGATTATTGTTGTACGATGCGCTGGGGATGCGGTTTCGAGAGCTGAAACTGCGGCGCGATCCCGATTGCCCGGTGTGCGGCGACCACCCGACCGTAACGAAATTAATCGATTATCAGGAGTTTTGCGGGATAGGACCTATGAGTACTCAGCCAGCGAATGACGGAGTGATCGATCCGGTGGAAGTGAAACAGAAGCAGGATCGCGGCGAAAATTTTGTGCTGATCGACGTGCGTGAGCCGCACGAATATCAGATTGCACGCATCCCCGGCGCCCAACTGATCCCGTTGGGCCAGTTGCCGGCGCGCTTGAACGAGCTCGATAAGAATGCCGAGATTGTGGCGCATTGCAAGTCGGGCGCTCGCAGCCAGCGGGCCGTGGATTTCATGAAGCAGAGCGGTTTTACCAACGTGCGCAACATGACCGGCGGCATTTTGGCTTGGAGCGACAAGGTGGATCCGAGCGTGCCGAAGTACTGATCATTCCGAAGTGATTGCTTTTAAGAAACGGTAGTAAAAATCGACTCCGTTGTAAAACGATTCGACGCGCAGCCGCTCGTCTTTACCGTGCGCGCGGATATCGTCGAAATCGATCGCGACGCCGTTGATCCCATAGCTCGGCAAGCCAGCGGCAATGGTATAGATACTGTCCGACGCCCCCGTTTCCATTTCCGGAATCACCGGCGCGCCCGGCCACATTTTCGCCGCGATGGCGCGTAGCGGGTCCATTACGTCCGGCCGCAGCGGAGGCGGCAAAAACGCCTTCGTGTCCGGCGCCTTATCAAGATATTCGGCAGTAGCCGAATCTTTGTAGCGCAGGGTGATTTTCGCGTCGGCGAAAATGCGTAGCAAATCCTGGCGCACTTCTTCTTTGGAGTGTCCCGGCAGAATCCGGCAGTTGACGAGCGCCTGGGCCGTTTGCGGTAGCGCATTGTCGGCGTGGCCGCCGCTGATGCGGGTGGCCACGCAGGTCGTGCGCATGCTCGCGTTAAACCGTGGGATTTTTGATAGCTCCGCAATCGCCTCGGTATCCGGCGGCGTTTTCAACATCGCGCGGATGTGGGCGGCCACCGCCGGTTTCTCGGAACCCGCCACCTGGCCGAACCAGGCGCGCGTGACGTTATTCAGCTCAAATGGGAACGGCGCTTTCTCCAGCCGTCCCAGCGCATCGGCAATCTCATAAATCGCGTTGTCGCGCGTCGGCAGGGAACTGTGGCCGCCCGGATTTGTGGCGGTCAGTTGAAAATCCGCGTACAGCTTCTCGGTTGCTTCCACTTCCACATCAATCGGCTTACCCTTGTCGGTCATTACGCCACCCGCATCCGGGTTCAGCACATACTCGGCGTCGATCAAATCGCGATGATGCTGCAGCAGCCAATCCACGCCATTGAACGTGCCGCCTTCTTCGTCCGCGGTCAACGCCAGGATGATGTCGCGTTTCGGTTTGTATCCCTGCTTCAAATAACGAATCAAGGTGGTGACGGCGATGGCGTCGCTATCTTTCATGTCCTGCGTGCCGCGCCCGTAAAAATAGCCGTCTTTCTCGATAAATTGGAACGGGTCGGTAGTCCAATCGGACCGCTTCGCCTCGACGACATCGAGATGCGCAATGATCAGGATCGGCTTAGCCTGGCCGCTGCCTCGCAGACGCGCCACCATGTTGCCTTTGCGTTCATTAGGCCCGAGGACGACAACGTCGCCGGCCGGCAAACCGGCCTGTAACAAGCGCTGCCGCATGGCCTCCGCCGCGGTGGTCGTGCTGCCTACGGAATCGGTAGTATTGATCTCGATCAGTTGCCGGAAAATATCGCGCGATAGCTGTTTCGTCCCGTCATCCAGGCTCGCCGCGCTGATGGCTCCCGCGAGCAATGCCGTCATCGCCCCACAAAGCAGAGATTTCATTGGCTTCGATTTTAGCCGATCGCTGCGCTAATACTGGGACATGGAACAACGAAAACTGGGCCGTTCAGGCCCAAGTGTAGCGGCGCTCGGCCTCGGCTGCATGAGCATGGGCATCGCCGACATCTATACCAGCAGCACGCGAGACGACGAGGCGGCGATTCGAGTGATTCATCGAGCACTCGACTTGGGCATCACGCTGCTCGACACTGCCGACATCTATGGCGTGTCGGAACTCCAAGTGGGCAAGGCGTTGAAGGGCCGGCGCGCTGGCGTCGTGCTTGCTACGAAATTCGGTTTTGACTCGACCTATCGTGCCGGAGTCGAACGCGTGGTGAATGGCCGCCCCGATTATGTCCGGCGCGCCTGCGATGCCTCGCTCGGACGGCTCGGCGTCGACTATATCGACCTCTATTATCTGCACCGCGCCGACCCAAAGGTGCCCATCGAAGAGACCGTTGGCGCGATGGCTGAACTGGTAAAGGCTGGAAAGGTCCGGCATCTTGGTCTTTCGGAGGTCTCCCCGGCCACTGTTCGCCGGGCGCACGCCGTCCATCCCATTGCGGCGGTACAGACGGAATATTCGCTATGGACCCGCGAACCCGAAGAGGCCGTATTGCCGGCGCTGGGCGAGCTAGGCGTTGCGCTCGTCGCCTACAGTCCCTTGGGCCGTGGCTTTTTAGCGGGACGTATTCGCAGCTTGGACGACCTCGCACCAACCGACTGGCGGCGCCAGAACCCGCGCTTTCAAGGCGAGAACTTTGCCAAGAATCTGGCGATCGCCGATCGCGTCCGCGCGCTTGCGGATGAAAAAGGCTGCACGCCGGCACAATTGGCACTCGCCTGGCTGTTGACGAAGCCCGATGTCATTCCGATTCCGGGCACCAGCAGCGTGGCACGCCTCGAAGAAAACGTTCGGGCTTCCGAGGTGCATTTGACGCCAGGCGACAGCGCGCGAATCGAGCAGGCCGTACCCATCGATGCCGCGGCGGGTACACGCTACGATGCGGCGGCGCTCCAGTTGGTCGATGGATAGCCGGACACGTTACCGGTGGTAACGCTCGCGCATGAGCAGACCAAGCGCGCGGCCTGCTTGTCCGAAGTGATTCAGCGGGCCGTGTCCGTGTCCCAGGCCCGGTGCGTTTTCCAAACCATCTTGAACGAACTGTTTGGCGAGATGGACGGCGTGGAGCAAAGGCAGCCGCAGCGCGACGGCCGCCGTAATGGCGGCGGAAAAGGCGCAGCCGGTGCCGTGCGTGTGCCGCGTTTCGACGCGCGTACCTGGGAAACGCTCCATTGCCCTGCCGTCAAAGAAGATGTCAACGGGCGGTCCATCGCGATGGCCGCCTTTGACCACCGCGGCCCCGCAGCCGAGATCGCAGAGACGCCGCGCGGCTTGTTCCATATCGGCTTCGCTACGAATTTCCATGCCGGTGAGTGCTTCGGCTTCCGGGATGTTCGGCGTAACGAGGGTGGCGCTCGGGAGCAGCCGGGTTTTTAAGACCGTTTGCGCTTCGGGCGAGAGCAGACGCGCGCCGTGCTTGCTGATCATCACCGGGTCGACGATC
>DASYAX010000331.1:0-21812 GCA_036501045.1 Bryobacteraceae bacterium
CAAAGGTCCGGACGCCGCGCTCGCAGAGGATCACATTGTAATTGCCGTCTGCCAGAATGTATTCAGCGGCCATTCAGAATTCTTCGAGAGTGAAGACATGCCGAGCTTCAACAGAATCGGCTTTGCGCGATCGCTCGTCGCGACGCAGCAGCGAAAAATTCTGCATGTTTCGAGCGCCAATTTGTACGCAATCGGCATAGCGCTCCACGAGATCAAAAGTCTCGAGTTCCACCCGAATCACGCATTAACCCACAGAAAGTATGACAGGCGGTTAGAACCCTGAACAGAGACACGCATTTCGTCTCCTGCGAGTCCTGGCGAGCGGTTACCTGCCTTTGACCCATAGGCCTGTACACGTCTATCTGATTCTTAGTCCCGATATAAACGTGGCCGCCGGCGACAGCTCTCCCGCTGGATGGCTTCCCTGCTCTTTGGAGTTACGCCAATTGATCCATTAACTTATAGCGTTTCAGGCGCAGTTATTCTGGCGGCGGCCTTGACCGCTAGTTACATACCGGCCGGAGAGCCGCATTGTTGAATCCGATGGAGGCGTTACGCAGCGAATGAGCCGCCGCCTTGCCGGCGGCTGACGTTGAAGCGGCACTGGAGAAGGCGCTGACGAGGCGATTGGACGCTTCCCATTTCACACACGGCAATCGCTCCCAAAATACCCGAAGATCGCTGATGTACTTCGGAAAATGATCCGCTCGCTAGTGCGGATACCTTTGGACCGCGATGTTCACGACGGCACTTTTTGGCCACTGTGCGTCGCCGACCGTCATTCTGGTTGCGCGCGAATCTATGATGCTCATCGTTCGCAAAGGAATGCGGATGTCGTAATCCCGCCCCACCACTTCGACCAGCGGGCTCGGATGCAAATCGGCCGAAGCGGAGAAGACTTCGTGACCATTGCGCTCCAGGCGGATCGAATAGGCCGCGAACGGGCGATGGCTGTTCGCTTTACCATGCTCATCAAAGGTCGCCTGGTCGCCGACGTCGACCGCGTCATACAGCACAAACTCCCCCCCATCGGAGGTGCCGATCTTAAGGACGGGCCAACCGCCGGGTGGCTTTCCGATTGTGCTGCCGGGCGCGGGCAACTCGGTGCTCGACTCAATCCGGATATACAGGTACGACTCGTCGAACACCGCCTTCACCTGCCATCCGAGGCGAGCCGCCTGGCTGGGATCCATCGCCGGTGCGACGTGGTCCCAACGCGATCCCGCGCGGGCAAACGCGCCTGGATCGGGAGGCGCCAACGCGTAGACGGAGTTCGGATCGGGTGCGGTATCTCCCCACACTTGCTCCTGGATCTTCCACTGCCCGCCCTGTCTTTGGAGGGTCATGGTGACAAAGGAGTTCGAGGTGCCCTGCACGAGGAGCACAGCCTTATCGCCGCGAACGAAAGTCTTTGTGGCGTGATAACGAACTTCTCGCTTCGCACTGACGTAGGGCCGCATTTTTTCGACCTCGCCTGACTTTTCCCGCGTCCAAAGCGCCGCCCACGCGTTGAAGTCGCCCGTTTGCTCGGCGCGCTCCATTTGTTTGAGCACCGCCTCCACTTTGCTTTGGTCGGATTGCGCCCAGCAGGTGGGCAGAGCCAGTACAAGAATCGCGAGAACCCGCACACCTCTCTATCGGCGCAACCCCTGCTGGGCTTGAGTAGGCGCCTTTGTTGCTTTTTGACGCCGTGCGGAGAACAAAACGGCTGCCAGTCCGGCTGCGAGGAGAGCGAGCGGAGCCGGTTCGGGAACCGCGGCGACGCCGCCTACCAGCCCGAGGTTCGCATCCGAATTGCTGACGAAGGCGGAATTGCCGGTTGAAACATCGAGGGTATCGATTGAGCTGTCGGGGCCGATGAAGCTGTAGACCGTTCCGTTGATGTTAGCGATGGTGCCTTGTCCAAAGGCGGTATCCGCGACTTTAGTGGCGGCGCCAGTGTTGGGATCGATCTCATAGAGAACGGCAGCGGTCGTTGGCGTGACGACCGGGTTCGACGCCGGGTCCGCGGGCGGCTGGAAATGGCCGGTGTCGAAATTCGCATACAGCTTGCCGCCCGCTTCAAAAAGGTTTTCATCATAGAAATCGAATGAGCCGTCCGCGCCCGGGATGGCGGGTAAGAAGGTGACTGCGGGGATCCCCGTCTTGCCGATTAGTGTTGCCTGACCGGTTAGTGGATTGATGCTGTAAAGGTTGTTACCGAAATCGGTCGCATAGTATTTGCCGAGAGCTTGCCCGAAGGAAAGCTGACAGTTGGATAGATTCGCGACGACCGCGCCGGAACAGTCGCCGAACCCGGTCGGTCCTATGACGGACACGCCGCCGGTAGTCGGGTTGATCGAATCGAGATTGCCGTCGAAGGACATCGTGAGCAACGTCTTATTGGGAGCGTTGGCCAGGTACTGCAGGATAGGCGGCGTGTCGGCGACCTTTGTAAACGCGCCAGTGTTCAAATCCATGGTGCCGAACTGCGCGCTGCCGATTGCGTACACCAGCGTATCGGCTTTCGCTGCGACGGTAAAACCGCACGCAACCAGCAACCCAGCAACGCAAACGTTCCGCTTTCGCATAAGTGAATTTATCCGTAACCGCCGCCTGGCAATGAGAAACGCCAAGCCGCCCAGAAGGAACGCCCCCGAGGCGGGTTCGGGGACTGCCGAAGTATCGAGATTCCCGCTTCCCGATACCATGAAATTGGTCGTTCCCACGAAGCCATTACCGGAAACTGATCCGCTAACTCCGGCAAACCCTCCTGTTCCTCCGGTGAAGGTCAACGTCTGAGTAAACGGACCTGTCCCGGTGGTTGCGTCGACGGCTGAATCATCTTCGTCCACGGTTCCGGTGATGGTGTCGCCGTCTTGAAGCGTAGCGATGAAGTTTCCATGAAGCAGTCCCGTCGTCAAGTCCAGCACCGCTTGGTCAGAATAACTAATGGGATTCCAAACCGCGTCTAGCCCCGCGTCGCCGGAAAGAATCGAGCCGCTTGCCTGCGCATCGAGCGTCAAGGTCGTGGCCGTCGCATCCACGACGGTTCCGATTCCAGAGAAGCTGTAAGTGACGGCAATCGAGGCCGCGTGTGTTGGAAGGGCCATCGCGAGGGTTGCCAACAGGCCCACCCTCGAAGTCTTTGTCAGGCGCTTCATAGTAGATTTCATTCCTCCGAAGTGACATTTAGGCATTTATGGCCGCCGATCCGCCATGCTCACGCCCTCATTTTGACCGCAATTGTGGGCTCATCCGCCAAAGCACTGCAGACGCAGTACTTTGAGCCACTGCTCACCGATACGCAAGAAAGAATTCGATGGTAGACTGGTGGCCTAATTCTCGATGGCGGCGGTGTCTCACTTGGCTCGACGCGTGACATTTGGACCGTACGAGGTGAACACCGCAACGGGCGAGTTGACCAAGAGCGGAATTCCTATCCGCCTGGCGGGGCAGCCATTCAATCTTCTGCTGGTTTTGCTTGCGCGTCCCGGCCACGTCGTGAGCAGCGAGGAATTACGCCAGAAACTGTGGGGTGACGGGACCTTTGTTGATTTCGAGCACGGACTGCACGCTGCCATCAACAAGCTGCGGCGCGCCTTGGGTGACTCGGCGGAGAACCCGCGTTATATCGAGACAGTTCCGGGGACCGGTTATCGCTTTATCGGCGTTTTGCAAAAGACCGAACCGAGCGGGTCTACCGAGCAGACTTCTGTAAGCGTTCCGGCGGGCATAGCGCCGCCGCCTGCCGCGAAATCCTGGTTCTGGCGAGGGCTTTTGATTGGTGCGGCATGTCTGCTGTGCCTGGCTGCCGGTTGGCTTCTGAGCCGGAGGCGGCCCGAGCCCGGCGCTCACGTCCGCGTGATTCGTCTCACCACGGATGCCGGTTTGGACGATAAGCCTGCTCTTTCCAGGGATGGCAGGCTGCTCGCCTTTTCCTCAGACCGCAGTCCCGATGGCGGCCGCGACATCTATATAAAGCATGTTGCGGGCGGCGAGACCCTGCAACTGACGTTCGATGGCCTGGGCAATACCGCGCCCGACTTTTCGCCCGACGGCACCCAGATTGTTTTTCATTCAGATCGCGACGGCGGGGGCGCGTATCTGATACCGACGCTGGGCGGTTCGCCCCACTTTTTGACGCGCGGCGGCTTGGATCCCAAATTCTCGCCCGACGGGCGACGGATCGCCTTTTGGGTGGGCGATCCCAATATTGCTCAAACTGTCCCGCACACCGGCGTCGTTTACACCATCTCGCTGGCCGATCCAGTTCCGGAGCCGGTGCCGACTCATCTGACGAGTAGCCGATATCCGATCTGGCTGCCTGATGGCCGGCGCCTGCTCTTTGTGGGTTATGCTTCCCCGAAGGCCTATGACACTACACAGCTCGATTGGTGGATTGAGCCGTTTGACGGCGGGGAGGCCGAGCGGACCGGCACATACGACGCGTTTGTGCAAGCCGATCTTAAAAAGAGCGACCCGGCGCTCGATCCGTCTTCCAATACCGGCCATCCCGGCCTTCCGCCTCCGAGTTGTTGGACGGCCGAAGATAGCGTCGTCTTCAGCGCAGCATTGGGAGACAGCCAAAACCTTTGGCAGGTTGTCATGTCCGGCCACAAAGTGCGAGGACCGTTTACCCGCCTTACTACCGGCGCTGGTTACGAAATTTGGCCGGCCTGTTCGGTAGCCGGCAACCTGGCCTTCATCAACTACGAAATGCGCCGCGATCTCTGGCTGCAGGGAGCCGATTTGAATCATGGCAAACTGATTGGCGATCTGGCGCGCCTCACCGCCGGTCCGGCCATTCGCGAGTATTCTACGCTCTCGAGCGATGGCTCCCGGGTTGCGTACTCCTCAAGCCAGCAAGGCCGGCTCAACGTCTGGATCCACGATCTAAGCACCAACCATGAGTTTCAAGTTGGCATTGACGGGCTGGTTGAGCGATATCCGGTTCTGAATCACTCGAACAGCAAAGTCGCCTTTTCGGTTTACGAGCCCGCGGGCAAGCGTGCCGTCTTCTTGTACACCTTCGGCGGCATGGCCGAAAAGGTTTGCGACAATTGCCTGCGCGCCACCGATTGGTCAAACGACGACCGGAAGCTGTTAACTTTCGGCGGCAACCCCTATAGAGTTAGCGTGCTCGATCTTGGCTCCCACGACTCGACAACCTTATTCGATCGGCCGCCCTACGCGCTGCTCTACGCCCGCTTCTCGCCCGACAACCAGTGGATCAGCTTCACGGTTCGCATGGCGCCCAACGTAGCCCGAGTTGTGATCGCTCCGTATCGCAGCGGGAAAGGAAGCCAGGAAGCAGATTGGATCACGATTGCCAGCGTCACGGCCGAAGATTGGGCGAACTGGTCGCCCGACGGCAAGACCTTGTATTTCACCTCGCTGCGTGATGGCCATTACTGCCTTTGGGGTCAGCGGCTGGACCCGTCTACGCACCGCCCGTCCGGTGAGCCCTTTGCACTGCTCCATCTCCATTCCCACTCGCGCTACCTGCCGAACAACGGATGGTCCCTATCCAATCATTCTCTAGCCATGGTGCTGAACGACGACACCGGCACGGTCTGGATGACTTCGCGGTCTCAAGAGCCCTGAGAAACTGGAAATTTACCAATTTAAGACAGTTTCGTGCTACTGAGCCGTGAAATTAGGCGGCACCGAAAAGATATGAGCATTCCGAAAAACTTCGTTAACGCAACCCTGTCATCCGGACTGCCCCTCTTGCTGAGATGCTCCTGCAATCCCGTATTTCAACCCACCACAACAGGGCGACACAGGGAATCTATAACCAATCAGCTCCTTGAACATTGTTGAGTATCGAGGTAGATTGTGTAGTGGCTTACTCGGTTTCGGAGCGCACACGTGAAATCGGTATTCGCGTGGCGCTGGGAGCGGCGCGGTCAAATGTCTGGGCGTCGGTCGTATGGGAAGGCGCACGGCTAGGCTTCTCGGCGTAATGCTAGGACTGCCGGCATCCATAGCGGTTGGGCAATTGATCCGAGCACTTCTGTACGGCGTTTCACCGCAGGATGCATTCACGTGGCGTCGTCGTGGTTGCGGTCGGCATCACGGATGTCATAGCGGCGCTGATACCGAGCTGGCGCGCGGTACAACGTGGAACCCTTGGTGGCGCTCCGCTATGAATAAAATTTAGGAGCTTAGTCCTCGATATGTGGGATATCGGAAACCTGGTCAATTAAACGAAATGCGCGCATCGGCTCCGGGCGACTCCCGACTGTATTGCGCAAACCTTCGATGCTGCTGAAAAACTCGGCTTGTCGCGTGCGCGCGGCCCTGCTCTGAAAGAACATCCCGATTAGGCGCGTTATAAGCGATTGCAGACCTAGGGGTAGACATTTCTGATCCCTGTTCGAAAGTACTATCGCAGTCAAAAAAGAGTTTTTCAACAGCAACCTTCGTTAACGCAATCGAGCAACGGCGGAAATTGTCCAAACAGGGCGCTGGGTTACCGGAGTGACCGAAAACAACGTTTAATGAATCAATCAAGGGAGTTATGAAAACTGCCTCAGGTACCAAAACATCAATGCGCAAACGTGTTTTATTATTCCGTTTCAGTTCCGGCTCATCAATCCATTCCGCACTCGTTGGGATGCTGTTCACCCTTGCCTGCCTGCTCGTAGCGCAGGAGCCGGCCACAATGCGTCAGATACTTGCCGGGACGATGCCGCCGAGCGTCGAAGTGACCACCTTCGAACATAGCGAGAAGCTGTACCCGTTCAGACGCGTGCCGCGAGGAGCGTCCGTACGTTCTATGCCGTTGGCGCCGAATCAGCTTAGAGATGTTCGTTTTGCGTCGGGTAGCAAGAACTACGATCTCTTCGACTACCTTGCCGACGATCGCATCGCAGGGCTACTGGTCCTGAAGGATGGCAAAATCGCTTTCGAAGACTATGAACTCGGAATGACACCCTCGACGCGTTGGGCTTCGTTCTCAATGGCCAAATCTGTTTCTTCGACCCTTGTCGGGGCTGCACTACAGCAGGGGCGCATCTCAAGCCTTGACGCTTCCCTTTCTCGCTATGTCCCGACACTCAAAGGCGGCGGCTACGAGGGAGTGACTGTTCGTAATCTCCTGCAGATGGCATCCGGAGTTAAATGGGACGAAACCTATACCAATCCGGAGTCAGATGTCAGTAAGCTTGGTCTACTGCTATTGGCCCAAAAGCCCGGTGTCGTCGTAAGTTATATGCGAGCTTTGCCCAAGGCCGGAGCACCTGGTTCGATCTGGAACTACAGCACAGGCGAGACCTATTTGATAGGGGCGGTCATCGAAGGAGCAACGCACGAACCACTCGCAACTTATCTTTCGGAAACGCTCTGGTCACGACTTGGCATGGAGCAAGATGCCACTTGGTGGTTGGAATCCCCGGGCGGAATGGGGCTGGCTGGATCCGGCATCGGCGCGACTCTGCGCGATTATGCACGGTTCGGTCTCTTCGTTCAGCAGGACGGCATGATTGACGGCCAACAGATTGTTCCCCAAGGATGGTTTCGGGCAGCCGGCAGCGCTCACGTTATCAACGGAAAGTCCGTCGACTACGGTTATCTTTGGTGGCCCCTGCGAGCAGGAGATCCGATTCACCAGGGCGCCTTCGAAGCCCGTGGCATATACGGTCAACACCTTTACATCAATCCAAACGAAAAGCTGGTGATTGTCGTGCTAAGCGCCCGTTCCAAGCCTACCCGGGCTACCGTTGTAGATGACGCTGCCTTTTTTGCAGCCGTTGCAAGAGCTCTCCGGTAGCGCAATCCGGAAATCGCAACGATGAAAATAGCAAAGAATCAAGATGCCAACACCGATGGCATATTCATTGCCGCCGACCGTGTCACGCTTGATCAGAGACCTCTCTCCCTTTCACGCTGAACCAACACACTCGATGTTCCGACTTAGCTATCGTCTGCCAGTCGCGGCTTGACGCGCCAGGTCTAGCGCGTTGCGATTTCGTTCGGTAACGAAACGGCCCAGCGCTGGATCCAGAACTGGCCGCGCCTCGGTTTGATTGCCCGCTGCCGGGAGCCGGACTGCCCACGTCAGATAAAGCGCGCACGCCACAATCCAGTGCAGGCGTTCCATCAGAACAGCGCCGCCTAAAGGAAACAAATTTTCACACAGGTAGAGGATTGTATTCGAGCTGAAATAGGCAGCGAGCAGCCACATGTGCCCGGCCAGATTTCGCGGCAAGCGTTTCGCCGGCGGCGGAAATATGCCGAGATAGGCAGTGGCGAGCAGCAGTGCGCCCGCAATCAGCCCGGCATTCCAGCGGTACGCGAGAAACATGCTGCGCACAAATGTCTCGCTGCCGCTAATTCGCAAGAGCTCGACCGGGAGGCCGGCGCAACATAGCAGCGCCGCAAGTGCCAAGCAGCCTCCAAAGAGCCATGTCCCAAATCGCCCGAGTCTGGGATACAAAGCGGAGATTGCGCGGCACGTGGAAATTGCCGCCCAAGCCTGGGCGGCCAGCAAGACGATCAAGGTGTAGCTCCACATGAGCGCATAGCGGTGGCTGTCGAACGGAATCATAAGCAGCCAGGTGTCGCGCAGCAAGCTTACCGCCAGCATGATGGCAAACGCAGGAAATGGAGCCTGCCAAAGCTTCGCGATTAGGAGTCTACCGAGCGCGGCTGCGGCGCAGGCCATGCACAGCAAGGCTAGAACACGATCGATGGATGTGGCGGGCATGCCGAGTAGTGGTTACTAGGCCGGAAAATTCTCTGGGGTAAGGAGGGAATGTGCATTATTTTCGTAATCCGAGGGGCCACTCCAACGCACGGAGGAATTCTCCTTCCAGTCCCGCTTCGAAGTCATCTGACACTCGGCTGAAACCCAAACGCATCAACTTGGGGACTCTATCCCCAAACCCCGGGGATTTATCGCTTTTGCGCCAGAATGTTGCTGAAAGGGCGACTTTCGTCGCCCCGCACTTCCGGCCGCTGGGTCGGCGCTTCGGGCGCATCCATGCGTTGCCGTAGCGTGGACAACATGAACACCGGCGTGTCCGGGCGCGAGTCCTTGAACGGCGTGGCCGAACCCGGACGCGATCTGCTGGAAATTGATGTCTTCGATGGCAGAAAATCCGTGCGAGCGAAGAATCGCTGCAATGGCCGCCGGCTCGAAACGGCTGACCGAACGTTCATCAATTTTCTTAAGCTGTTCGGTCCGCTCCGTTTCTAATTGCCTTAGCTCTTCGGAGAATGCCTCGGGAGGTTCCATGTAGTCGAACACCACCTCCGAGCTCTGGATTGACGACATGTAGTCCAGTGTGCGGTCGATAGCGTCCTGTGTCAGATATGGCACAACCCCGAGCCAAGTGAAAAACGTGGGCGAGTTCTGCTGAAAGCCTGCGGCGATGAGCTTCTCTCCCAGATCGTCCCGCTCGAAATCGACTGGCACGAGAATAAGCCATGGCGGAAGTGCGATTTGAGCTTCGGCCAAGCGCTGGCGTTTCCATGCCTGCGTCGCGGGGTGGTCCACCTCATAGATACGGATCTGTCGTGCGCCATGGGGATTCCGGAGAGCGAAAGTGTCAAGTCCGGCGCCAAGGATGACGATCTGCCGAACCCCTCTTTCGACAGCTCTTGACAAAGCATCTTCCGCAATCCGGCTTCGCGCGGTGGTGAACAAACGTCCGATGCTGGCCAAGGGGTGTCCGTTCGCAAATTGAAGCACGTCCTTTTCGTCTTCACGCAGAATCTTCATGGCAAACGGGTCATAGAGGATTGAGCCGTGATCGAGCACCTGATGAGCAGCTCGTTGCCGGGCGATTATCAGGGCTGTGCGGCTGGGTTCATCACGCTTCATATTCGAGGTCTCCGTTCTCATCGATAGCTGATCGCACGATTCAGCAATCATGCGTAAGCTAGTTGCAATCTCGAAGGGTTGGGGCGGCCTATACGTCGGGATGCGCAACACGTTCGTTTCGGTAGCGGCCGTAAGAAGCTCGCTCTGTAGTTCCTCTAATACCCATGGCGCCGTCGGACGCCGCAGCAGCACATCGATTTTCCAAGCAGCTCATCGTTGCCCGCAGTTGCGAAAGAGCGCCAACGCATTGACACTATTGATGCGCTACGTGTACAATCAGAACGCTCTTTACGGCGTATGAGACCTCTGACGTCTCTGTGTCTGGCGTTTCGCCGGACCAAGTTTCGATTGATAACATTTATCGGCCCGAAAGCCATAAAACCGCTTTACGTGGCCTTCGGCGACATCGCTAGCGCGATGCACGTAAAGCGTTTTTCCGCCTTCCGTGCCTCCACTTGAAGGTAAAGAGTTTTTCGCACCTTGCCTAAACATGGATCACGTTCAGTTTGCCCGATCCGTAATGATTGATGAGTGCCGAATTATAGGCAGCAACAGGCCTGATCTTGTTTTCCTTTGCGGTGGAGAAACCGATAGACATTCTGATAAATATTTGTCAGCTAGGCATTTTTTTCAACGCCATGTCGAAGCAAATGACAAGGCGTTATTTAAACGTCTGAGGCTGGCCGAAAGCGTGAATAATTGGTTCGACCGTGAGACTTTCGCTGACCTCCTCGAGGTTGAGGAATATCTTGCTGACCTTGCAGATTTAATCATCCTCTTTGTGGAGAGCCCCGGGTCGATTGCAGAGTTGGGAGCTTTCGCAGTGTCAGCCGCGCTGGGTGTGAAAACACTTGCAGTAATTAATGGATTCCACCGGGCTGAGGGCTCGTTCATTGCGGATGGCCCGGTTCGTAGACTACAGAACGCCACGTCTGATCTTGTCCAGTACTTCACTTGGAATCCTGACCCTAAGCAGATCAACACCCCGCCCGTCCTGAATACCTTTCAGAATATCAGCGAAGAACTGAGAAAAATTTTGCGAGGACGCAAGGCAACGGCTACGAAGGAGCAGCGCCTGGATCGTGACTCACATTCTCACCGAATGCTGTTGTTGGCGGATGCTATAAACATCTTTGGAATCGCCCTCCAGACCGAGCTTGCAGAGTGTCTTTCAGAGTGGGGATTCGCGATCGATCGTAAGCGACTTTCGCAATATGTGTTCTTGCTCCAAAAGGTGGGCTTGATTACGGCTGTGCGGTATTCAAGTAATACATACCTTGTAAGCCGGACCGAAAAGGCTCTAATCAGGTACGACTATGCGCCCGCGGCGCGGTTGAAGGATCGGGAGCGCATCAAACTGAATATTCGCGGCAATCTGGACGGGACCGAGCAAAAAGCGCTTGAAAGTCACCTTAACCACTTAAGACGCCGCCCCAGACAGTGAGCCACGGGATGCCGGAACTGTTGAAAACAATTGGTAAAGATATGCCGATGACCGACGCAGAACTTGCCAAGCTTATCAGGTCGGCACCTAAGCGCTATAAAGTTTTCGAAATTCCTAAACGCTCACCGGGTCAGTTCCGAACAATAGCTCAACCAGCGCGCGAAGTGAAGCTGTTGCAATACTGGGTAATCACTAACATCTTGGCTAAGCTGCCAGTTCACAGGTCAGCAACAGCATATCGGAAGACCGTAGGCCTCGCAGATAATGCCCGTCCCCACCTCCATAGTAGGTATTTACTAAAACTTGACTTCAGGGATTTCTTCCCATCTATTAGGGCGCGGGACTTCGAAATTTATATGGATACTCCGTCCCCTTCCTGGGATGAAGAGGATGTAAAACTGCTGTGTCGCATACTTTTCTGGACCCCGAAGGGTGAAAGAGCTTTACGCCTCTCAATTGGTGCTCCAAGCTCTCCTATTCTTTCGAACATTCTGCTTTATCACTTTGATCATCAAGTGGCGGAGGCTTGTGAACGCCTAGGGGTTACCTATACACGATATGCCGACGATATGTCTTTCTCAGCTAATGAAAGCAGGTTGTTGCAGTCAGTCGAAGAGCACGTCGTAAATTTATGCAGAGCCTCTAAGTCACCCCACCTCGAACTACACGAGGCAAAGACTGTGAGGGTTTCGATGAGGCAAGCTAGGCGTGTGACCAGTCTTGTATTGACAAATGACAAACAGCTCTCTTTGGGACGCGAGCAAAAGCGGCGGATTAGCGCAACTGTTCACCGCTTTTTAAAAGGTCAGCTATCGCGGGAAGAGATTACAAGATTAAAAGGCATGTTGGCATACATACACTCGGTAGAACCAACTTTTCTTCGGCGTTTAGAGGTCAAATATGGAAGCAACTTACTACTTACCGTTCGTTAAAAAATATTCGCTGACCATTTGGTTTAGCAGCTAAGGGGTATGCCTACTACCGGCTGCTACCAAAATGCTTGTAACTTGCTGAAAATATGGTAGCGCTAAGGGGAATCGAACCCCTATTTAAGCCTTGAGAGGGCTCCGTCCTAACCCTTAGACGATAGCGCCACGCTCTCTCAGTATATCCGGCGAGGCAGGATCGCTTCTAGAGCGCGGCGGGCATGGCCAAGCCGCACTTGCCGAGCGCTTTGCCAATCAATGTTACGGCTTCGGGCTCACTGACCGCGCGGGCCACCGAGGTCTCGAGAATCAGCATGCTGCGGGCGCGCTCGAGCATTTTCTTTTCGCGAAACGAAAGCGGCTTGCTCATGCGAATGATCAGCAGCGCCTTGAAGACTTCCGCGATCTCGAGCAAACTGCCGCCCTTCATGCGATCGGAGTTCTCTTTGAAGCGATCTTTCCAATCCTGCGCGCAGCAGGGGCGTCCGGCCGCTAGATAATTAAAAACACGCGTGATCTCGCTGCACTTGGTGACTTTGCGGAGCCCTACATCGCCCACATGCGAGAAAGGCACCATTACCGTCATCCGATTGGGGGAAAGGCGGAGCAAATAGAAGCGCTCCTGCTGGGCGCCAAAGGCCCGTAGACTGATGTTCTCGATGGTACCTACGCCGTGGTTGGGGTAAACCACTTTTTCACCGACCTGGAAGGTCATTCGCGGACCTCTTTCATCGATCTGAAAATAAAGGCCGATTGTCTGGCCTGAAAGGAATGGTAAACCCGCATTAAGATTTCGTCAAGGAGAAATGCGAGGGTCCACTCCCGGCGGGGTAGTGTATAGCTGTGAAACGGTAAGTCTGTGAATTGACGGCAGAAGCCGTAAAGCTCCACCTGCGGCGGGTGTCATTGCGCCGGACCGGCGACCGTCAAACCTTGCCGAGCAAGCTCATGGCCAAATCCGCTAAATGCTAGTAAGCGCTAGAGGATATTCGTCGACCAATTCTCCAGAATGGACTTCACCTTTTGGCAGAATTGGTCGGCCAACGCGCCGTCGATGAGGCGATGATCGAAGGTCAAGGCCAAATGCGCCTGCGAGCGAATCGCGATGGCGTCGCCTTCGACTACGGCTGGTATTTTTTCTACTGCCCCTACGCCGAGAATCGCCACCTGCGGCTGATTGATGACCGGCGTCGCGAAAATACTGCCGAAGCTGCCGAAGTTAGTAATCGAGAACGTTCCGCCTTGTACTTCGTCGGGTTTCAGTTGCCGGGAGCGCGCCCGCGTGGCCAGGTCGACAATGGCGCGCTGCAGGCCACCCACGTTTTTTTCGTCCGCGTTGCGGATGACCGGCACGATGAGTCCACCTTCGAGCGCCACCGCGATGCCGATGTTTATGTCGCGGTAATAGACGATGTTCTTTCCGTCGATGGAGGCGTTGAATAGGGGAAAGGCGCGCAGCGCCTCGACGGCAGCCGCCGTCACGAAGGGCAGAAACGTCAGCGAAAAGCCGTTGCGCGCCTGAAACTCCTGTTTCGATTTGTCGCGCAGCTTGGCGATCTTGGTCATGTCGACGCGATGCACAGTGGTCACGTGGGCGGAAGTGCGCTTGCTCATGATCATGTGCTCGGCGATCTTCTGCCGCATGGTGGACATGGGCTCGGTACGCGTTTTCGCCGATTCGGCTAGCGGCATTGGGGCAGGTTCCGGTTTGGCGGGCGCTGAGGGCGCCGGTGTTGGGGCGGGCGCTGCAGGACTCGCGGCGGCGGGCGGCGCGGCATACGTTCGAGCGGCCTGTGACGACATGTATGCTTCTACGTCTTGCTTGGTGATTCGGCCATCGGCACCGGTTCCCTTCACCTGTGCCAGATCGATGCTATATTCGCGGGCCATTTTACGCACTAATGGCGATAAAGGGCCTTGTTCTTCATCGGTCTGGGCTTGCCGCGCGGGAGCGGGCGGCGCAGGCGTGGCGGGAGGCGGCGGCGTTGGCGCTTCCGGCTGTGGCGCCGGCACAGGTGCTGCCGCTTGCGGCTTGGGCTCTGCGGGTGCGCTGGCTTGCTGTTTTGGCGGCGCGGGTGCGCCGGCTCCATCGCCAATGCGCGCGACCACCGCATTGATAGCGACCGTGGTGCCTTCTTGTACCAGAACCTCACTCAGCACGCCCGATTCCGGCGAGGGAATCTCGGTGTCTACCTTGTCGGTAGATATCTCAAATAGCGGTTCATCCCGTTCCACTTTGTCGCCCGGCTTCTTTAGCCAGCGCGTCAAAGTGCCTTCCACAATGCTTTCGCCCATTTGGGGCATCACTACGTCGGTCATCGCGTCTCCTGCAGTTCTTGGCCTGCCATCACTGGTTCGTAATCAAAAACTCTCGCGAACGAGGTGGTAATGGCGCGTATGACCTCGTCGCGGCCGGCCTGGCAGCCCAAGCTGCGCAGGGAACAAACCGGCTTTGTTAAACCGCACGGAACAATATATTGGAAATAGTCGAGATCGGTTGCCACGTTTAGCGCAAAACCGTGCGAAGTAATCCAGCGGCTGATATGTATTCCGATGGCGGCAAGCTTCGCGCCTTTCACCCAAACGCCCTCATACCCACGCTCCGGAATCCGCTCCGCCACGATTCCGAAAACAGCCAGCGCCTCTATCAAAGAACGCTCGACACCTTGAAAATAAGCGTGTACGTCGCGTTTCCATTCTCGCAGATCAATTATCGGATAGCCCACCAGTTGACCAGGGCCGTGATAGGTTACATCGCCTCCGCGGTCGCTCTCATAATATTCGATTCCGGTGCGGGCCAGCACCTCTTCGCTCGCCAGAATGTTCTGCTCGCGGCCGTTTCGCCCTAACGTCACGACGTGCGGATGCTCTACCAATAAGAGCGTGTCCGTGCCTTCGCCGCGTTTGCGTTGTTCTACCAGGCGCTGCTGGACTTCGAAGGCTTCGGCATAACGCATGCGTCCGAGGTCCAGCACTTCTAATGGTCTCGTCATCGCGCTGAATCGCTAAATATTGATCGCGAGCCCGTCTACGTTATTAAAGGCTTCACCGATCGCTTCATAGATGGTCGGATGCGCATGAATGGTCTGCATCATGGTTTCGACGGTGGCTTCGGCCTCCATCGCCGTGACGGCTTCCGAAATCAATTCGAACGCTTCCGGCCCAATGATGTGGACGCCCAGGATCTCGCCGAATTTCTCATCCGCTACTACTTTGACAAAGCCTTCGTGCTTGCCGAGAATGGTCGCTTTGCTGTTTCCGGCAAACGGAAATTTTCCGACTTTCACTTTGAATCCCTGGGCGCGCGCCTGCGCTTCCGTCAAGCCCACGCTACCGATGCCCGGCTCGGTATACGTCGCACTGGGAATTCGATTGCGGTTGATGGGGCGCACGGGTTTGCCGGCAATATGACCCACCGCCACCATGCCTTCGGCGCTTGCCACGTGCGCGAGCTGCGGGGTTCCGGCGACGATGTCGCCAATGGCGTACAAGCCCGGCTCATCGGTCAATTGAAAACGATCGACCTTGACAAAACCGCGATCCAACTGGGCCTTGGTGTTTTCGATCCCAACGTTATCGGCGTTGGGCCGGCGCCCCACCGCTACCAGGAGCTTATCGAACTCCATCTCCTCCTTGTTGCCGTTGGCAAGCGTGACGCCCAGGCTCACGCTGTGCGCATTTTTTCGGACGTTTTCGGCTTTCGCGCCCGTCTCGATGCGGATTCCCGCTTTGCGGAAGTGCTTTTCGAGTTCCTTCGAAACTTCCTCGTCCTCGACAGGAACCACGCGCGGCAGCATCTCGAGGACGGTGACTTTTGAACCAAAGCGGCTGAAAATCGAGGCGAATTCCATGCCCACCGCGCCTGCGCCGATAATGCCGATGGTTTTTGGGACCGCGTCGAGATCTAGAATCTCGATGTTCGTCAAGATCAGGTTTGCGTCCGGCTGGAGGCCCGGCAACATCCTCGCTTCCGAGCCGGTGGCGAGAATGATATTTTTCGCCTCGACGGTTTGCGTGCCTTGATCGCCTTTGACTTCGATGCGCCCTCCGCCGAGGAGACGCCCATTTCCCTTGAGGACGTCCACTTTGTTCTTGCGCATCAGAAATTCGATGCCTTTGGAATGCTTCGTGACGATCCGGTTTTTCCGATCGAGCACTTGCGGATAATTCAATTGCGGATTTTCACATTGGATGCCCTGCGCCGCCGGGTTCTTGAAGTAATCCCAAACGTCGGCGGTATGCAGCAGGCTTTTGGTCGGAATGCAGCCAACCAGCAGGCAGGTTCCGCCGAGTCGCGGTCCGCGCTCGATGATTGCCGTTTTTAGGCCATATTGACCTGCCCGCACGGCCGCCGAATAGCCTCCTGGACCGCTCCCGATTACTACTACGTCGTATACCATTTTCGTCTTGATTTTAGCGAACCGTGGGAAACGGACCCGGCGGTTTCTACGTATCATGGAAATAGGCCCATGCGTTTCATCGCTCGATCGGCAGCAGGTTGTTTACTCGCTATTGCCGTGGCCGCGCAAATACCCGATGCGAAACCGGCCCCCGGGCGCCAGCCGCCCCCGGGTACGCTGCGCGTGGTCAACGTCAAAGGCAACCGGCTCTATCCGGCTGAGGACATCATCAAAGATTCGGGCCTGAAAATTGGCCAGCAGGTTAGCGCGGCTATTATTGAACAGGCCCGGAAGAAGCTGCAAGACAGTGAACTGTTCACAAGCGTTGCCGACGAATATCGCACTACGACTGCCAATCCGCCCGGCTACGAGCTGACTTTCGAGGTCGCTGAAAACGAGCAGCTTTTCCCCATGCGCTTTGAACGCCTGGGCGTCAGCCCGGAAGCGATTCGCGATTATCTCAAGGCCCACGTCGAGCTGTATTCGGACCGCATTCCGGGCACGGAAGGCGTGCTGCGCCGCTACACCGAAGCCATCCAGGAATTGGTGGAGCAGAATCATCCGCATTTGAAAGTGCGCGCCGCCGTCACGAATGACGACCCGCAGCAATTGACGGTGCTGTTCACTCCGGATACACCCGCGCCGACCATTTCGCAGGTTCTGGTGAGCGGCAATCAAGCGATCGATACCGGCACGATTCTGCGCGCCGTAAACGCGGTTGCCATCGGCGTGCCGCTTTCCGATATGCGGTTGAAGATGATTCTTGACGGCGCTATCAAACCCGTCTATGCCGCGAAGGGCTACACGGCCGTGAGTTTTCCGAAGGTTGAGACGGAACCCTCGAAGAACAATTTAGGTGTAATCGTGAAGGTCGAAATTAAAGAGGGTCCGGTGTTCCAATTCGGGTCCATTCGCTTCCGCGGCAGGGGACTCGATGAGGATGAGATTCGATCGAACATCACCTTTAAAGCCGGCCAGACTTTCGATGCCGAAAAGATTGATAATTTCCGCCTGGCGCTGCTTCATCGCATGAAACGGCGCGGTCTGCTCGACGCCAGAATCACGACGGAAACCGAACCTGATGAAGCGAAGCGCGCGGTAAACGTCATCTATAACGTCTTGCCCGGCGAGCCTTATAACTTCGGAACGCTCGACGTCCAAGGCCTCGATATCACCAGTCAGCCGGTGATCGCCAGGCTATGGGGCGAAAAGCCTGGCCATCCGTTTAATCCCGATTATCCGGATTTCTTCCTGAAGCGCGTGCAGGAGCAAGGCCTTTTCGACAATTTGGCGGATACGCGCTCGGACTATACGGCCGACGCCACGAGCCACAACGTTACGGTGCATCTCTATTTCAAAGGCGGTAAGTCCGCCGCCTTAAAAGCCAAAGAGAAAAAAGAAGAAGAACAGCGCCGTCAGAGCGATGGCACCTGGAGCCCATATCCATATCTATAGGGCAGCCAGATCTATAGGGCGGCCAGCTTTTTCACAATCGCTTCCGCATCATAGACGCAACCACCCCAGATGCCACCGCTCGCCTGCTGGAGCGCCGCCCAGAGCCGCGTATCCTCCGGCAGCGCGGGGTCGGCGTGCAAATCCGGACGAGCTGCCCGTTGGGTCAAGCGGATGAGTCCTTCGCCCGCGTCGAACGTTTGACCTGCTTCGCCGATGAAATTGACATGCCCTTCGAGCTGGTTGCGATCGATCACAATCTCAATGAGGTCGCCATCGCGCAGCTTGCCTAGCGGGCCGCCCGCGAGCGCTTCCGGCGAAACGTGCCCAATACAGGCTCCGGTTGAAACGCCGCTGAAGCGCGCGTCCGTGATCACCGCCACGTGCTTCCCGAACGGCAAGTGCTTCAACGCAGAGGTGATCTGGTAGGTCTCCTCCATCCCCGAGCCCATTGGCCCGCGGCAGATCAAAACGAGCACATCGCCTTCTTTGACCTGATGATTTTTAATCGCCGCGATGGCGTCATGCTCGCTGATAAAAACGCGCGCCGGTCCGCGCATCCGATAGACGCCATCGGCGCCGACCACTTCCGGATCGATGGAGGTGCTCTTCACGACAGAGCCCTCCGGCGCGAGATTGCCGCTCGGGAAGCAGACCGTCGATGTCAGGCCACGCGCCCGCGCCTGGGTGGGTGAGAGGATTACGTCGCCGGCGTCAACGTTATCGAGTTCTTTCAGGCGCGTGCGCAGACGGCTGCGGCGCTCCGATTGTTCCCACCAATCAAGGGCCACATCGAGCGTCTCGCCGGATGCGGTCAGGGCTTTCGTGTTCAACAATCCGGCTCGGCGCAAATGCAGCATCACTTCGGGAACGCCGCCGGCCAAAAAAACTTCCACGGTCGGGTGATTGCGCGGACCATTGGGCAGGGCATCTACCAGGCGTGGGACGCTGCGATTGATCCGGTTCCAATCGGCCGCCCGCGGACGCCGCAACCCGGCCGCATGCGCCACTGCTGGGACATGCAAGAGCAGATTGGTGGATCCGCCGAACGCGGCGTGCAAGACCATGGCGTTCTCGATGGCCGCGGCGGTCAGAACGTCTTTCAGCTTCAGCCCGAGCTGTGTCACTCGCAACAGCGCGCGTGCCGTTCGGCGCGCCATGTCGAGCCAGACTGCTTGTCCCGAAGGCGCGAGCGCCGCGTGCGTCAGCGCCAAGCCCAGCGCTTCAGCGACTACCTGCGAAGTTGCCGCCGTGCCTAAGAACTGACAGCCCCCGCCTGGCGACGCGCAAGCCCGGCAACCGGCTTCGGCTGCCTCTTCGAGCGAAATCTTGTTATAAGCGAAGCGTGCGCCGATAGTTTGGATCTTGCCGGCATCCTCGCCCTGCTCGGGCATCAGCGTGACGCCGCCGGGCACCAAAGCGCACGGCAGATCGCGCGATCCGGCGAGCGCCATCATCATGGCCGGCAGCCCTTTGTCACACGTGGCGATTCCGATGACTCCGTGGCGGGTGGGCAGCGAGCGAATGAGCCGGCGCAAGACGATCGCCGCATCGTTGCGGTAGGGCAGGGAATCGAACATGCCCGTTGTTCCCTGGGTGCGTCCGTCGCAAGGATCGGTGCACGCGCCCGCAAACGGAATCGCGCCTTGGGCCTTTAGCTCGCGCGCGGCCTCGGCCACCAGCAGACCCACTTCCCAGTGGCCGGTATGATAGCCAAGGGCGATGGGCGTTCCATCCGGCGCGCGCACGCCGCCGTGGGTGCTCAGAATCAGTATCTGCTTACCGCCCAGCGCCGCCGGCGCCCAACCCATGCCGGCATTTTGGGTAAGCCCGAAGAGATTGCCGGAAGGCTCTTCGAGCAGCATCGCTTCGGTAATGGGCAGCGTCCCTTGCGGCCCGCGCGCGTGCGTACGCACCTCAAAAATGGCCGAATCCTTCGAATCGAAAACGCTTGTTACATCCACCTCGACTCTCCGCTACACTCAAATTTCCACGCTCTTTTCCGTGGTTTCATGGCCAGCATCCTCACCGCGATTTTTCCGGGCTCATTCGATCCGCCGACCAACGGCCACCTCGATTTGATCACTCGCGGCTCGCGGCTCGTCCACTACCTCATCGTAGCGGTCCTCGAAAACACGCAAAAGCAGCCGCTGTTCCCGGTGGCCGAACGGATCGCGATGCTCAAAGAAGTAACGGCCGCGTACTCGAACGTCGAAATCGATTCCTTTGACGGTCTGCTGGTTGACTTCGCGGCGAAACGCGGCACCCATGCGATCCTGCGCGGCATTCGCGCGGTCTCCGACTACGAAACAGAGCTGCAGATGGCGGCGCTGAACCGGCGCATGCGTCCCGAAACCGAGACGATCTTCCTCATGGCCGATGAAGCGTATTCGTTTCTCAGCTCGCGCATGATCAAAGAAATCATCACGCTCGGCGGCGACGTATCGAGCTTTGTACCGCCGGCCGTCGCGCGCCAGTTGCGTACGAAATTTCCAGCGAAACGGTAAATTAGAAATGAGCCTTATGATGCAAGCAACCGCAGAAATCGCCGAACGGATCTCAACCATCAGTGTCTCCTCGACCATGAAGGTGGCCGCCGACGCCGAACGCCTGCGCCGCGAAGGTGCGGACGTGGTCGATTTTGGAGCGGGCGAGCCTGACTTTCCAACGCCCGCCAATATCAAACAAGCAGCCATCGCCGCGCTGGCCGCCAACTTTACCAAGTACACCAGTGTCGGCGGAACACAGGAGCTTCGAGAAGCTATTTGCGAGCGCCACCGTCTGGACTTCGGCACTAACTACGCGGTGCCCGAATGCATGGTCACGGTCGGCGGTAAGCATGCCATCTTCAATCTGATCCAGGCGCTGATCAATCCAGGCGACGAGGTGATTATCCCCGTTCCTTACTGGGTCACTTATAAGGATGTAGTCAATTATGCGGGCGGTGTTTGTGTATTCGTGGAAACCGATGAAGGCACCGGCTTCGAAGTCAACGCGCAAATGATCGAGCGTCATTTGACGCCCCGGACGAAGCTGATCATCATCAATTCGCCGTGCAACCCGAGCGGAGGCGTGCTTTCGAAAGAGGAGTTCCGCGCCATCTTTAACCTCGCGGCGAAGCGGGACATTTTCGTGCTGACGGACGAGTGCTACGGCCAGTTCCTCTATGAGGGCGAGCCCTTTTCGATTGCCGCCGCGCCCGGCGCTAAAGAGAATGTTGTGGTGGCGGGCACTCTTTCGAAAACCTACGCCATGACCGGCTGGCGCATCGGATTCGCGCTTGCGCCTGCGCCGATCATCAACGCGATGATGAAGCTCCAGAGCCACAGCACATCGAACCCAACCTCGATCGCGCAAAAGGCAGCTGTCGAAGCGATGCGCGGGCCGCAGGATTCCGTTCCCGAAATGCTCGCGGAATACCGGCGGCGGCGCGACTTCGTGGTCGGCCGTCTGCGCCAGATTCCCGGCGTCTCCATCGTCACGCCCAAGGGAGCGTTCTACGCCTATCCGAACATCAGCGCTGCTTTCGAAAGCGGACGAGTGAAAAATTCGCTCGAGTTCGCTAATCAACTGCTCGCCAAATCGTATGTGGCCGTCG
This sequence comes from Bryobacteraceae bacterium, assembly GCA_036501045.1. Classification (GTDB taxonomy): domain Bacteria; phylum Acidobacteriota; class Terriglobia; order Bryobacterales; family Bryobacteraceae; genus Bog-105. The sequence goes on from DASYAX010000331.1 coordinate 21,632, forward strand.
TTCCGGGCGAAGCGTTCGGCACCTCATCCCACGTTCGCATCTCCTACGCGACCTCCATGGGTGAGCTTGAGCGCGGACTGGACCGCGTGCACAAATTTATCGATACGCTGCGCGGCTGATGGCTACTTACCGCGCTTTCAATCCGCGTGAAGGAACAACGATCGAGCCCGCTTTTCGCGAA
>DASYAX010000332.1:0-42188 GCA_036501045.1 Bryobacteraceae bacterium
ACCAGTAGATGAACATTTCTAGCCTTAGTTCCCTGCGGCAGCCGGATTGTGACGGTTTGCGGCGGCGTTCCGATAAACTCCCGAACCGGGCCTTTCATCATCATCGAGTTTGTGAGATTGACAAGGTGGACCGTTATCGACTGCTTTTGGCGCCATACCGTAACGTCCAGAATCCCCGGACCGGTAACGGTGACCGGGCGGGGTTCGTTAGCAGCCCAGTCGACTGCATTGCGCAATAATTTCCCGTGGTCTGGAGCCAGCACTTCCCAAAACGTACGATCGATGTCCCATGGAAAATAGACGACACGGCCCTTACCGAATTCCCGGACGTACACTTCGGGAATGTTGGTCTTGGGGATGCGCGGAAACACTTCCTCCATCGGTAAATCCGGGTAAGACGGAATTAGCGTTAGTGGCGGATTGGTATAACTGCCGATTGTCCGTGTGTGGATCCGCGAAACGCCGTTGATGACGCGTTCGGCATCCTCGAGCCCCGCCAGAATCGGATGCCGCTTTTGCGTATTCGGATCTGCTTCCAGTCGCAGATATGAATTCTGCATGCGATGGTCGATGCTGCCGTCAAAGGACGCTCCGAAAAGGTCAGCGAGTCCGAAGTCTGGACGGTGCGCTCCCCATTCGTCGTACAGAGAGGTTTCATAAGTCGCCACAATGCTGCCGCCGCGCTTCACATAATCGCGGATCTGCTCGCACTGCCGGTTGGAAAGAGCGGCGATGTTCGGAAAAATCAGTACTTTGAATTGATCAACGTGGGCGGAATCGAGGAGACGATCATGAACCATCTCAAAGGGAATACGTGCCTCGATCATCGCGTGATAATACCCGAGCGTGTGGTCCTCGACTTCCCGGCGTGCCTCGGGGCCGGCATAGAATTGCGCGGTCTGCTGTGAATAAACCATTGCAACGCGAGCCAGGGGATTCTCGTTGCGAAGATAGCGTTCGTTGTGGTAGTGCCAGACATAGAGGTCTTCCACAACTTTGAGCCAGCGCCGGTCATGGAGCGTGCCGGAGAATTTAGTGAACCACGGCCGCAGACCGTTGGCGGTTCCATCCTGCACCCACAGCGCAATCTCGGGACCGTTCTGAACGGAATCCTCCCAGCGATGGGGCCCTACAACGCCTACGCCGAATATGCCGCCTATGGCCTTGCGGCCCATCGTTGCGCGGTATTCCTTGCCATTCTTCCCGTTTGCCCAGGGTGGTATGAGGCCTTCCCGCGCCTGCCGGTCGGCGAACAGTGTCGGGGCCAACTCACCGATTCGTTGCATATCGAGATCGCTTAACGCGCCGCCGCCGGTGTTCGGTATATAACGAGCGGCGGGATTGATTTTGCGAATCTCCGAATCCCATAGGCGCCATAGCTCGAACAAGCGCTGCTGCCGCCACACGATGTAGGCCCGGCGGCTGGGATTCTGCGGATCATTCGTGCGAGGCAGCTCTAACCCCGCTGCGGATTTGAAGTTCTGCTGGCAGTGCTCGCAATAGCACATGCCGGAACCCTCCCAACGGTTACTGAAGATTCCGTCCACTTTGTATAGGGACACAATCTCCTTTGTCACCTCGGTCATAAACTCGAAGTTGTAAGGACCGAGAGCGCAGGTTACCCATAGATCGGGACTGGCCCAATGGCGGCGCTTTTGGCCATCCGCGGTCACCGCAATCCAGTCGGGATGAGCATCGTAGACATCCTGATGGGCGGCATGCGGGTCGGTCCGGCCGATCACGGTCATATTCATCTTGCGGCAGCCGGCGACAAGGTCGCCGAACGGATCGGTATTGCCGAGCCACTTGCTGCGATAGTGTAGGGGAATCTTAGTTGGGTAATAGGCAACGCAGCCACCCGCGCTGAGGCATGTGGCGTCTGAGTGCGTGCGCTTGAAGTAATCCAGCCAGAAGTTGAGATCGTATTTACCCGGGTCATCCTCTACCAGCGTTAATTGCGCCCAGCGCATAGGCCGGTCAAACCAATCCTCCGATTCAGGCGCAGCGGATGCCTCGGATTCGGCGGACACGGCCAACGCAGATCCGGCTATTGCCGTATTGCGTAGGAAATCCCTGCGGTTGAAGACATAGTCATTCATAAGGCTATACCGGTGCGGCCATGTTTTGTCCAACCTGACAGCCCGCTATCTCTTCGAGAACGCGGATGGATCCGCACATGTCATCCTCACCGTAGCCCTTCGCCACGGCCATCGTCAGAAGCTCCTTGGAGAGGGCGGTTAGCGGAAGAGGAACTGCCAACTCTCTCGAAAACTCGAGCATCAGCGCCATATCTTTTTCGAGCCATTTGACCGAGAAATTAGTTGAAAAATCGCGGCGGAACACAGCCGGCGCTTTGGCCGAAATCAAACCAGATCGAGCCGCGCTGTTGTTCAAGATGTCAAGCATCAACTCGGGATCAACGCCGGCCTTGGTGCTCAGAACCAAACCCTCGTTGAAGGCCTGCAACAGGTTTCCGAGGATGAGATTCTGTGTCAGTTTTGCGCGCAGACCCGCACCCTGTCCTCCGCAATAGTAAATGGATTTCCCCATGGCTTCGAAGTAGGGCCGGACGCGATCCAGGACCTTTCGATCCCCTCCCACCATAAAGGTAAGCGTGCCGCCCTCGGCGCCTGCTTTCGATCCGGTACACGGCGCATCCAGAAAATCGACTTCCAGCGCTCGTAGCTTATCGGAAATCCGGCAACTCTCGGTGGGAGACACGGTGCTGCAATCCACGATGACCAAGCCGGGGGCCGCACCTTCGATCAAGCCCTCTTTCCCTAAAATCACCTCCTTGGACATGGCTGTATCGCCAACGCAAAGAAAAACATAGTCCGCGTTTTTCGCAACCTCGGCTGGAGTCTCGCAAAAAATCGTATGCTCGGAACCTGCGAGCTGGCGTGCCTTGCCTTGCGTGCGAGACCACAAAGCCACATGATGCTGGGCCTTGATGAGGTGTTCCGCCATCGGTTTGCCCATGATGCCCAGGCCCAAAAATCCAACCCGTGCCATAAGTGAATCCTCCTGATGAACCATTTTTCGGAAAGCTTCGTGAAGGCCTCACTGCGTGCGAATGCCGCAACCAGCGACGGCAGTGATCGTGATTTCGATGTGAGCGCCGCCAGGCAACGCCGCGACCTGCACGGTGGTCCGTCCTGGAGGGGCTTCATGGAAGTAATCGGCATAAACAGCATTCATGGCTTGAAAGTCGTTCAGGTCCGTCATATGCACCGTCGCTGCCACCGCGTCGTCCAGAGTAGCGCCTGCCTCCGCCAGAATAGCTCTTATGTTTTCAAACGTCTGCCGCGTCTCGGCGGCTATTCCGCCAGGAACCAGCTTGCCGGTCTTTGGATCTATCCCTTTCTCGCCAGCGACGAAAACGACGCCTCCTACCTGAATGCCCTGCGAGTAAGGGCCCATCGGAAGTGCGGCGATGGCGCTTTTCAACTCTTTCTTTCTTGATGCCCTAGGGACGGTAGTTTCAAGGCTCTGGCCCGTTTCCGCGATCGTGAGTTCTGACATTTCAATCTCCATGGTTGTAGCGTTGGCCCTCCGTGCGCATTGTAAGCGGCTAAATCTTCCCGGTCGACAGCTCCCGCAAGCCTTCGAGTACCCGCTCTACCTGCTCGAACGTGTTGTAATAGTGGGTCGAAATTCGAATCCCGTCGACGCCGTGAGGATCGGAGGGATATCGTATTCCCTTACTGCGTGCCGCGGTGTACACATCGAAACGCTGCCGCAAGTATTCGCGCAACTTTGCGGGTGAAACGTTGTCCATGCCCAAACTTGTCAAAGCACCAGACAGTTGAGGATCATTCGAAGTGTAGAGCTTAACATGCGGAATCTCTGCTGCCTGACTGCGAAGATAGCTAGACAACGAGCGAATCCGATACTCGATCCGGTCTCGGCCGATGGCATTCTGAAAATCGATGGCATCCTCCAGCGCGGCAACGACTGGCCAGGGCCGGCGGCTGATGTGCTCATATTTGCGGGAATCTTCGAAAGTCCACCAGTTCTCCGTCACGATGTTCGGCCAGATGCGTTCCCGGATTTCACGCCGGACGTATAGGAGACCTGTACCAGCCGGCGAGCAAAGCCATTTGTGGCAGGTGGTCGAATAGGTATCGACTCCCAGGTCATGAACGTTGACCGGAATCATGCCGTTGACCTGCGCACCGTCCACAAAGCAGAACAAATTTCTTTGGCGGGCAAGTTCGGATAATTGCTTGATCGGCGAGTACGCTCCGATAACGGTGTCGCAATGGGTTGTGGCAATGGCTCGCGTGCGCGGGGTGATGGCCGATTCGAAAGCGTTGACGATTTCCTCCGGGCTTTTCGGGGGCGTACCGATTGGGACTTCGCGTATTACAATGCCGCTGCGTTTTGCTTTTAGGAGCCAAGGTTGACGGTTGCTATCGTGCTCCAGGTAGCCGATGAGCACTTCATCGGCGGCCTTCAAATCGAAGCCCTGAGCCACGAGGTTATTGCCTTCAGTGGCGTTGCGCATGATGGCGACTTCGTCAGGGTGTGCTCCCAGGAACTGTGCGGCTTTATAGCGGATCAGATCCATGCGGCCCTGCAGGATGGCACTATTCTCATTCGGGTCGACTGCCATTAGCCGCCAGTAAGATGAAAGATTTTCATAGACGGGCTCCGGCGTGGGGCCTACGGTTCCATTGTTGAGATACGCCAGACCGTCTTCCAGCATGAATTCCTTACGGATCCGGTCCCAATACCCCTCGTCGTTACGCCAGGCCTCTTTTGGAGCAGCCACCTGGCGTAGAGTATCGGCGAATGCAATCTTGACGGCCGCAAGTGTCGTAAGGATCGACCCGGAACGGGCCATGAATTTACGCCGCGAGTATGCGAGCGGATCGTCCACCACTTCAGGCGACTCCCGTTGATAGTTCTTTCAAAGCTTTCAGCACGCGGTCGCATTGCTCGAACGTATTAAAGAAGTGCGTCGAAATTCGAAGGTGAGCTGCGCCTGAGGGAACATATGCGTCGTATCGTTGCCGGAGATACTCTCTCAACTGGATCCCGGGCACTCCTTCGATTCCAAGCGTGGTGCTGCCACACGACATCTTGGGGTCCATAGGTGTGTAGATCTTTACTTTCGGAATTTCGGCTGCATTGCGGCGTAGGTAGGAACCGAGTTGCCGGGCGCGATCCTCGATTCTAGCGGGGCCGATGGCCGAGTGAAAATCGAGAATGTCCTCGAAAGCAGCCACACACGGCCATGGGCGGCGGCTCGATTGATCGTACTTGCGCGCGCCTACCGGGTCTTGACGCGCAATGCTGATATCGGGCCAGATACGATCTTGAATATCCTTCCGGACGTAAAGCAGGCCGGCGCCTGCCGCACCGCAGAGCCATTTATGCGAGTTACACGCAAATCCATCGATTCCCCATTCCGAAAGATTTAGATGGATCATGCCAGGGGCGTGGGCTCCATCGACGAAGCAAAGGATGTTTTTGCTATGGGCCAGTTCCGCCAGTTGTTTCACGGGTGTGAAGCAGCCGAACCCGCCGAGAGGATTTGCGAAGTGGATCACTCGCGTGCGAGGCGTGATCGCGGCTTCGAACGCATTAATAATCTGTTCGGAGGTGCAAGGCATGGGGAACTGTACTTCATTCACGACGTAGCCAAATCGCTTGGCGTGTCTGTGCCGCGTTTCCCGCAAACTATTGTGCTCGTATTGAGTAATCAGTACCTCATCATTGGGCTTCATATCGAGGCCATGTGTCAGAATCGTCGTACCCTCGGTTGTGTTGCGCGTGATTGCAATCTCATCCGGCGTGGCACCTACGAAAGCGGCCGCCTTGATCCGGATCTGTTCTTGCCGATTTTGAAAGACAAGGCTGTTTTCATTGGGGTTGACCGCCATCAGGCGCCAGTATTTTTCTAATGCGCTGACGACCACGCCGGGCGTTGGCCCCAGCGTGCCGGTGTTCAGATAGGCAAAACCGTCAGGCAACAAAAATTGTTTGCGAATCTTATCCCAGTAACCCTCGTCGATCTGCCAGCCACTATGCGAAACATCAGTGCGGTCATGCGGGCCGCCATTCGCGAGAGCGGCTTTTGTGCCCGTTAAAGCCGTGGCAGTAAGAGCTGAACCGCCGAGCATGCCATCAAAGAAACGTCTGCGAGATAGTCCCAAATGGCCGATCAAGCTGCCTCCTGTGTGGCCGCTGCTTTCCTGCTGCCGAATGTAACCCGCATCATCGCCGCGTGCCGCAAGACACTAGTAGATGGTTTTTGCGGCAAAGTGTCAATAGTTGGACGGCAATGGCTGATCAGAAAAAGAGCGAAAGTGGACGAGCGGCAGCAAGCGCTCGTTTCGAACGGCAGAAATTATAGAATCGGCTGCGCGCTTTCGCTCTGCGCATTGACGGTAAGGTAAGCGCGCGATCGACGATTACCAAGCATGCCGCCGATGATTCGGATTCCTTCACGAATCCGCTCTTCCGGTTCGGTGGCGAAACTGAGGCGGAGGGAATTCTGGAGGGCAGAACGAAAATAAAATGCAGCGCCAGGGAGGAATTGTACGCCGTGCTTTGCCGCCGCTCGCTGCAGGTCGCTGGTATTGCAATCCAGTGGGAGAGAAACCCACATCGAGAGGCCGCCCTCGGGGGCCTCAAACTTCGTATCGGCCGGAAAATACTTGTGAAGCACTTCGGCCATGACGTCACGCCGCCGCATAAAAAGCCGCCGCACGCGTTTCATGTGATGGTTCAACAGGTCGCGGCGACAGAACTCGTCGATGGTTGCCTGGATCATCAGATTCGTGTGCAAATCGGCTGATTGCTTGACCTTAATCACTTGCCGGATCAATGGCCGTGGACCTAATATCCAGCCCAATCGCAAGCTCGGCGAGAGCATCTTCGAGAAGCTGCTGATGTACATTACGAGCTCTGGACATAGGGACCGCAACGTGGGGAGGGAAGCGCCGCTATAACGCAGCTCACCGAAAACGTCATCCTCGACGATCGGAACGCGGAACTGGCTTGCCAGTGTGACCAATTGCCGTCGCGCGGCGAGTGACATGGTGCGGCCCGTTGGATTGTGGAAATTGGGTACCGAGTAGATTAGCTTGCAGGCATTCCGATCGAGCAATAATTTTATGCTGTTCATATCCGGACCGTCATTCTTCATCGGCAGCTCAAGTCGTCGAACCGGGAAGGGTGCGGGCGGCGCGAGCGCGGCGACGGCTCCAGGGTAAGTGGGATTCTCCAGAATCAGCGAATCGCCCGGCTGAATTAGCACTCTTCGGATCAGGTCCATAGACTGCTGGCAGCCCGTGGTAACCGCGATCTCTTCTTCGCTCGCGGTCATGCCGTTCTGCGCGAACCATCGCACCAGATAGGATTTGAGCGACGCTAATCCATCAGAAGAACCAATGGAACTGATCTCGGCGATGCGCCTCTTCAATACAAAATCTGCGCATCGCCGAAAGCCAATCGCAGGGAAAAGATCCGGACCCGGGGCGGCAGACAAAAAAGAAATGCTCTTCGTGGCGCTCCGCGCCGCTGTGATTGGTAAAGTCGCCGGCGCCGACCGGTCATCGATGAACAGGGGAGCCCATAAGCGGCTGATAGTCTCGACATCCATGTTTGCGCCGTTGTTCACACCGTTCGGCGTTGTTTCCAAGGTTGCCGTAAGACGATTGACGAAGGTGCCGCGCCCTACGTAAGACTTAATGAAACCGTCCGCTTCCAATTGCCGGAACGCGGCTTCGACGGTCATTCGGTTTATTCCAAGCTTCTCGGCAAAGAGGCGCGTGCTTAGCAATCGTTCGCCCGGCTGCAAAGTTCCTCGCACGATCAGAGTGCGCACCGATTCCTTGATTTGCAGATAGATCGGGACTTCCGAAGAACGGTCGATCTTGATGAACATTGACAAATATCTTAGCGGTTCTCGTTTTCGATGGAAAGGCCGGTCAGCCATTTTGTCGTATTTTGATCTAGGCCATCGGCTCCTGACACCGCTTTGTCATTGACCAGTTCACAGGTCATGACTGCATAATCTATTAATCACCGAGGCTCAACTTATGCGCTCTCTTATTTCAAAAATCGTACTGCTGACCCCGCTTTTCCTGTGTTTCAGCGAACTCTGTGTCGCGCAAACGGCGAGCGGGAACATTGGTGGCCGGGTTCAGGATTCCAGCGGGGCTGTGATATTGGGTGCGAAAGTGACACTAGTCCACTTGGCAACCGGCCAGACCCGCGTGACATCAACAAATGAAAGAGGGGAGTTCCTGGCGCCCCTTCTGCCAATCGGCGTTTATGAGCTTTCCGCCGAATATCAAGGATTCAAGCAGTCGACTCTCAAAAACATACAGTTATCGGTAGACCAGACAATCATGCTGTCGATCAGTCTGGACCCGGGCGCTGTCTCGGAGACGGTGGAAGTCCAGTCCCGCGCGCCCCTTGTCAATGCGGAAAATTCTTCAATAGGCCAGGTCATCGAGAACGACAAGGTTGTGGATATGCCGCTTAACGGCCGCAACGTATTCGCTCTGGGACTGTTGGCCGGCAACACGACCGAGGTGACTGGTATCGGAAGTAATCAAACCTTCGCGGCGGGCGGAGGTCGTTTCTCCGGCAACGAAATCCTTCTCGATGGAATTTCCGACGACACCACTAGCTGGAACGGTGCGATTGGCCGGAACAGTATTCTCATCACGCCGTCGGTGGATGCGCTTGACGAATTCAAGGTAATAACCAACAATTTTGCGGCAGAATTTGGACACTCTGCTGGATCGGTTATTAGCGCAACCATCAAGTCGGGCACGAACAACTTCCATGCCACCCTCTTCGAATTCCTCCGAAACGATCACCTCGACGCGAACAATTTCTTCTCGAATGCCGCAGGGCGTGGCAAGACGTTGTTCCGCCAAAATCAGTTCGGTTTTGCTTTAGGAGGTCCAATTTACATACCGAAGCTGTACAACGGACATGACCGCACATTCTTCTTTATCGACTATCAGGGTACGCGGAAGCTAACCAATGCGGGCTCGACAGTGTACGACATAGCTCCAGTAGCCTTTCGGACGGGCGACTTTTCCGGATTGGCGCAGACGATCTACAACCCCTTATCACGCCATATTGGGCCGACCGGCGCCGTGATAGCTGATCCATTCCCGAGGAATCAAATTCCTATGAGTCAAATCAACCCGACCAGTCTGGCAATTGAACAACAGATTCCACTCCCCAACTTCGGAGCTGCCGGCGCGTTGGCCCGCAACTATTTCGAATCCCCAAATCAGTTGATTAACGGCGATCAGGGAGACGTACGCCTCGATCAAAGAATCAGCCAGGCAAACAGTCTGTTCGCGCGCTATTCGCTGAGCAACGTTCTGCAACCAAATCCTGGGATCTTCCCCGGACCACTCGGTGGAGGGAACACGCAGCTTGAATATGGCCGTAGCGTCGCGTTCTCCGATACTCATATTTTTAGTCCGACTGCCGTCAACGAATTCCGGTTCGGGTTCACACGCTCGAACGGTAGCACCATCGGGGCAGGGGCCGCCGGTGCGGGATTCGCGGCGCAGGCAGGTCTCAGTTTGTTTCCGACGCCGGTGCTCGGCTTCCCGACCATGACGTTCAGTCCCACGGGGCAAATTAGCGGACAAACGAGTTTTTCCAGTTTCGGGGGAGGCGCGAGCAATCTCAATATCGAACAGGTTTTCGAGTGGGTTGACAACATTACCATCATCCGCGGTAATCACGCCATCAAGACTGGCATCGATATCCGCCGCAACCATTTTGACAATCTGATTGGGGGATTTGGGACGGATATTTTCGGTTCCATTTTCACCTCCAGTTCCAACAATCCTGGGTCTGGCAATCCATGGGCGGACTTTTTGGTAGGCGACCCGGCACTCGAGAACCCGTCGACGAGCATGCTCGCCTGGGGGAATCAGCGCTCCATCTACGCAGGCGCCTTCGTGCAGGACGACTGGAAGGTCACACCACATCTAACGCTGAATGTCGGTCTTCGCTACGACCTTTATACGCAGCCTGTCGACGCCAACAATCTCGGCGGGATGTATAGCTTTGCATCGCAGCAGTTCATCCTTCCCGGTCAGGGCGGGTTCTCCCGCGCGATTTTGCCGGGATATCACAAGAACTTCTCGCCGCGGGTGGGCTTCGCATACCAGTTGACGAAGCACCTGGTGATGCGGAGCGGTTACGGCATCTTCTATGGTTTGCGGGATCAGAACGATCAGACCACCGTATTCTCTGAGAACATTCCAAACGTACCAACGTTGGTTCAACCTACCATCACGGCCAGCGGTACCGTGACTCCTCCCATTACCGTAAACACGCCTATTGTATTTACGCCGCAAGATCCAACCTTGGCCGAATGTTCCGCTCAACGACCCTGCGCCTTCACAATTCAGACGAACAACCTTACGAACAGTCCTAATCCTTATCTCCAACAGTGGAACTACAGCCTGGAGTACCAACTGGGCGGAAATTGGCTAGTGGAAGCAGCCTATTCCGGCGCGAAAGGCACGCATCTCGACTCCCGCAACAACCTTGGACAAGTGCCATTCAATTATGCGATCGAAGGTTTGAATACGCAGGCTAATCGTGCTGCGCCTAAGATTAATGGCACGCAAGGAATCAGCTATGGCGCAGCGAACAATAAATATGAGGCGGTCAATTTTAAAGTGGAGAAGCGCTTCTCAAAGGGCTTTAATATATTGGCCAACTATACAATTTCGAAGAACCTGGAAACGAATGGCTCTGGCGATAGCTCGTATTCGCAAAACGGCAATACGTCGTTGCCGCTATATGCTTTTGACCTAAATCGCGATAACGGCCCGGCTCCCCTCGATATTCCGCAGCGCTTCGTGGCCAGTTATGCGTACGATCTGCCATTCGGCAAAGGAAAGGCGTTCCTTAATAGGGGAGGCATACTCGACAAGATCGTTGGCGGGTGGCAAGTAAATGGAATTACCACCATTCGCGGTGGGTTTCCGACCGACATCAGGGTCTCTGTCGTCCCTCAAACTTTTGCCACGTTCAACGTACCCGATCGTATATCGGGCGTGAGTATGTATGCCAACGGGGGAGTGGATCAGTACTTTAATCCAGCGGCGTTCGCCGTTCCAGGTACAGTCCCGAGTATTACCGGTGCACCCATCCAGCTTTTCGGCAACTCGGCCCGCCATGTCGGACGGGGCCCCGGTTCGGTGAACACCGATTTTTCCGCGTTCAAAAATATTCCAATCACGGAGCACGCCACCCTTCAATTTCGCGCGGAGTTTTTCGATCTGACCAACACGCCTACGTTCTTTCTCGCGTCAGCCAACAGTCCGACTCTGACGGTAGGTTCGCCGGCCTTCGGCCAGCTTAGTAATGGGACCGCTGTTGGCCGTCAGATCCAATTCGCCCTGAAACTGATTTTCTGATCTCACGACCCCGTGTAAGCCCTTTTCCTGTTTGGCGTCCTTGCTATTCTTGTGACCAAAGCCCCGCAGTTCTTCTGAGCTTTGATCTCTTCGATAAACGCCGCTAAAACCTCGGGTTGGGCGCCTCTGCGCCGCCCGCTTTTCCGCGATCGCACGATTGCTTCGCTGGTATCGAATCTCGGCAGTTGGATGCAGGATACCGCCGGCACGTGGTTGATGGTGGCGCTCACCGCTTCGCCATTGCTCATCGCTTTGATGCAGACGGCGGCGAGTCTTCCGGTGCTGTTGCTAGGCTTGCCGGCAGGCGCGATGGCTGACATTGTCGACCGGCGCCGCCTGCTGATCTTCTGGCAAGCGTGGATGCTGGCGGCCGCTTTGGCGCTCTGTGTATTAGCATTGTTCGGGGTCATTTCGCCGTGGACGCTGCTCGTTTTGACGTTCCTGCTGAATATCGGCGCGGCCATGAACAATCCCGCCTGGCAGGCGATTGTGCCGGAGCTGGTTTCACGCGACGAGCTACCGGACGCCATCGCTATCAACAGCGCCGGCTTCAATCTGGCGCGCGCGCTGGGACCTGCTTTAGGCGGCCTCGCCGTCGCCGCCTTTGCCGCGGCCGACAAGGGCGCAGGCGCCGTCTTTCTGTTGAACTCGCTCTCCTTTGTAGCAGTCATCTTTGTTCTGTACACCTGGCAGCGCACACCACTCTACAAGAGCGCGCTGCCTTCCGAGCGAATGTTCGGTTCCATGCGTTCCGGCCTTCGCTACTTGCGCCATTCTCCGCCGGTGCAAGCCGTCCTTCTGCGGGCATTCGTGTTTACCGTCTTCGTCAGCGCCGTATGGGCTTTGCTTGCGGTGGTTGCTCAGCAGGATCTTCATCAAGGCGCCATGGGCTACGGAATTTTGAATGGTTGCATCGGCGCCGGCGCGGTTGCGGGCGCAGCGTCGCTGGCCCATATCCGGCGTCGCTTCTCGGCAGACGCTATTGTCGCGGTGGCTAGCATCGTCTACATCGGGACGCTGGTTGTTCTCGCCTGCGTGCGCAATGTTCCTGTTATTGTCTTATCCCTAATCGCGGGTGGCTTTGCCTGGACCAGCACAACCTCCACATTTAACGTCGCGGTGCAACTCTCGGTGCCCGCCTGGGTGCAGGCCCGCGCGCTGGGACTCTATCAAATGGTGTTTCAAGGCGGCATGGCGCTCGGCAGTGCGCTGTGGGGCGGAGTAGCCCAGCATTTCTCAACTTCGAAGTCGCTGCTATGCGCGGCCGCCGGTTTGCTGATTACTCTTCCGTTGATCCGTCGCTTTCATTTGCTCCGTGGAACGCCGCCGGATCTCAGCCCCTATGCGTTAAATCGTCCCGCTCCGCAAGTGGCCATTGAGCTTCACCCGGAAGCCGGACCGGTTTTGGTGACCATTGACTACCGGGTTCGATTAGAAGACTACGATGCCTTTACCCAAGCTATCTACGCCATGCGCGCGGTGCGCATGCGCGATGGCGCCATCCGCTGGGGAGTGTTTCAAGATGCCGCCGATGCAAGCCATGTTGTTGAAACGTTCGTGGTTGAATCATGGATCGAATACCTGCGCCAGCGGGAACGGCTGACGGCGTCGGACCGCACGATTCGCGACCGGCTTTGGGCACTGCATCAGGGAGATGCTCCGCCAAAAGCCTCGCACATGATCTACGTTCCCGAAGCGGCGCGTTGAAGAGCCGGGTCGGCTAGGCAAGGATCGAGTTCACTACTTTGCCGCTGACATCCGTGAGCCGGAAGTGCCGTCCCTGGAATTGATACGTAAGTTTCAAATGATCGATGCCCAGGCAATGCAGAAGGGTGGCTTGTAAATCATGAACGTGCACCGGATCTTTCGTGATGTTGTAGCCGTAATCGTCCGTTTCGCCGAGAGTGATACCCGGCTTCATGCCGCCGCCCGCCATCCACATCGTGAAACAGCGCCCATGATGATCGCGGCCGTAGTCGGTTGCCGTCAAACGGCCTTGGCAGTAAACCGTACGTCCGAACTCCCCACCCCAAATCACCAGTGTGTCGTCCAGCATTCCGCGCTGCTTCAAGTCCTGTATCAGCGCTGCGGAAGCCTGATCGACATCCTTGCAGCGTTTAGGGAGCTCTATCGGCAGATCGGCGTGGTGATCCCAATCGCGGTGGTAGAGCTGGATAAATCGTACTCCGCGTTCCGCCAGTCTTCGCGCTAGCAGACAATTTGAGGCGAACGTGCCGGGCTTTTTGGCGTCCTCGCCATATAATTCGAACGTGCTGGCCGGTTCCTTCGACAAGTCGGTTAGCTCCGGAACCGAGCTCTGCATGCGATAAGCCATTTCGTATTGGCTGATTCGAGCATTGGTCTCCGGATCGCCAAACTCGCTATATTCGATCTTGTTAAGCTGCCCTAACGCGTCGAGGTAGTGCCGCCGATTTTCCGCATCGAATCCCTTTGGGTCGGAAAGATAGAGCACGGGATCGCCGACTGATCGGAACTTGACACCTTGATAACGGCTGGGGAGGAAACCGTTTCCCCAGAGGCGATCATAGAGCGGCTGGCCACCCTTACCGGCCGAAGAAATCATCACGACGAATGCCGGAAGATCCTCGGTCTCGCAGCCGATGCCGTAAGAGATCCATGCGCCCATGCTAGGACGGCCACCAAGACGAAATCCGGTTTGCGCCATCGTTACGGCGGGATCGTGATTGATTTCTTCCGTATTGACAGTCTTGATGAACGTCAGTTGATCGGCGATTTTCGCGGTGTAGGGAAGCAACTCGCTGATCCAGGCGCCTGACTGTCCGCGTTGCGCGAACGCAAATTTGGATGGAACCACCGGAAAGCTCGATTGCGAAGCCGACATGCCCGTGAGGCGCTGGCCGCCGCGAATGGACTCCGGCAGATCTGTACCCTGGAATGTCTTGAGGCGCGGCTTGTAATCGAACAATTCCATCTGCGACGGCCCGCCCGATTGGAAAAGGTAGATGATGCGCTTGGCCGTGGGAGGGAAGTTGGGAAACTGCGGTAGTCCCCCGTGCGCGGCATGCGCGCTTGGCGTAGCACCAAGCTTACTGCCCAGGAGCCCAGCTAAAGCAGCCAGCCCGACTCCCGTCGAGTTCACGCCGAAAAAATGCCGGCGCGTCATTCTTAGAGCGTTGTCTTGACAGCAATCCATGGTTACTCCTTGTTAATAGTGGCGTCGAGATTCAAAATCAGGCTTGCCACGGTGGTGAATGCCGCTAAATCAGGAGTGTTGAGCCCAGGGCGCCTGGCCGATTCCCCTTGGTTAAGAAACTCTTCTGCCGCATTCCGATCATTCTGATACTTCGTCTGAAAATCTTTGAGTGTTTTCAATAAAACCTGGCGTTCGGCCGGTTTCGCGGGGCGCGCCAGAAGCAGCTCGAAGCCGTAATCGATCCGTTGTTCCACGGTCGCGCCTCCCTCGACCATCATTCGCTCCGCCAATTTGCGCGATGCTTCGAGGAATGCCACATCATTCATTAGGTCCAAAGCCTGCAAAGGAGTGTTGGTGTGGCTTATATTGACGGTGCAAATCTCGCGATTTGGGGAGTCGAAGTTCGCCATGAACGGGGGCGTTACCGTGCGCTTCCAATAGGTGTAGAGACTTCGCCGATAAAGATCTTCGCCTTTGTCTTGCTTGTAGCCGCCGCCGCTCGAAAGCTCCTGCCACAGACCCGGCGGTTGATAGGGCTTGACTGACGGTCCTCCCACTTTCTCGACAAGCAGCCCGGAAGCCGCCAGTGCCTGATCGCGAATGACTTCGGGTCCGAGACGAAATCGCGGACCGCGAGCAAGCAAGCGATTATCGGGATCTTTCTGCAGCAATTCGGGCGTCGCCCGAGAGGATTGCCGGTACGTGGCGCTCATTACGATGAGCTTTTGCATCGCCTTCACGTTCCAACCGCTGTCCATGAATTCCACCGCCAGCCAGTCCAGCAGTTGTGGATGCACCGGCCATTCGCCTTGCGAGCCGAAGTCATCCACCGTTTTCACGATGCCGAAGCCAAAATAAGACTGCCAATAACGGTTGACGGTCACGCGTGCGGTCAGCGGATTCGAACGGTCCACCAGCCAGCGCGCCAGTCCCAGTCGGTTGTTCGGCCAGTCAGGCTGCGGCTGAGGAAGTATTTCGGGAATTCCGGGCGTTACCTTTTCTCCCGGGCTGTCGTAGGCACCACGCTTCAGCACAAAGGTTTCGCGCGCTTTGGGATCGTCCACCATCACCATGACGGTGGGAATGGAATCGTAGAAACGCGCCCGCTGCTCGCGCAGCGCGCTCAGCTCAGTGCGCGCTTCTTGAATCTTTTTGGAGGCGCCTCGATCGAGGAAGGCGAGAGCAATTTTTTCGGCTTGAGCATGGCTGCGTTGCGCCGGCGGAATTGCGGCAATCTGTTTGACGGATTCGCGTGCGGCCAATGCCGCTGCCTCCTCGGGTGTCAACGCGCGCTTGTACACGCGTACGTCCTCGATCGAACCATTGAACCGCCGGCCGCCGGCTGCACCAATCCGGAAGGGCGTTTTGGGCGCCACGCGAAAAGGCTCATTTAGTTGATCAAAGAGAATCTTGATTTGCTGCGGCTCGCCATTCAAAAAGATTCGGACACCAGAGGCTTTTCGTTTTCCGTCGTAAGTCACCAGCACGTGTTGCCATTCGTTGAGCTTGATTGCGTTCACCGTCTCGAGACGTATCGCCAAGTCTGTCCAACGATGTATGATATGCAACCGGATCTTGCCGTTCAGTATGTAGACGCCGTGCCCAGTGCCCTCGAAGTAATCCTCCGCCTGGGAAAGGACCGCGCCATTTGGACTCTCGGGGTTGATCCACGCTGAAAATGTGAAGGGATCCAAATATCCGAAGTTCGCAATGTCCTTATCGATTTCGCGGTATCGCTTACCGTCGAAGCGCCAAGCGGGCCCGACTGGACCGTCTTCCAGCGGCGTTTCGCCGCCGTCTTTCAGAATGCCGACCTTTGGATCGGAACGAAAGGCCAGCGCCTTCGTCACCGTCCAGTCGGCGGCTCGCGAATGATGCACCGCATGCTCCCACTTGCTCTGCGACTCTTCGATTTTCGGTTGGAGCGAATCGTACGCCTGCTGAAGTTTCGCGATCCTCCCGTCTAGCTCCGTTAACTTCTGTTGCTGTTCCGGCAAGGGCGCCTTTATGTACGGCTCCTCATTTCCGTAGTTATAGGCAAACCCCTTCTCATTAGGAACGGTGTTGAAGTAGGCAAAAAACCGGTAGAAATCCTTCTGGTAAATCGGATCGTACTTATGGTCGTGGCACCGAGCGCAGCCCATGGTCAGCCCCATCCAGACAATGGAAGTGGTCTGCGCTCGATCGGCGACGTATTCTACGCGATATTCTTCGGGAATGATGCCGCCTTCGCCGCTCGTCCGGTGGTTCCGGTTGAAGCCGGTGGCAATACGCTGGTCGAGCGTGGGATGCGGCAGCAGATCACCCGCCAATTGCTCAATGGTGAATTCATTGTACGGCATGTTGCGGCGGAACGCATCGATGACCCAATCGCGCCAGCGCCACATCTCTCGCGGGCCATCCGTTTGATATCCATTGGTATCGCCGTAGCGCGCGGCTTCCATCCATCGATAGGCCATCCGTTCGGCGTATTCGGGAGACGCCAGCAGCCCGTCCACCACTTTCTCGTACGCTTGTACCGAATCGTCCGCCAAGAAAGCATTTACTTGCGCGAGCGTCGGCGGCAATCCAATCAGATCTAGCGTGACGCGCCGGATGAGCGTTCGTTTGTCAGCTTCGGGTGATGGATGAAGGCCTTCGCGGCTGAGACGGTCCAGAATAAAATTATCGATTGGGTTGCGAACCCAACCCGCCTCTTTCACGACCGGAACGGGCGGTCGTTTCGGGGGTACGAAAGACCAGAATGGCTCCCATTTTGCCCCTTGCTCGATCCAGGTCCGGATTAACTCGATTTCGTGATCGCTCAGCTTGTTGCGGCCGAGATAGGCGGGCGGCATACGCACTGCCTTGTTGTCCGATGAAATCCTAAGAAACATTTCGCTTTGATTCGGCTTGCCAGGCACAATGGCGTGACGCCCTTGTCGAAGCGCGATATTCGCGCCCGACTCAATATCGAAGCGCAGCTTGGTCTTTCGGGTAGCGGCGTCGGGGCCGTGACACGTAAAGCATTTGTCGGACAGAATTGGCCGGATGTCGCGATTAAACTCGATTGAGGGAGACGACGCAATCATCGCTGGTGAAAAAAGCCAGATAGCGGCGACGGCACTCAGGAGAGACCTGAACAATGTCTTACCTAACTATCAAACATAGCTCACGCTGGGATAGCCGAATGCCTCTGGTTCGCGAGCATTTGTCCTTTGACGCCAAGCTTGACCCGATTGATGTGCCACCGGCCCAAATTCGCGACATATAGGTATTCGTTTTCGAGGCCGCCGAAGGCGATGTTGGTAGGTCTCGCGAGCGTTGTGCCGTCACGATCGTAGGCCAAAAGCGAAACGGTTTTCTGAGGCGACACACGAAAAATGTTGTCTGAAGCGTAGCAACTGACGTAAAGATTTCCGGCGGTGTCGAAAGCAAGTCCGTCGGGGACGCGCTCCAGACCTTTGGCGTATACTTCGCGATGACCCGCCGAACCGTCGTTGCGAATCTCAACCTGAAGGACATCGTCTGTGTGGCTTTGAGCGACAAATAAAAAGCGTTCATCGGCGCTCAAGGCCAATCCGTTCGGGAAGGGTTGCGGCGCTTCCAGAAAAACCTTACCTTGACCTCGTCTGTCGAATCGCACAACACAGCCGCTGCTGCGAGCCCAATCACCGGAGTCGGACACATAAAAATTGCCAGCCGAGTCAAACACGCCGTAGTTCGGCTGCTTCAATTTGTGATTGCCGGCGAAATCGGCGAACAGGCTTGATTGGCCGTTCTTTTGCACCTTCGCAATACAAGAGTGCTTCGCGTTGCAGACAAACAGTTCGTCAGAGGCCGAGAAGGCGAGTCCCAGGCAGAAGCCGCCAATATTGGTCACCTCTTCCACGCGTGCCTTCTCAGGAATGCGGTAAATCTGGCCGAGCTCGCCACCGGCCCACAAAATGCCCTCCGCATCAAAGGCCAGATCTTCGGAATGGTCTAAACCATCGGCGTACGTTTCGAACTGGTCAATCTGAATCTCCATGCCCCGTCCGCCTGCTATGTGACCGGCAACCGCGCCAGCAGGCCGCCATCTACCAATAAGGAAACTCCAGATATATAAGACGCCAGATCCGAAGCGAGGAAGGCTGCGGCATTGGCGACTTCACGGGGATTTCCCAGTCTTCGCAGCGGGATTGCGGACTCCATGTTCTGTCTTGCGGCGCCGGGGTCGGGGTTGCGATCGAGTGAGCGATCCATCATCGGAGTATCGATGCACCCCGGGCAGATTCCATTGACGCGAATATTGTAAGGGCCCAAATCCCTTGCCAGATCGCGGGTCAATCCCAGCACACCGGCTTTTGCCGCGGCATAGGGCGCGGTCTGTCCGGTTGTGCCGAAGGCCTGCACCGACGCCGTGTTCACAATGGATCCCCGCCGCGCGCGGATCATCATCGGGACCACGTGAGAGCAGGTTAAGAAAACGCTTCGCAAATTTACCGCCATCTGAGACTCCCAATCGGACACCAGAACGGATACGAAGTCTTTGTAAAATTCAACGCCTACGTTGTTGACCAGAATGTCGATCGAAGCATATTGGGCCGCGATCTCATGGAATGCTCGCGCAAGGCTCTGCTCGGAAGTTACATCCGTACAAATTGGATGCAGCTCGCCGCCGTTTTCGGTAATTCGTTTAGTTGTCTGGCTGAGGGACTGCGGATTACACTCCAATCCGACAACCGTTGCCCCGTATGCAGCGAAGATATCGCTCATCGCCGCTCCAATACCGGCGCCCACTCCCGTCACAACGGCCACCTTACCAGCCAGGTTCATTCGTTGGGCCTCAATTTGCGATGTTATAGCGTTTTTTTAGGGCGTCGATGTGAGAGTCCCACGTCGGTTCGTCCGGCAGATACCCGTCTGGATACGTTTCGACGACGAGATAAACGAGTTCGGAATCACCCACGTTCCTGACGGCGTGATCGGTAAACCTGGGAATGTAAACGACTCCTCCTTTTGTCAGCCGATGCACCTGACCTGCCAAGCTAACCTCGCCTTCTCCCTCGAGAAAGAGATAGGTCTGCTCGCATTCCTTGTGCTGATGAATGGGGAAGGCAAGATCTTTCGGAAATCGCTCGAGTAGGATCTCCACGCACTCGCTCCGTTCGCGCGGCAGCAAGACAGAGTATTCTACGCCCAGAAAAGGCGTGATCTTCGATTTTTCCGTAGTACTCACCATTGGGCTTTTGATGTTTCCCGGCACAGTGCTTGCTCCTTGACTGGTGAAATGAGAAAGATTCACTATATATCAGATCGTACTGAACAATAATCACTTCTAGCTTCTTAAGCCGACAGGAAACCGCCATCCACCGGCAAAGTGTGGCCTGTTACCATGTTCGAGCAGTCGGCAGCCAGGAACAGGGCCGCACCCACAATCTCTTCGGGTTGTCCCATCCTTCCGACGGGCGTCCGATCCATGAAGTATTTCTGCGACTCCGGATCGGAGCGTGTGCCGGCCACCATTGGCGTGTCGAATAGCGAAGGCGCGATCGCGTTCACCTGTACGTTGTAGGGCGCCAGTTCGATGGCGAAACCTCGTGTCAACTGCACAACGCCGCCCTTACTTGCCAGGTAGGCGATGCTGCCTGGATAGGCGATGAATCCTCCAATGGATGCGATATTGACGATTTTCCCGCTGCGGCGGGCGGCCATTGAACGTCCGGCAGCCTGGCAACAAAGGAACGTGCCCTTCAAATTGACGCCGATGACCGTGTTCCAGTCTTCTTCTTTGTAGTCGAGAGCGGTCCCGCGAATGGCACGGCCCGCGCAGTTCACCAGCACGTCGACGGCGCCCCAAGTTTCGAGAACTTTGATGACGGTGCGCTCCACTTGGTCCTTATAGGTGACATCCAGTTGTTCTCCAAACGCTTCGCATCCCTGCTGTATGAGGGGCGCAACGGTTTCTCGCGCCTTGTCGAGCGAGAGATCGGCGACAGCCACGCGCGCCCCGGCCTTCGCGAAGCCATGGCAAATAGCCCGCCCCAAACCACTGCCGCCGCCGGTGACCAAGACCGTTTTGCCCGATACCTGAAAAAGTCCGGATGCCACGGCTGGCTCTATCCTTGAAGGATTTCCAGAACCTCGCCATCCGGCCCCTGGAAATAGCAAAACCTGACACCTGCAAAGAAGGGGTGCTGGCGGCTGATGGTGACAGGCGTCGAAAGAAACTGGATGCCTCTGGCTGTGAGTTCGCGCGTGGTCTTCTCAATGTCATCGACCTGGAAACACAGGTGCTGCCAGCCACCATCATTCGCCTTGGCGCCAGCCGGAATGGGCCGCCCGGCCGGGTGCACGTACTGAAATGTCTCGATCAGGCCATTGTTGGCAGGCAACTTGAAGAAGGCCGCCAACACTTTGGTTCCCGGAAGCCCAACGCCGCGCGAGAATCCATCGTCCTCAATTTCTGTTTCGAGCGCAATGTCCAGTCCCAGCAATCCATGGTAAAACGCCTTAGTCTTCTCTCTGTCCGCGACAATTAAGTTGAAATGATGCAGGCCAGTAAACATTCTGATTTGAGCCTCCTTTTAGAAAGCAATGAACATCTTTCATAAAGAAGAATACTACGTGAACGCTAATCAGCTCGGATTTGACCCTTACGTTAGCCGTTGTTTGAGCAATTCCTCACCCGCCTTGCGCAACTCGACAGCGGTCCGCTCTTTATGTTTCTGGGCCAAGAATACAAACAACGCGTCGATGATGGCTAGCTGTGTGATGCGTGAGGCTAAAGGCGCCTGGAAATATTTGATCTCACTGGGCGTGGCGAATAGCGCTATATCCGCACACGCTGTGATGGGCGATTTCATCGAATTGGTTAAGCAAATCGTCTTTGCGCCTTTTGCCTTCGCTATTTCGAGGCAACGAACGGTTTCACGGGTCGACCCGGAGCAGGAGATGCCGAATGCCACGTCGGATTTGCGCAGTTGCGTTGCGGCTACCAATTGCATATGCAAATCAAATTGGGTGGAAGCCGGCAGGCCGATCAGTTTGAATTTGCAGGAAGCGAGATAGGCGATCGGAAACGAGATGCCGGTAGAGAACAGTTCTATGTGGCGGCAGCGATCCAATGCGACGGCCGCTTGGCGAAAGGTTTCCTGACTATTGATCTGCAGAGTTTCAATCAGGCTTTGAGAATGAAACCGGAAAACTTTCTCGAAAAGAGAGTCGCTTCGTCCGTCGCCATTGCCTCCCGGACCGAACCCGGAAAAGCCGCTTTGCGCCAACTCTCGGGCAAGAGTGATCTTAAACTCGGCGAAGCCCTTCAAGCCGAGGCTTCGGCAAAATCCGACAATGGAGCCAACGCTCGCGCCTGAACCGTCACGCACGTCGGCGATGGAGGAGGACAGAATACGTTCGGGATCTTTCAGAACGTAGCTGGCGATCAAACCCTCCGTGTGGTTCAAAGACGGCAAAATGCCTTGTATGTAGACAAGGAGTGGTCTTCTTGTTTCTTCGTCCTTCATGTTGTAAGGGAGGCCTGTTTCCAGCCCTTAAGAAAGTGTCCCACCCGGCAAAGTGGTCATCATCTCCGCTTCCAGAAAAGAGATCGCCTCCTCGAAGGTAAAGACGCCATCGAAGCATCCCAGCGCGCGAGTGCGGGAGGCGCCTACTGCCGCCGCGAACATCAGGGCATGCTCCGAGTCCCACTTCTTCAGTATGGCGGTGACGAGGCCGGCCGTGAATGCGTCGCCCGCTCCAGATTCGTCCACGCTCTTCATGCGGAACGGTGGAGTTTCAATGAATCGGCCGCCCCAGTGGGCAAGCGAGCCGCGCGGCCCGTTCGTAATCACCACCGTGCATTCCGGATTCAATTCGCTCAAGCGCTTGGCCTGATTGTGTGTGTCCGCTTCCCCAGTTAGCCGCGCGGCCTCTTCGTTGTTAGGTAGGAAATAGTCCGCATAGCGAAGCGCCGGCGCCACATCCTCAATTCCACACCCCGCTCCCGCCGGCATAGTAACGTCGAGCACGGTCGTGAGTCCGCGCGACTTCGCCTCTGCGAACAGCTTTGCCAGGTGCGCGGAGCTAAACGACGGCAGAGCGAGATAACCGCCGAAACAGAGGACGCGAACGCCATCGAGGAAGCTAAAATCCAGGTCTCCCAACCCAAACTCCGCATTCGCACCAATGCAGTGAAGATATCGCCGGTCTTCGCCCGTGACGCTGAGAACGACCGTGCCTGAGGTTGAGCAGTTGCCAGTGCGGCGAATATGAGAGACGCCAATCCCGCGGCGCCGCAACTCGGAAATTACGAAATCTCCGCGAACATCGGTTCCAACTTTGCCCACGACATCCACTTCCTGCCCAAGTATCCGCAGCGCGACCGCCGTATTCGCAGCGCTGCCTCCTACGCTCATAACCAGGCCCGAAGTAGTCGTCAGTTCGCCGGGCTCGGGAAGGCGCTGAACCGGGTTGGCAAAAATGTCGGCTACCAGCATGCCGGCGCACGCGACGTCATAGCTTCCGCCAAGACTTGTCTCAGCGCAACGCTCAACGAAGAGGGACGTGTCTACGGGGCCTTCGTACACCTGAGGGGATTGTATCCGAAGCGCCACTCGCAGCAACTTTGACGGTGAGTTTGAATGTCTTGATCTCGTAGGGCTTCAGATCGAAGATGAAACTGTCTACCTGGGCGTTGACCGGTGCGCCCGTATCTTCGATCAGATTTGCTTCATGGACCTGGCTGATAGCGGCGTGCCAGGTTGCGCGCACAGCATGGCTCGGTTTGCCTGCTGCCTCGTAAATCCTCACAATTACGGTTCCGTCCTTACCCGGCTTCAGCGCGGAAGTTACCGCATCTTCGTTCGAGACCTCTAATAATCCCCATTTCGACGGCAACTCGCCCGGATGAGGCGCAACGGTCTGTGCGATAAGCGGATTGTTGAACTCCAGGCCTGTGCGCCAGGGAGTCGCAGAGCGCCAGTCCCCGGAATGCGGAACCAGTGCGTAATTCAGCGTGTATTTCCTGCCAATCCCGAGCCCGGTATCCGATCCGACACCCGGTTCATAGCCACCGATGAAGCCATAAGAAATCAGCCGCGCCGAGCGCATCAATGACAGCATGAGTTTATCGTCCGCCACATTGTTGCCCGGCAGGCCTTGGTTGATCAGCGAAAGACCGTGGGCTCCATCTCCATAGTCGATCCAGTTCTGTGCGGGGAACTCCTGGCGCTGCGGCCGCTCGATCGCGCCAAACGGAATTTCTTCCATCGTCGTGCCGTTCCGGATCGTCGTGGGGAATACCGCGCGATAGCGCACGAATTCTTCCTGATTCACCAAGCTGGTACTGATATCAATGCGCCGCAAGCCATGGTACAGGCGGACACGCGTCCCAAACTGGTTTTTACCGAACGGGTGGGTAATGTGGAACTCTGAAAAAACGGGGCCAGAATTGGTCGCGCCACTACCACCCACAGAATCGTTGCTCCATTGCGTGTAGGCCGGCCGAGGCAGCAGAATCTCTTTCTTCATGGAAGTGAACCGCGCTCCGTTGAGCGTGCCATAGAGTTCCCAGAAATCGCCGCCATCGTATTCGCGCGCGACCACATTACCGGGCGCGGCAAGGGCCTCCCAATTATCTTCTTTCGATACCAGGCTGATCATTTCGCCGTTCCACAAATTGAAGGATGCGCGATAAAACTCGTTTTCAATGGCCGCGTGATCAAAGCGAGTAGTGTTATGGATTTGGGCGGGTGGCTCTTGAGGTCCGGCTACATTGGGAACGGCGTGATAGACTGCGTATCCCATGGCGGGAATATCGCGCCCGATAAACGCGATGTGGGCCTGACGGATGCCGCCGTCCTCGTTGCGCAAGATATGAAGTAGCTGGATCGGTACCGCCTTGCCTGCCGCGTCGACGAGCGCGAATTCCCGAACTGCCGAATCCGAGAAAGGTACGTCCACTTCAACCACATCGGTACGCGGCCAGCCAAGCGTATTAAATACCGCTATCGGCACGCCTTTGCCGGACGTATCAACACGAGCGGAGATGAAATCGAGGCTGTCTCGAACCAGCTTTTGCCCCAGTAAACGCGCGTGAGCGTAGCGCTGCATCGAGTCTTCATAGACTTTGTCCACCATTACGCCCGAGGTCAGGTCGTGCGTTTGATTGAACAGCACAGGCTCCCATGCCTGCTCTATCAATTCGCGGTTCGGCGGAGCGCCCAGTACTCCGGCGATCACGCTCAGTTTTTCCGCAGTGGTCAGCACGCGCTCCATGTTGCGGATCGCCTGTTTCACTTCAATGCGGCTGCTGTAGATACCCTGAAAGACCGGATTCATTTCCCCGCTGATAATCGGTAGATCCGTTCGTTTAGCCACCAGCGCTTCGAAATCAGAGGGCACGGCAAAGCGCACCTTAAATGGCTGCTTCGCGGACTCATTGAACTTGCCGATCATGATGGGAAGGTTCTCTTCGGGCTCCGATACATCGGCGCCAGCCAGCAAGACACGCTCATGGCCGTGCGCGAATGGCGTTAAGCTATCGAAGCGGCCTTTAAGCAGTTCATTGAAACCAGGCTCGTTGGCAGGCACGTCATAAAGGGCGCCGTAGCCAAGCGGCAGCCAGAATGCCGGGATTCGCGTACCGTCAATGCCTTGCCACAAAAATTCGCTCGGCGTGTCGGGCGCCGAAACGCCGCGCTGAAACCAATAAGACTTCATACCGGCCAGCTTCAAGATTTGCGGCATCTGTGCGTTGTGGCCGAACGTATCGAGCGCCCAGCCAGTCGTCACGTCATAGCCAAGCTTCTCGCGGAAATAGGACTTTCCTAAGAGATATTGCCGGGCGATCGATTCTCCGGAAGGCATGTTGTTGTCGTGCATGGTGTCCGTCCCGCCTGCAATCTGCAAACGCCCCTGCGCGAGAAATTCACGAAATGCGGCAGCCTCTGAGGGATAGCGTTCAATGAACGGCCGCACGTAGCACATCTGGTCCAACACGAACCGGTAATTCGGATACTTCTTGAGCAGATAAAGAGCCTTCAAAATGTTGGGAAGGCCCACTTCCAAATATTCCTCGCGTGTCTTGAAGACGGCCCCCTCCCAATGAGTGTGCGGAATCACGAGCAAAACGTCTGGGGAAGAGACTTGGGCCGAGACTGTCTGCCAGGGCGTCAAAATTAGAACAAGCAGTGCGATCCGAACAATATTCAGTTTCATTTCGTGTCAAATGAACAACTATCAAAGATTACTTTGTTCTGATTCGCGTGGTCAATACTCGCCCGTTGATTTCACCTGACGGCAATGCCGGCGCTGAGCCCGCCATCGACCAGATAATCTCCTCCGGTGCAGAAGCTCGCCCGGTCGGAGGCAAGAAATGCGGCGAGTTCGGCCACTTCCTCGGCCGTACCGATACGGCCGAGCGGATGAGCTTCACCAAAGCGTTCGAATACCTGCTCCACGGGAAGATCCGGCGAAAACTGGCGCGCGGCGTATTCGAGCATGGGGGTCCGAATGGAACCGGGGCTTATAGAATTCACGCGTACTCCGTCGTTAGCATGATCGAGCGCCAATGCGCGTGTAAGACTGTGAATCGCCCCCTTTGAGGTTGCATAAGCGGCCACGCCCAGCTGGCAGGCATGTCCTTGCACGGAGGCTAGATTGACGATCGCTCCGCCTCCGCGTTTTTTCATTTCCGGAATGCCGAAATGAGCAAACAGGAAGATGCTTGTCACATTGACCTGCAGGCAGATGTTCCAGGTTTCTATATCGGTTTCGACGGCGCTGCCAAAAGGGTGGATGGCCGCCGAATTGACGATGATGTCCAGTCCTCCGAAATGAGCAACCGCTGTGCCGATGGCTCGGCGCACGTCGTCCGGCTGCGAGACATCCACCTTTTGTACTTCGATGTCGAGCCGTTCCGAGGCCGCCTGGCACGAAAATTCGTGATTTGCAGAAGAATCGATACCACATGACAACACTTTTGCTCCGCCGCGTGCAAAACGCTTCGCCACAGCTCTTCCAATCCCTGTTGTACCCGTTACAATTGCAATCCGGTTTTCGAAGTCTTGCACGTAGTCTCTCCTTTGTCAGATCTTCTGCAGCCTCGACCAAATAGCCGCAATCTGCTCAAGCGAGCAGCCTTTCGTTTCCGGCACAACGGCCAAAATGTAGATGAAATTGAGCAACGCCATTACGGCGAAGAAAAAAAACAGGCCATGAATTCCCAAGTACTTCTGCATCAGCGGAAAAAACTGGTTTGCCAGATAAGCGGAAATCCAGATCGCGGTCGTCGCGATGGACATAGCGGCGCCGCGAATTTTAGTTGGAAAGATTTCGGAGATGATCACCCAGCACACGGCGCCATTGCCGATGGCATGTCCCGACACGAAAAGCATGATGCTCGCAAGGATTGCAAGGTAGTTTCCGTGGAGGAGATATAGTGTACCCACCGAGGCGAGTGCCGCCGTTTGTAGTCCTGTCCCAGCCAATAGCAGCGTTCTGCGGCCCTTTCGGTCCACCAGCCAGATCGCCAGCCCAGTACAGATCAAATTGACGATCCCCACCAGCACTGATTGCTGAAAGGCGGAACTCCCTTGCTGCCCGGCACTCAGAAAGACTTGCGGAAGGAATGAAAGGAGGGCCGTAATGCCGCTCAGTTGTGAGAAAGCCGCCAGAATAGAACCCATTGCCAAGGCGGGCCGAAGAGAGCGCGAGAACAGCTCCTTCAGACCACCGCGTTCCCCTTGAAGAGATTCATGAATGACCGCTACTTCGGCTGCGCCGGCTTCCGCTCCCTTGATCGCGGATAGAACTTGCAGCGCTTGCCATTCGTGTCCATGTTTCATGAGCCAGCGAGGGCTTTCCATGGAAAAAATAAGGTTGCATCCCAAAACAATTGCGGGAAGACCGGCCGCCGCGAACATCCAACGCCATCCGTGCTCGGCATTCCAGCTATCGCTGCCGGCGTTGCGAATGAGCATGTTCACGTAAACGGCGGCGAGGATGCCGAACACAATACCCAACTGGTAGAAGACCACCAGCCGGCCCCGTAACTTGGCCGGCGCGATCTCGGCAATGTACATCGGCGCAACAATGGAAGCAGCGCCGATACCGACGCCGCCCAGGATGCGCCAGGCGACAAACCCGGCGAAACTGTTTGCCGTCCAAACGCCCAACGCGGAAAGCGCGAAGCAGGCCGCACAGCCGTAGAGCGCCTTACGCAGCCCCAGGCTATCGGCGATACTTCCGGCGGTTGCCGATCCGAGCAGGCAACCGATCAGGGCGCAACCCGCCGCCCATCCGATTCCGGCTGGACTCAAGGCGTAGTGAATGGACAAATATCCGATCGCGCCACTGATCACGATATTGTCGTAGCCGAATAAGAAGCCCGCCAGGGATGCCACCGCTGTCGAGATCGCGAGAACCGGCGCTTTCATGATGGGCGGGTTGCGGAAAAGCATATTGACAGCCGGGCACGTAGCCTCATAGACTTTATCTTGACCGTTAAGAAAGAGACTCAGCTATTGTAAACGAGCAACAAGAAAATGCCAGCATCCTTTTTTTCCCTGATACGGCTGCAAACCTGTTTGTGCTTGTTCATGTTCTGGATCACCTCACGAGCGGAAGCGCAGGTTCGCACTGTTTGGCAAATCGGAAAATTCGACAGGTCGCCCTTGGAGTACTCCGACGCTGCTAAGGAACAGGATGTCACCTTCCATGCTGGGACAAGCGATTGGAAAACTAGCTGGCCCGCACATCAGGGAATTGGCCATCCCTACAAAATCGAGTTTTCTCTCGACTCGCTAGCCGGTTTGTATTCCCTTAAGATCGCGACGCTAATCGAGAGGCCTCGGGTCCCAAGCATTGAAGTTTCAATTAATGGCCATGCCGGCATATTCTACCTGCATCCGCATCTCAGCTATCATCCGGGCGATTTCTCCTATGCGTTTGACCCGCACGAGGCGGATGGCGACTTACGGATTGATCTACCGCCGCGGTTCCTGAAGCTCGGTAACAACGTTCTTTCGCTTACCTGGGTGGACAATCCGCCGACGGCCTCCGGGCAGGAGCGATTTTCCGGCATCGTTTACGACGCCGTGAGCCTGGAGCAAGATCCTTCCAGGCGTTTCTCGGCAGGCAGCGTTACTGCTGAGCTAATTCCAACCATTTTCTTTCGCCAGGCGACCTCCGGTTTGGTTGAAATTGTGGATGCGTTCGTGAGGTCGAATTCCACGCTCAAACCCGGTACGGCTGAACTCGAAATGCAAGGCAAGCGCTATCGCGCAAATCTCCCAGGAGGCCGCGAGTACGGCGAAGAGCTGGTGTCTTTTGAAATTCCAGAGTGGGAAGGGATGTTGCACGGGAAGTTGCGCCTTCCGTACGGTACACGTGCCGGCTACGACGTAACTCTAGCGGCGGAACGAAAGTGGACAATCTACGTCGTTCCCCACACCCATTTGGACGTGGGTTACACAGACTATCAGGGCAAGGTCGCGGAAACGCAAGCGCGCGTGCTGAGCCAGGCCGCCGAGCTCATACATCAGCATCCCGATTTCCGTTTCTCTATGGATGGTTCGTGGAATCTTCAGCAATTGCTCGATACCCGGCCAAAATCGAAGCGTGACGAGATCCTCGACTTGATCAGGACCGGCAAGATGGCCATGCCGGCGCAATACTGCAATTTGCTTACCGGGTATGCGTCATTAGAAACGCTTTACCGGTCTCTCTATGAATCGAAGACACTGGCGCGTGAATATGGCCTGCCGTTTGAATATGCCAACATTACCGACGTCCCTACTTATTCGGGCAGTTATCCATCGGTTCTTGCTTCCAGTGGAGTGAAGTATTGGGTGGCTGCGGCGAACAACGACCGCGCGCCCATTTTTCATTTCGAGCATTGGAACGAGAAATCGCCTTTCTGGTGGCAAGGTCCGGATGGAAAAAAGGTTCTTTTCTGGTATTCCCGGCACTACATGCAAGTTCAGACATTATTCGGATTGCCGCCGGAGCTTGCCGCCGTGCGTGAGTCTTTGCCGATTTATCTGCAAGCTTATTCCAAACCTACTTATAAGCCGGACGTAGCGCTTATCTATGGAACGCAGGTGGAAAATACCGACCTGTTTCCTTCCACGGCGACATTTGCCAGCGACTGGAACAAGGAGTACGCTTACCCGAAGCTGAACTACGCTAGCTTCCCCGATTTTTTCCATTACCTGGATGAGCACTACGGTAAGGACTTGCCCACCTACAAGGGTGATGGCGGTCCGTATTGGGAGGACGGCGTCGGCGCGGATGCCTATTTCGTTGCCGAAGATCGTCAGAACCAGAACCGGGCGTTGTCCGCTGAAGTTCTCTCTAGCGTCACGCATACCATAAATTCCAATCTCAACCCTCCCATGGGCCTTTTTGATGACATTTGGCGCAATATTGTTCTATTTGCCGAGCACACCTGGTTGTCCTACAATTCCATCTCTCAACCTGACCACGAGGAGGCGATCAAGCAACTCAGAGTGAAAGACGGCCGCGCTGAAAGCGCCTCTTTGGAGATCGAAGATGTCATGAACCGTTCGCTGAGTCAGTTGGCGGACGAGATTCATATCCCGGCCAGCACGCTGGTGGTCTTCAATTCGCTCAACTGGCGGCGCGATGCCTTAGTGGAAACGGATCTGTTCGAGAACCCAAAACTGATTGACCTCACAACTCAGCAGGAAGTGCCCCTGCAAATTCTTTACGAAAAGGAAAAGTTTGTGCATGTGCGGTTTCTGGCGAAAGATTTACCATCAGTAGGCTACAAATGTTTTCGCATCGAGTACGGCAAACAAGCGGCGCCGAAGCCGCCGGTTTCAAACGAACAGACCATCGAGAATGCGTTCTACAAAATCACTCTGGCTGAAGACAGCGGTGCGGTGGCGAGCATCTACGATAAGCAATTGCAGCGCGAATTGGTAGACGCGCACAGCCCGTACAAATTCGGGCAATACATATACGTCTCCGGTGGCGATGGCAATTCCGGATTGATCAATCCGTTTTCCTCTCTGCCGCCCCCCGAATTGAACATTCATGCCGCTTCGAATGGCAAGCTGGCGCAAGTGGAACACCTGGCTTGGGGCACCTCCATTCTGCTGAACAGTTCGGCGGAAAATACGCCCGCGATCCAAACGGAAATCCTGCTTTTCAACAACGAAAAGAAGATCGAGTTCCGTTACCGGCTCCAAAAGAAATACACAACCGCCAAGGAAGGCGTCTATTTTGCCTTTCCCGTGGCATTGGCTAAGCCGGCCTTTGCCTATGCGCCGCAGCAAGGCTGGCTTGATCCGGCGCACGATCTGATGAAGGGCGGAAGCTTGGAGTGGTTCAGCATTCAACATTGGATGGCGGCCTATGACACGAATGTTGCGGTCGGCATTGTGCCTCTGGATGCTCCCTTGGCAAGCTTCGGCGACATCAATCGTGGGAAATGGCCGGGACAATTTCAACCGGCGAGTGGCACCTTGTTCTCGTATGTCATGAACAATTATTGGGACACGAACTACCGTGCCGGTCAGGGCGGCAATTTTACGTTCCGCTACGCCGTGACGAGCGCGGCAAAGCTGGATGGTGGCGCGCTCACGCATTTAGCGATAGAAGAAATGAGGCCGTTGGAGCTGGATCGCGTGGTCAGCCAGGATAAGGCCGGGAATCCACCCAGGCCGCTGCCGGCCGCGGGAGAAAGCGTCCTCGAGACCACTGGCGCGGGCACGTCGCTGATCACCTGGAAGGCCGCCGAAGATGGCCACGGAACCATTTTGCGGCTCGCGGAAACCACTGGTAAACCAACCGAAACGACCGTGCGGCTTCTTCGTGGCAACGTCAAATCGGCAAATTTGTGTTCGGGAGTAGAAGACCAGGGAAAAGCGCTACCCGTCGAGAACAACGGCTTCCGGCTCTCGTTCCATCCTTTCGAAGTACTGACCGTGCGCCTTGTCACGGATTGATCACCGGCTCCGGCATTCGTTTTCCCCGGTTCTGAAACATGCTGCGCAGACACAAAGGTATGGTGCCGAACATGCCTGGATGATCAACGCTCGCGCGCCTTAATTTCGGCTGAGAGACGCCTTCAATCAGATAGCCGCTTTGAATCTCCTTATGGAGTGTGGCCTCAATGAGTGGCCATGCTTCGGTTATTTCTCCTCCTAGAACGATGACCTCCGGCGCCAGGCCTTGAGCCAACCCTCGAATGCCCTTGGCAATGAGAGAGGCCATCCGCAACAGTTCGTCGCGAGCGGCCTGGTCGCCATTTGCCGCGGCGCTGACCAGATCGCGAACGGACCTGATCTGCCCGGCGCGCCCAGGGTAGCTCTCGAGAAAATGCTTCACTGTCGCCTCGTTTGACGCGAGGGCTTCCCAGCATCCGATGTTCCCGCAGGAGCAGGCAGGGCCCTGCGAATCGAGCTGCATGTGTCCAAATCCGCCCGACCCGATCCGCGAACCAATATGCAATTCGCCGTTGAGAATAAATCCCGTCCCAATGCCCTCTACCACCAAGACGAAAAGCAGGCTGGAAGCTCCGGCGATTTCCATCGGACCGTACCAGAGTTCGGACAAGGCAGCGGCATTGGCATCGTTTTCGAGATAAACCGGAAGCTTCAGGCTTTGCTTCAGCAGGCGAGCCACCGGTATATCAACCCATCCAAGATTTGGCGAGTACACCAACTTGCCATCCTCGCGATCAACGAGCCCGGGTGCGGTTACGCCGATTGCCCAGAACTGGGATTTTCGATAGTTCTTCTCCAGATGCCCGGCTATTTCTTTCCCTAGTTTGGTTAGGAATTCTTTCGGATCGTGGCCCGTAAGTACATTCCGTTGACTCAGAATTCGCCCGTTGAAGTCGCTGACGAGGTAGACGGATTGATGAACTCCGATACTGATCCCAACGGCGTAGGCTTTCTCAGCATTCACTTGGAGATAGACGGCTCGACGGCCGCCTTTCGAAGGCGCTTCTTCCGCCTCACACACAAAACCGGCCCGCAGCAGCCGGTTCACGACCAGCGAGACTGTGCCGGGCCGCAACCCTGTCTCGAATGCCAAATCCGTTCTCGAGACCGGCTGCCGGTCGCGGATCAAATGGAGAAACCGGGTTTCGTTAGTGTCCCGGACGTCTTGGACGCCCAAGATTGCCAGCCTCTTTGATTTTGTTCGTGTCATCAATTAAAATCCCCCATGATCCTGGGCATCAAAAACTTTTACTTGAGCGTTAAGAAAGTTGTTGACCAGGGTTGCGTTCTAGCTTATACCTGGTGATATTAGTTTCGTCTGGGAATTACAAAATGAAAATCGTTCAAAGACTCAGTTGTCTTGTGGGGGCGCTTTCGCTCCTGGTGGGTTCGTTGTCGGCTCAGACGACAAACGGCGCTATGAACGGAACCATTACCGATCCTTCGGGGTCCGCCGTCGGGGGCGTTCAAGTTCAGGTAACCAACAAGAATACCGGCACCCAGCGAACGGCCTTCTCCTCGGATAATGGCGCCTATACGGTCCCTCAATTGCCCCCGGGAATCTACGATGTTTCCGTGCACAAAAATGGCTTTGCGACCGAGACCCGTTCCGCCGTTCAATTGTTAGTAAACCAAAGCGCTACCCTCGATTTTAGGCTTTCTTTGGCAGCCGTCTCTCAAAGCATTGAAGTGAACGCCGCGCCGCCCCAGTTAAACACCACCAATGCCACGCTCGGCGACGTAGTCCAGCATCAGCAGATAGTGGATTTGCCGCTGAACGGGCGGAATTTTACGCAGCTTACTCTTTTGACTCCCGGTGCCGCGCCACAGGAGTCAGGCCAGCAAAACTCGTTCACCGTTAAGTTAGGAGCCGGTGCAATCAGCCCTTCGGTCAACGGCCAACGCGGCCAGCAAAATAATTTCACAATGGACGGCGTCCTCAACAACGCCATTTATACCGATACCTGGGCCATTAGCCCGCCGCCGGATGCGCTTCAGGAATTCAATGTCCAATCGCACATCACTGACGCGCAGTTCTCCATCTCTTCCGGAGCGAATATTAATATCGTCACCCGCTCGGGCACTAATCAGTTTCACGGCAGTGCTTGGGAGTTTTTCCGGAACGATGTTTTGGATGCACGCAGCTTCATCGATCAAACGAAGCCGCCGTATCGGCAAAATCAATACGGAGTTACATTCGGTGGGCCCGTGCGCCTTCCATTCTTCAATGGCAAAGACAATACTTGGTTTGAAGGCTATTGGGAAGGCTTCCGTTCCGCCCAAAGCCTGAGCTATTTGGCCAGCGTTCCCACGGCAGCCATGCGCCAGGGCGATTTCTCCGGTCTTCTCGGCTCCCAAACCGGCACTGACGGTCTCGGACGCCCCATTTACTCTAATCAGATTTTTGATCCGAATACTACGCGCGTCGACCCTTCCAACCCGTTAAATGTCATTCGCGATCCGTTTCCTGGAAATATGATCCCCGCCAGCCGGTTGAATCCCGTGACGCAGTTGATGTTGCAGAAATACTATCCGCTACCAAATCTAAATGTTGCAGAGAGCGCCCTCAACAACTATCACTTTACTGGCGGCAATGACACCGCCAGCGATCAGGCGGGCATCAGAATTGACCATCGCTTCGGCGACAATGATACGCTTTTCGGACGCTACAATCGATCCGACGCGACACTTCTACGGCCCGAGAGCTTGCCTACGTATCAACAATCACTCACAAATTATGGCCAGACGCTCGCTCTTGGTTATACGCATCTGTTCAACGCGACGACCATTTTGAGCATTCACTATGGCTATACCAATACCAATTCCGGACAGTTCGACGGCGCCGCTGGTCAGTCATTCCTCACTGCCACCAATTTTGGCCAGCTCGCGCCGGCGAAAAATGGCATCGCCCTGGGTCCGCAGCTTGGCTTAACGAACGGTTACACCGGCGTAAGCCAATTTGCGATTCCGCTGGGGCCTCAATATAATCACGATGGTCACGCCGATTTATCCTTGGTTCGCGGCAATCACACGATAGGCGTCGGCGCCATGATTTATCACATCCACAGCTTCGACGATGGCTGGGGAATGTCCGTCAATTTCGCTCAGAACGCCACATCGCAAGGCGGTGTCGTGAACGGGAGCGGATCGGGAGTTGCTAGCTTCATGCTGGGTTTGCCCGACAGCATTTCCGGCTTTCTGGGAAACACCTCTGCGGACGAGCGCGGCTGGTGGTATGGCGGCTATGTACAAGATCAATGGCAGGTGTCGAAGAAGCTGACGGTAACTTACGGATTGCGTTATGACCTCGTTTTGCCGCCGAGTTATGGCAGTAAAACCGTATCGGGTCTCGATGTGCTGACGGGAAACTTCCTCGTCTCCAATCCGGCGCCGCCGCTTTATCCGCAAGCTAATGTCCGTAAGACCTATTACGATCCCCATTACAACGGTTTCGAACCACGCTTCGGAATAGCCTACCGCGCTAGCGACAAGACAGTGATCCGCACTGCGTTCGCCATGTTCGACGACCACAACAACACGCTCGTACAGGAGACGCAAGACCCGCGTATATCATGGCCCGAAGGGATTGGTATTTCGGTCAACAGCCTCAATCGGGCCTCCCCAACCACTTACTTCAACAATCTGCCAGCATATTCATCGTTTTTCAATCCACTACAGCCGTATGTCGATTTTGGCGCCGATCCGCGCAATAAAATCCCATATGCGATGGAATACAATTTTGGAGTCGAGCAGCAACTCGCGCCGAGCTTGGCTTTGACCGTCGATTATGTCGGATCGTCAGGGCGCCATCTTTTCATTCAGCCGGCGGCCAACACTGCGGTGACGCTGGGTCCTGGCCCAGTTGGACCGCGCGAGCCCTTCCCAGCCTATGGCGGTGAATTCTCATTCGACGAAAATGTAGGAAATTCCAGTTACAATGCGCTGCAAGCGAAGTTACAAAAGTCGCTTTCCTTCGGCCTGAATTTCCTGGCTTCTTACACTTGGTCCAAGTCCCTGGATATTCAATCCGAGGGTCAATCCGGGAGCATTGAAACCATCTACGATATGCGTCGTGATTGGGGGCCATCCGATTTCAACCGGTCTCAATTGTTTGTTTTTAGCAGCATCTATCAGTTGCCTTTCGGCAAAGGAAAGCCGTATCTGTCAAACGCCAACACCTTTGTGCGGGCGGTGCTTGGGGATTGGAACATAGGCGGCATTCTCACGTTCAACTCCGGCCAGCCATTTGACGTCGTGGCTGGAGGCGACATCGCTAATAACGGCAACGGCGGCCCACAACGTGCCCAGGTCGTAGGCAGTCCAACCTCAGGATTTACTCAAAGCCGTCTCGAATGGTTTAATACGGCAGCTTTTGCGTTACCCGCGATTTACACATTCGGTAACGAGGGAAGAAACAATCTGACGGGGCCTCCCGAGAAGAACGTGGACTTCATTACCTACAAAGATTTTCCATTTGCGGAAAGGATGAATGTGCAATTCCGCGCGGAGTTCTTCAACATCTTCAATCATATGAATCTTGGCCAGCCTGACAATAACGTCCAGGATGCTGCATTCGGGCAAATAAACGGTCTGGCTACCGGTACCGCTCCGCGCGAAATTCAGTTCGCGCTTAAATTGACGTTCTGATACGTTAGGAGGGCCTCTCTTTTTGAGATGTTTGTCGTCCCTCTCGTCTTGTTGGCGTTTGCTACCACCGGATGCCAGGAGGCCCTCAGGCCGGTTGCGGCTGCCCTACAGGCGAATGAACCCATTAAAGCGAGTTCCATGCTGGACGCGCTTCGCTCGCAGTGCTCCGCTTACGGCTCATTCCATGAGTTCGCCGGCGCTGCCAGTGAACTTACTGGGAACTTTCGAATGGCCGCGGATGAACTGGAGCGAGCACTCACTCTGGACCGACAACTATCCAATGATCCCACCGTATTTCTCTGGTTTGCTCGGGCGCTGCTCGAAACACGCCAATCCGCGCGCCTGACAAAATTCCTGTCTGCGCTGCACAGCCCCCCTTCTCCTCCAGTGCTTTTCTCCCTTGCCATGTTGTTCGCGAGACATGGCGACTATCGGCAGGCCATACACTATTTCCAGCAAATTCCGCCGCAACTGGCGGATGATGCCGTCTATTTCAACATTGGGCTGGCTTACTCCCGCCTGCGCCAATTCGAAGAGGCTCGAAAATGTTACTTCGAGGCAATCGATAAACAATCCGCGCATGTCGAAGCGTATTTCAGAGTTGGGCTTGATTTTGCCGCCTCCGGAGATTTGCGAAAGGCCGTCCCATGGCTGCTGCGCGCTCGCGAGTTGGCTCCTGAGCGGGCTGACATCGCCTACGCTCTGACCGAACAACTACTAATTCTTCAATACGTCGATACGGCAGAACAGATTTCCTCCAAAGCTCTCGCCGCAAATCCGCAAAATCCGCTGCTTAGGGCCGCGCGCGGCGATGTGTTGCTGGCGCGCGGCAAGATTCCGGAGGCCGTCGAGAGCTATCAGAGTGCGTTGACGCTAGCGCCCAAGCTGCCCGGCGCACTGCTCGGACTGGCTCGCGTGGCCTCCACGCACGGGAATACCGCCGAAGCCAGCCAGAAATTGCAGGAGGTCTTGTCAATCGACCCCGAAAATCCCGTTGTCAACGCCGAGTTAGGTTCGATTGAGGTCGAGGCGGCCAATTGGACGGACGCTTACCGGCATCTTGCCAAGGCCTGGTCGTCCGACCGCTCGAACCTGACGGTGGCCCTGCACCTGGCTCGCTCTCTTCAGCATCTGAATCGCGCCGCTGACGCTCTGCAAGTGCTTCAACCGCTCGCGACAGCCCTGCGCGACTCGCCGACCTTTCATTCCGAGTTGGCGCAAATCTACGGCCAGCTTCACCGAACCGCCGAGGCGCAAGCGGAGCGTGGCGAAGCCGCCAATCTTCAGGCAAACGGCCAACATTCGCTCCACTTCGAGGATCCAACGACCTATGTCCACTAAGCGGCTGCTTGCGCTCCTCGCTCCGGCGCTTTGCGTCACACAACTCCTTTGCCAACCGGCTCCGCCCTCCGCGGAATGCCACGCTGAGGCTGTATTCGAACGCGTCAGCCATCTCTTGCAGAGCCGTCAATATGAAGACGCCGCCAAGGCTCTCAACAAGCTGCAGCAGTGTAGTTCGCTTCCCGCCATCGACCGCTTTCAAATCGGCTGGCTGTATGGCCGGGCGAGACATTTCCATACCGCTCTGAAAGCGTTCGATTCCGTTCCGAAGAATGTGCCGGATCTGGTCACTCACCAATATGCGGTCGCGTTAAGCAAATTCGAGCTTGCCGACTACCGCGGCGCTAGCGAAGTTCTCAAGAGCCTGCAATCTCAATCGGCATTCGATCCCAAATGTGCCAACCTGTTGGCGGTCTCCTATTCCAAGCTTGGCTCGTATCAGGATGCCTATGCCGTCCTTGCTCAGGACATTCACAGCCATCCTGACGATCTGAATGCTTACTTGAATCTGATCACCGTATGCGCCGAAAGCGAGAATTTTGCGAAGGCTGCCGAGATGGCAACCGAAGCCAGTCGGTTGTTCCCGCAGTCCTCAGAAGTTTTCGTCGCTCGTGGAGCCGCCGATACACTGCTAGGCCATTTAGCCCAGGCCCGGGAAGATTTCACAACCGCCGCCCACGTCGCTCCCAATGCCGGGGAACCGCGCTTCTTCTTGGCGTTAACGGAATACAAACTGGGAAAGTATTCCGACGCCGTTGCAATTTTGCGGTCGGCCCTTGCAGACGGAATTGTGGATGCGGACTTGCAATATTTAATGGCGGAATGTCTCCTGAAGCTCGATCCCACAGCAACCCAAAAGGTCCTCGAACAGCTCAATCGCGCTATCGAGCTCAACAGTAACTCGATTTCCGCCAGAACCCTTCGGGGTAGGTTGCTTCTCGAAGCAGGCCAGACAAAAGAAGCCCTGGTTGACCTCGAGCTGGCGAACCGGCTGGATCCCACATCCCGCAGTGCCAAATACAACCTCGCGCGCGCCTATCGTGCAGAAGGAAGAACGGACGAAGCTCGATCTCTATTTAACCGGTTTCGATCCCAAACCGGCGACACTCTCAAGGAGCTGGGGGACAAACGGCTCAATCAAGCGCTCAGTCAAGCTTCGGCTGGAGGGCAGCCATGAGACTGCTGTGCATCCTTCTGGTTGGGACTGGTCTCTCGTTCGCCGATGCAGATACTCCGCATATTAAGGCTGCCGCTTCGGCCTACCAGCAGGCCAAGGCGGCGTTGCTCAAAAAAGATACCGCGGCTGCTGTGGAATTACTGGTCAAAGCGATCCAGATCGAACCAACATTTCTAGACGCCTACAAGCAATTGATTGAGGCCCGCATCGCCTCAGGAGATCGTCTGGAAGCCGCCGCGGTGATCACCCGCTTCCTCGAAATAGAGCCGGAGGCAAGTCATTACAGGCTGCTGCTCGCCCAGATCCTTCTGGCGCAACAGCAGTGGAACCGGGCGCTGGCCCAATTTTCAATCGTTCTCAAGGACGATCCTTTCAATGCGGATGCACTCTTCGGTTTCGCCACCGCGGCAAAACGGCTTGGCATGCAGGATCGTGCTTCCGAAGCGCTCAGCAGGGGCCGGGACCGCTATCCGTTCGATAAGCGATTCCGCTGATTACACCAGAACATCTTTAACGACGATGGCGCGCTTTTCGGTGCCGGTCAGTTTCTGATCCAAACCCTGGAACTTAAAGGTGAACCTCTGATCGTCGATGCCGAAGCGATTCAATATCGTCGCCTGAAAATCGCGGATATGTACAGGGTCCTTCACGACGTTGTAGGAAAACTCGTCCGTTTCGCCGTGCACAATGCCGCCCTTGATTCCGCCGCCGGCCATCCAGATCGAGAAGCAGCGGGGATGGTGATCGCGGCCATAGTCGGTTGCCGTAAGCTTCCCTTGCGAATAAACCGTGCGGCCGAACTCTCCGCCCCAAATCACCAATGTCTCGTCTAAAAGCCCTCTGGCCTTCAAGTCCTGAACCAAGGCCCACGCTCCTTGATCGATGTCGCGGCACTGGCTTGGCAACACCTCCGGCAAAATGGAGTGAACGTCCCAACCGCGGTGGTAAACCTGCACAAAGCGCACATCGCGCTCCATCATGCGCCGGGCCATGAGACAGCAATTCGCAAACGTACCGCCTTTACGAGCATCTTCTCCGTAAAGTTTGAATGTGCCTTCCGGTTCTTTTGAGATATCGGTGAGATCCGGTACCGACGCTTGCATGCGGAAAGCCATCTCGTATTGCGCAATCCGGACTTGCGTCTCGGGATCAGCAAGCTTCGCGCTTTCCATTTGGTTCAGCTCTCCGAGCGCATCCAGCATGCGCCGCCGAATCTTTACCGGTACTCCGTCAGGATTGTTTATATAAAGCACCGGATCGCCTCCCGAGCGCAATGCCACGCCCGAGTATTGCCCAGAGAGGAAACCCGCACTCCAAAGCCGCGCCGAGATCGCCTGCACGTTTGCCTTCGGATTGGAATGCGTTGCATTCAAGACCACAAAGGTCGGCAGCGATTGATTCATGCTGCCCAGCCCATACGCGAGCCATGAACCGATGCAAGGTTTACCCGCGATCATAAAGCCTGTTTGCAGAAATGTGATCGCCGGTTCATGATTGATGGCATCGGTGTGCAGGGTCCGGATGATGGCCATATCGTCTACCATCTTGGCGGTGTAGGGAAGTAGCTCCGACACCCAAGCGCCGCACTGCCCATGTTGTTGGAACTTGAAAACTGACGGAGCAATGGGAAATCGGGTCTGACCCGCCGTCATCGTCGTAAGCCGTTGGCCGCTGCGGATCGATTCCGGCAAATCTGTATTAAAGAGCTTCTGCAGTCCGGGCTTGTAGTCGAATGTTTCCAATTGAGGCGGAGCGCCCAACATGTGCAGATAGATAGCCCGCTTCGCTTTGGGTGCGAAATGCGGCAAGCCGGGAAGGCCTCCCACAGCCGGTTTATCGGTGGCGGCATGCGCCTGCTGATCGGCTAACAGCGAAAGGAGAGCGAGTGAACCCAATCCCCTAGCACCACGGCCGAAAAACTGTCGCCGCGTCTCCGCCAATACGGCTTCATCTTCTGGATGCATCACAATAAGACTCCTTACAACTCACTTCACCAACACTTCATCGAGGTTCATCAACTCGTTAGCCACCATGGTCATGGCGGCTACCTTCGGTGCCGGTAAAGTTGCCACAGGTTTCGATTCCCCAACGCTCAACAGCTTGGTTGCGTCGCTGGGATCCGATTGGTAATAGGCCAGGTAATCGCGATAGGAGCGCAACACGACGGCGCGTTCTTTGTCATCGAAGTTGTGCGCCAGCAAACGGCTGGCCATGTAACTCATTTCGCGATTGACGCTGCCGTGCGAGGCGAGCAGCGCGTTTTGCGCCAGTACGCGGGCCGCTTCTACAAACTGCGGATCGTCCATCGTCACCAGAGCCTGCAGCGGCGTGTCCGTCCGTTCGCGGCGAACAACACATTCCTCGCGTGATGGCGCATCAAAGATGTCCATTGAAGGCGGAGGCGCGCTGCGCTTCCAGAACGTGTACAGGCTACGCCGGTAAAGGCCATCGCCCGTGTCAGCTTTATAGAAGCGCGTGTTGCTGACATCCATTGCCACCGTTTCCCAAACCTTCGGTGGCTGGTACGGCTTAACGCTGGGGCCGCCGATTTTCGGAACCAGCAGTCCGCTGACGGCCAGCGCATAGTCGCGAATCATCTCGGCGTCCATGCGGAAGCGCGGCCCGCGTGAAAGCAGCCGATTATCGCGGTCATGCTCAATCTTCTCGGGCGTGGCTGCTGCCGATTGACGATACGTGGCAGACGTTACCATCAGCCGGATCGTCTTTTTCACGTCCCAGCCGGATTCGCGAAACTCGACAGCCAGCCAATCGAGTAGCTCCGGGTGCGAAGGCGGTTCGCCTTGCGATCCAAAATCCTCTGCCGTCTTCACCAGACCCGTACCAAAAATGTGCTGCCAGAATCGATTTACTGTAACGCGCGCAGTCAGCGGATTGGCCGGATTGACGAGCCATTCGGCCAGGCCGAGGCGATTGCGAGGCGCCGACTGTGGCATCGGCGGTAGCACCGCCGGCGTGTTTGGATGCACTTCCTCTCTCATCTGGTCATACAGCCCGCGGTAGAGTACATGCGCCATCGGTTTCGTGTCGGTCCGCTCCTGCTGCACGAACGTGATGGCGCTGCGCCGCACAATCTCGTAGCGTTCTGCATCAACCTGGTGGAGCTGCGCGACAGCATCCTTTATCGCCGGATCCACATTGGCGGCATAGTAAGTGAGCAGCGCCTGGCGATCCGATTCCGATAGATCGGGTATTTCCTTCCGCGCGGCGGCTTCTATCGTGTCCGCGGCGAATAATAGTCTGGCATCTTGCTCATCCGTCCGCCGGTTTAGCACCCGGAAATCCGCGATCGCGCCGCCCTCGAAGAATTCTTTATCTCGATTACCTAAATAAAGCGGTGCGGTTGTAGTTCGAATGGGAGTTTCGAGCGGCGCAAGGTCGTCACCGGTTCCATAACTGGGAACCACGTTCCCATTGATATAAATCCGCAAACCGCGTTCGCTACGATTGCCATCGTAGGTGAAAATCACGTG